>NZ_CP022684.1:3917500-4249834 GCF_002863865.1 Ketobacter alkanivorans | reverse complement strand
AGAAAATCGCCCAATTCACATCGGCCGCAGCCGCAGGTGAAACCGCTAAAGAAGCAGCCGAGGAAGTCAGCAGAGTAGTGGCTCAAGATATCGCCCAGCAAGAACTCAGCGATCTGAAAGGCAATGTTATCGAGCAGTTATCACAAGAAATCAGCAGTAAAATCAATTCCAGTAAAATGCTCGGCCTGGCAGGCCTGATTTGCGGTGCAGCAGCACTGGCCATGATGCTTCTGTAGTCCGATCAGCATCAGAGGTCTAGAACAGGCACATAAAAAAAGGCTGCAGTGGGCTGCAGCCTAACGAGGCAGTAAAAATTGATGGGTGTCGATTTTACTGCGCGAGAAAAATGTTCTGTTTGCACATCACCTTAGTGCAAACGGTTACGCTCCCGGATAACGCCTACAAACAAGCCTTCTACCACCAACTCCTCCGGTGCGACCATAATAGGCTCATAATTCGCATTCTCAGGCATTAACGCCACCTGACCGCCATCCAGCTTAAGCCGTTTTACCGTTACCTCATTATCCACTCGAGCCACAATAATCTTACCTTCGCCAACATTCTCTGTTTTACGAACAGCAATCAGATCACCATCTAAAATGCCAGCATCCTTCATGCTGTCACCACGAACACGCAGCAGATACGTCGGCCGCTCGCGAAACAGGTTCAGCGGCAACGAAAGCTGCCCCTGATGGTTCTCAATGGCCTCAATAGGCACTCCTGCCGCAACAGAGCCCACTACCGGCAGGCTAATCCACTGCTCTACTGCTACCAGGTGCTCTTCTGCATCCCAAGCAACCAGGCTCCAGCACTGAAGATCATCCAACAACGCCTGCTCAAATAGTGGCGCTGCTTGAACCTGATCGAGATCAGGCCAGCTACCCGTCGCCTGATTAAACTCCGCAATCCAATGCATAAACTGCGCATGAGACAGAGATACATCAGACAACTGAACAGTACGTTGTTGGTGCTGTTGCTCGATCGACGAACCGACTGATTTCATATTGATCTCTCCAAGGCCTCTGGGCGCGGAAATAAATGGGTTTCGCTTTATCAGTTTTACTGTATACTTTTACAGTATATCAAGCCTGCTCATTTGGCAAAGAATTTTTTGAAAAAATACCCAGGCCATGAATCGAAAAATCATACATATCGACTGCGATTGCTTTTACGCTGCTGTTGAAATGCGGGATGACCCCAAGCTGCGCCAGCGCCCCGTCGCCGTAGGTGGTGATCCTGGGCGCAGGGGTGTTATTGCTACCTGCAACTATGAGGCAAGGAAATACGGCGTACGTTCGGCCATGGCCTCTGCTTACGCAAAACGGCTATGCCCGGATCTCATCATCATCCCGCCGCGAATCCATTACTACAAAGAGGTCTCCCAGCAGATCCATCGGATATTCCACCGCTTCACCGACATCATTGAACCGCTTTCTTTAGATGAGGCCTATCTGGATGTCAGCGCGCAGCCACATTATCAGGGCAGCGCCACCCGCATGGCAGAGGCCATGCGCAAGCAGATCCGCGCTCAGGTAGGCATCACCGTGTCAGCAGGAATAGCGCCCAACAAATTTCTGGCCAAGATTGCCAGCGACTGGAATAAACCAGACGGCTTATGGGTCATTCCACCCAAAGACACCGATCAGTTTATACAGAACTTACCCATCGAAAAGCTCCATGGTGTAGGCAAAGTAACGGCGCAGCGATTACACAATATGGGAATCCGCACCTGCGCGGATATTCGCCGTTATGACCGTTTCAGCTTTGTGGAAAAAGTAGGTAACTTTGGGGATTATCTGCACCGGCTGGCCCATGGCATCGATGAACGTCCGGTAGAGGCGCGCTCTACCCGCAAGTCCGTCAGCGTTGAGCACACTTACCCTAGTGATCTGCCAGACATCGATTCCTGCCAGAAGAAACTGCCGGAACTGAAAGAAAAACTGGAACTGCGCCTGAAGAAAGCCAACCGCAATCAGCCCATTAAAAAGGCCTTTGTTAAACTGAAGTTTTCCGACTTCACCAGCACCACCATGGAATGCTGCGCAGGCAGTCCATCCCTGGACACATACCGCGAACTATTTGATCAAGCCTTTAAACGCAAACAGCTTGCTGTACGCCTGCTCGGCGTCGGCGTTCGATTCCGGGATCACGAGTCCGCACCCCAGAACCAAATTGCTTTTGAGTTCTAATTCAACCAACTGCGCAATTGATCGTACAAACGTTCATCTTGCAGTAATGTAATGTGACCCACATCATCCAGCATCATTCGCCGTATCTGTGCATGCTCAGCGGGGAAATGAGGCCCACCCATGGCACTTTCTTCTGGTACCAGACCATCACCCAGCCAGCGATTGGTAGGCTCATAGAACTTACGTGCCCCAAGCAATAGATGCTCGCAGTTTTCATAAAAGGGCAAAGGCAGCTGTTGATGGGTTCCATCATGGGGCTCAGTGACATTGGCATGTCGAAGGCTGCGAATGCCCAGGCTGCGGATATTGCCCAGCGCCATCAATGGGCGAGAATACGGTGTTACACCCAATATCGAGTTGGCCATATTGCCGATTTTTTCCATCGGCGCGCCGTCATGAGGTGTCGCCAGATACGCCGCATGGGTTAAAGACTGCAACCAGTGATGCCCGGACTCACCAGCAAAATGGCAGGCACTGCGCACCAGCAGCCCACCCATACTGTGCCCGATTAGACGCAGGCTCTTATCCTGATCACCCTCGCACCACTGGCCTTCCAAAAACTCAGCCAACAAGCGCCCATTCTCCCAGATCGGCAACCCGGTGTTATAGCGCAACCATGCAATGCCATAACCTTGCTCACGCAGCTCTGAAATAAATTGTCGATTATGATGGCCATGCCAGTCGCTTTCACTCAAACACAAACCATGAATAAAAATCACCACACCCGCCGGACTTTGTGCCTTAATCGCAGGCAGGCTCACATCATGACCATGCTCATCCACCAGCTCAGTATGCAGTGCCAGAGGATGATTCCACTCCTGCAACTTATCCCCCATCACACCGTTTACGGCACTGCGAACGCGATGCAAAGGCTGGGACACACGATCAGTAGGAATATGATCCAGCGCGCTGTGCAGCTTGTTGGCACTGTGTTCAAACAGCAGCTTAATCCACAGATACGGCTTCGGCGCCTTGCTGATATCCGCCTCATGGGAGCGATCCCAAGGCAGCGGAGAATCGCGCCATGTATGATGCATTTCGCCAACCACCCGGGTCAGCTCACCACTGGAACGCAGGAACAGAGAAAATATGCCAAACAGCCAGTGTGTCGGCGATAAGCCTGACTTAGACTGCCGCTCAGTAGATGGTTTGGGAGCCAGTTCATTATTCATGTAAATCCCTCAATATCCGTGTACATATGTACACTGTAATTGAGGGGTTACAGGAGCGCAAGTAATAAATACAACTGACCAACTGAATTTATATGCCCATATGATCGAGACAAAAGGCTTTCATATCACATCTACAGCAAACCTAATTCAGTGCACATTCAGTCACTTATTAATTATTCAGCCCTCTCCTTGTGGATTCTTCTAGCCCGTTTTTTAACCGGTTTCGCAGGCGGGGATAGGCCCAGATCCGCTTCCAACTCAATCAAGGCATCATCCAGATACTGTAATAATCGCTGCATGCTGGGCAAGGTCCGACCGCAGCCAACTATGCCGAACTCAAGCCTGTCTTCATAGCTTATAATGGTGATGTTCAGAGCCATATTGTTCACAATGGCCGATACAGGATAAAAACGCTCTAGCTTGGCTCCATTCCAGTATTGTGGCCCAGATGGGCCAGGCACATTCGAAATCACCACGTTAAAGGCCAACCATTTAGACATCAAACCGGTCAACAGCGTCAGCCCACTGGGGGCGAGCGTCAGAGCCGTGTAGTTGACTGCCTCCTCCTTGCTCATACGCTGAAACTTATCCTTTGCCTCATCAACCGATTGCTTGATTACCCCTAAACGATTCAGGCTACCCTTCAAGTGAGTTGCGAGATTGGCCAGAATAACCCCTACCTGATTGCCACCGATGCTGTCGTCCTTACGCAAGGACACCGGAACCATTGCCACCAACGGCAAATCCGGAAGCGCATCGTAAGATTGCAAATAATGCCGTAACGCCGAACCGCACATTGCCAGGATTATGTCGTTGGTGGTCGAGCCGGTTTTCTCAGCTATAGACTTAAGCCGGGAGCGCTCAAATGACTGAGCCGCAAAACGGCGCGAACCGGTAATCGGTTGGTTTAAACGGCAGGCTGGCGCTTTAAACACATTCGCGTACTCAGGATTCTTCCGGGCCGCCTGAATGGTGTCATAAAGCGCGCTCGCTACCGGCTTGATGGTGGATAACTGTCCACCCACCACCGAACCAGCCATCCGCAATGTAGACATCAGCCCCTCTGCTGGCTTCTCCCCCAGCATTCTTGGAGACGGAGGCATTTGCCAAATCGGAAGCATGTCCCGCTCAGCGGGATCATTCCCCAACATACGCATGGTAGTGCGCATAGCGGAAACACCATCCAAAACGGAGTGATGAACCTTGGTGTACATGGCAAAGTGGCGACCATGCATCGCCTCAATTAAATAGGATTCCCACAAAGGGCGGCTGCGATCCAGCAAGTTACTGTGCTCAATAGAGATAAATTGGAGTAACTCTTTGATACCGCCGGGTTTAGGTAGAGCCACATGACGAAAATGGTGATCAATATCGAAGGCTGGATCATGCTCCCAGCAGTTGCCGCTCCAGCGCTCAATCAATCTTTGATCAAAAGGATAGGTTGGCTCATTGCAGGCCCGCATCTGCTCGGCCACCAGGCTAACGTAGTTAGCAGGCGCATCTTTGGGATATTCAAAAATCAACAAGCCCGCCACATGCATAGGCTGATGTCTTCGCTCAAGCCATAGGAACAAATCGTCCAGCAGCGATAACTTTTTCATTTACATAACCTCATTAGGATTCCCAAGAAACATTGCATAATTACTAATCAGTTTTAATCGTTATGAGACATGCAATGTACAACCATCTGAACAACCAAACAGCGGCACAGATCAATACACGAACGTAACCACCCTCACCAACAGCGCAACTGTTGTAAAAATCGGCCACCAACACAGCGCCAGCCTTCCTCATTGAACACCTTATAGCTTACAACTATATAAATATTAATCACCAATCAAATCAGAACGTTAAAAACACGTCCACTTCAAATATACTAGCTACGCAACCGTTCAATAAGGGTGGCCATAAAAATGGCTCAATTGGCCACTAAAGCTAACAATGCACGTTGGTTTGTAACGGAAGTGAGACATAGAATGACTAAGTACATACATTTAAGCAGTAACATTTAACTCTCGAACTCTCATATACTTAATGTTGAAGTCCAAATAAAAAGAACAAGATTATGGATAGAGACACACCTATAGTTTTGCCTGAATACATTGCAGCTTATCTGGAACTGCCAGAGCAGCTTGGCATCAAACGCACCGAACTGAGCAGGAAGTCAGGGGTTGACCTTGATAACCTTTGTGACAACTCCCGCCCATACTCTCTCAACGAAGTTTTAAAACTCGTTGAAGTTTCACTCAAAGAGTTGAACATGCCCTACGGCGGATTAGCAGTCGGCCAGCAAATGAGGCTCACCTGCCACGGCATGGCGGGCGTGTCAGCTATGGCACAGCCAACTTATTCAGAGTGTTTGCAAGCAGCGTGTCGCCTGTGTGAAAAAGCATTTCCTCCGTTCACCATGGAATACTACGAAACAGAATCCACCGTTGGTATTCGGATCATAGAATGTATTCCACTTGCGCCCTATTCCCATTTTTTCTTTGAATCGATAATGGTGAATTTCAAAAACATTTTGCAGTTCCTTTTAGGTAAGGAGTACGAACCAGACTGTATTGCCTTTCCGTACGCCGCACCCGAATACGAGAAGATCTACAAGCGATACTTCAATTGCAAAATCCGCTTCGAGGCGGAACATTGTGATTTTTCTGTATCAAAGAAGCTGGCACGACGGGAGCTACTGCTGGCCAACAAAGGTATTGCTCGCATGGCTGAACAAGACTTTTTAAAGACAGTGCCACCAATCAACCTGAATTACCTACCCAAAAAATTACGATTGGTTTTAATTCAAAGTGCCGGTGCATTCCCTTCACTGGAAACAGCTGCCCGCAAACTCGGTATGAGCGGCCGTACGCTGCGCCGCCAACTGAACAGCCTGGGCACCAATTTTCAGAACGAACTGGATCTGCTGAGAAGAGAGTTTGCAATCAACTATCTCACCAAAAGTGATAAGTGCATTACAGAGATTGCATTGATGCTCGGCTTCTGCGATTCATCTGCATTCAGCAAAGCGTTCAAGAAATGGACAGGGGAATCGCCGAGAGAATTCAAGAAAAACTACGGCCCGCAAAGCAACAACAGTACGGACATTGACTTTGATATGGAGCATCTACACTTGGAAGCTTCCGAGTAAGACGCTCCTACACAAAGGAACACATAAATAAGAGGAACATACAGCGTTCTGGAATTACTATTTTAACGCCAGTTGCGCATCGCCAACTCAGTAAATTCAGAGCTGCGCAGCCCAGTATTCATCTTCAACTCCAGCGATATCATCTGCGTACTCTTACCGGTTTGATGATTCGTCATGGTTATCTGTTTTGGATTCCAGTACTGCCCTTCAAACAACTCATAGCCTTCCGTTTGCATGGTTTTTAGCTGTTTGTTGTCACGATCATAGAATTCAGCCTTAATAGGCCTAAAATATTCTGAATCAATCCAGAGCTGAGTTTTACTGTAACTGGAATCATCAGATTTAGGGAAACGATCAACAACAAAGCAGGTCTGCGCTGCACAAGGCTCCTCCTTCACCAGCTCGAAACGATAATCCTCTGTTTTCTGATCGGATAGATCTTCGAATGTAAACTCACTACCTCGAAACGATGAGCCTTTATTAGAGCTGGTAATCCGCTTCACACGGCGAGTAGAAGGCAGGTACAAATACTGCTTATCACTGGACGATTTCTCGGCCACGGTCAGCAGAGAGATGCCCTTTTCACGCTGTGGCGCTGTAAAAATGGAAAGGCTATAACTGTCACCATTACTCTCAGTCATGGCTTTCATGAGCATCTCACGCTCAGTGCGATCACCACCTTCATCCACCAACACCATTTTTACAGTATGAGTAAGATCCTTAAAACCTTTTCCATTCTGCTTGGCTTTTTCAACGATCTGAAGCCCGGTCAAGGGTTCAGCTATTAACTGACTACTGGCTACCAGTGCCGCTAGGCACAAAAAGCGTCGCATCATAATTCTCACTCCCTAAAAGTGGTAAAAAACATCGACCTGTATGTAGCCATCCCGCTCAATCAGGTTCATTTTCTGAGAATTATCTGAAATCCTTAACAGATCAAATATCGTTTGGGCGGCGGCATCGTAATCTGTCACCTGGTCAAAATAATCTCCATTACCAGCAGAAATCTCGCCCAACCGCTCTACCATTATTTCATATTGTTTCTGGCTGATCGATGTGCCATCAAAGGCTGCCAATACATCATTGATGATTTCTTCGGGTATGGGGTAATTACCCGCCTCAACGTTATCAACCAAGCCCTGAAATTCAGGGAAATCATTAGGATCGAGCCTTGGCTCATTCGCCATAAAATACTGGCCCGTCACGTTCAGCGTCCAGCTCTCACCAAAGTTGCTGGTGAAGAACAAATAGCCAAAGGCCTCGCTGTACTCGTAATCAGCCACTACACCCAAAATCAGATTGCTATCTCTGGCATCATTGAATGCCAAACGGGCAGCCACACCGACATCATGATCGAACAAGCTTGCATAAATATGATCACGACTATCCCAGATAGCCTCCACGTACCAGCTTAGATCAAGCTCTGAATCAAAGACACCACCAAATGTATATTCCAAACCGGCCGCCACGGATTCAAACTGCTCCAGGTTCCCTGTCTGATATGTTGCCTCCAATTTGAGCAGCACATCCTGCCAGGGGTACACCAGATCTACTGAGGTCTGATTCACTTTCTCGTAAACGGGTATCAAATAAGGATCGGCAAAGTCGTAATTGAATATAAAATAAGGGTCACGGGTGACCCCGTAGAAGTGGGAAAGCCCCACGTCCATATCACCCAGACGGGTTTTCCAGCGCGCAGCAAAGTCCCAGCGCCCGGTTTTCCCACGATCGTACTCCTGCTCATCCGGATCAACCAAAATGGGGTAACGCATACGCCCATCTTCGCCAGGAAACCATGCTTTTCGCACATCATACAAAGTATAGAGTTCGATCAGATCATCGCCCCAATAGAAGGACACCGACGCCATAGGTTGCCCAAGCTTACGCTGAAACGGCAACTCTGCCCGATCTTTTTGATTAATAAGATCAGTAATCTTAAACAGCTCGTTGACGCCCCAGCTGACTTGACCCACCCCTAACCTGAACTGGTAATCATCACTTTGGTGCAGCCACAGAAACTCACGGGCATCCAGGTAGTTCCGCTCGTCGTCCACAGAATCGCCGCGCCCGAAAAGACTGACTATCAACTGATCATTGTCTGAAAGAGTCTGATTATAGTTAATCTGAAATGCCGCCGAAGGATAGGCCTGTTCCTCAACCGACTCCCCTGTCTCAGCGTAATACCGCCCCTGACCGTTGAGCCAACCTGAAAATTCGCCTATTTCTGCCTGTAAATGCGTTGAATACAGTAGTGAAACCAACCCAAAACAAGAAAGCGCTTTACTGCACTGCCACTTCTTCTGTTTCATATTTATTTTTTATTTTGTGTAAGCCAAATATATAGGAGCTGCAATAGAGAATAACAACTGTGTATACCGGAAGAACGGTAAGAAGGATATTGGGGGTCGATGCCAGCCAGTGTGCGCACAACATCATCACAAGCGACCCTGAACTGACAATCACCACACACATCGCACGCCCTTGGGAATGATCACCAATTCGATTGTACAGCGCCTCCAGCAGCGCACTGCCAAATGCGGTGGTAATAAAGTTAACGCCACCTTGGAACAAGCCTGAAAGCAACGCCTGATTTGGATCTTCGCGGTTAGCCCAATAAGCCCAACAAAACCAAGTAACAGCAGAGGCAATTGCCGCTGCCATTACCCTGATCCGCGGTGAGCCAACCAATTTCTCATAGCCTTGGGCTAATACTCCCAAACGGGAATCAGTCACGAGCGCCTCGATCAGAGCGCCGCACTCGAACTGGCACTACCCCAGCCCGATATTGGCGATGCGCAAAGATCAAGCCCAGCATAATCAGCATAACCCATTCAATAGCACCGGCGCTGCCTTCTGTAACCTGGATATTACTCAAACCTTCATTGATCATATCACCGATCTGATCCGTCTGATCACCGGTTCCGCCTGGAATGATATCTCCCAGACCACCACCATTTTCTGCATCTTCCACTGCCAGCTGCTTTGCAGCGTTGCAACGCTCTGTATCAAGATTCATCACTTCACAGCGCCAGTCGATTGCACGATGAACGGCAGCCGTACCACCACGATTAAAGTGGGTCAGAAAATCATCAGCTTCGCCTTCATAGATGGCACTTACAATATTATCGATGCTGTTGGCATCATTCTGACCTAGCAGCGGCCCCAAGTAATCGGCAAATGGAACACCTTCCGGGATATTGCCGTCTACACCAAGCAGCCCACTCAGCACTGATACATCATCCAAACCCAAGGTGTTACCAATATCGAATTCACGCAAGGCATTAAGGGTCTCATCCGCCGCTGCCAAGCCAAAGCCACTTTGCACCAACCCAAACCCATTTTCGAAACCATCCAGGCCTTCATCGCCAAAACGCAGGGTTGGCTCTGCCTCAATTACCTCTTTCAACAAAGGCAAATCACTGATCTCGGCTGTAGCGCGAGTAGCATCGTTGGTCATGCTGCCATCACCCAGGGAATAGTGCATTCCGATAGGGCGAGGGCTACGACCTTGCGGCGGGTTGCGATACAGATGCGCAAAGTTATTACCATCGCCGATATCCACATAGTGCTGCATCATTGCCAGTACGAAGGTCAGCTCAGCACCACTCATATTCTGAGGTATAACGTTACTGGTGAAATCATCCCAAAAAGTGGATTCAGAGAAAATCTGCATCATACTTCCGGCACCGTTTACCAGATAGGCTCCATCCAGCTCCGGTGCTGTAGCACCAATAGCCACCCCTAACATGGCACCAAGGGACATACCGTCAAACATGATGCGAGAACCATCAAGCGCAGGGATGTTGGGATAATCGCTGTTGCTCCAGTTAGCCAACACCTGAGGCAGGCTGTACTTGGCACTGCTGATCACCACATTGTGATCCACTGTCGCCTGCACAAACATACCTAACAACTGCATAATGGTTAATGGCGAAGTCACCGCCAGGGAAATATGGGGTTCTTTCAGCGAATCAAAGTTTGTCACTCTAGAGCCATGATTCGGATGATCGATCGCGATAGTGGCCACACCTAAGCGGTCGCCCATAATGTATCCCGAGCGAGTCAACTCCTTGAAATTACCCAAGCCATGACCCCAAACAGAGATAGGGATTGGCTCGGCCTTGTCCCATTTCGGCAGGGTCAGAACAAAATCAGTCACTCGACGGGATGCATCTGGGATATATTGATAAGGAGGATAAACACCACCATCCGGTGAACGGAAATTCACCAGAGACACATCACCTTTCAACGTCACCAAGCCGTAATCGGGATCGCCCAATGCGGTGGTCGCTTGCAAATTACGGATGTAATTGGGATAGGCCAAAGCGGCGTTCACCATGCTCATCATCGGATCCACGACTTCACTTTCTTTACGCACGGTGAACCAGGTAAAGGACAGCACATCGTTCTTATCAACACCGATGCTTTCCATCGCCGATATGGGCGTGCCGTACACATAATTCAAGAGCCAGCCAGCATTGCCAGCAAGCGCTTTCTGAACCCCTTCGGACGGAGTAAATAACTCCACTCCACTGTTACTGTAGAAGCCGGCATTGAGACTGGATTTATACAGCACAGCAATGTATTTCTCCCCGAACTCCAGACGGCTGCGAGGCCAGCCAATGATCACTGGTCGAGTTTCACGAAGGTCGCGCTCAGGCTGTGCGGCGTCACTCAAGGAGACAACCATAGGCACGCGAGCACCTGTCCTCATGTTATACACATGCAGGTAACCCTCGCCATCTTTCGGAATGTCGGACAGCGGCCAGTCATTCAGTTCAAACAGTACTGGACCCAATGCCGAAAAGCCGGTGCTGTCGTTAAAGATTTTGGATGGTTGAAATGATGCAGGAAACTGAATGCGGGCAGGCAACAACGTACGCACGTTACCACTGGTGCGCTTATCCAGTATCGTATCTGAGAAATTATAGCGCCCTACTGTATTTCGGAAGACATCACTAGGAAATGGCAACCCGCATGTTTCGACTGCCAGTGGATTACAACTGCTTGCAGGTGAGATTCCAGCGGCCACAGTAACAGACGAAGCCAAAACGATGCCCAGCATGGAACAGGCTTTCGCTATCCAGTTCAGGGGATTCCCAGATCGTCGCACAATGTTTCCCATTGACCTTCTCTCTTATGCCAAATGTTCGCGTATCCGTTGGAACGTTTCAGGCTGCTTCACAATGCCCTGATGATCAGCCTGAATCAACGTCCATTTGATTCGGTTATTGTTATCATTCCAGCCCAAGTCATCGCGACCATGTGTATGCAAAGCCGCTTTAAACAAGCTTATGTCCGCATCCACCAACTCACCCTCTATTTGATAGCTGAGTAAGCATTTCAAGCGTTTATAATAGGCTTCCCACCACTCTACCAACATTTCCTCAGTAACTTCAATTGCAATTGTTTCTAGATATTGTTGCAGCCATTGTAACTTTTTGTTGTGGGTCTCCTGCTGATTAAAGTCAGCATACTTATCAATACTGAGCCCTAACTCAACTGCAAACATCAAACGCTGAAAGTCTTCGTCAAATGTGATCTCATGCAAACCATCGGCAAAACCGCTGTCCAACATGATTAGCTTGGGCAGGCTATCGTAACCCTTTGAAAGCTGACGCAGAATTTCATAACCAAGGACCCCGGCCATAGACCAGCCAACCAAGATCGTTTGCTCACCGACAAGCCCAGCACCGGCTAACAACTCTATAAATCGACTGGCCACTTGGGACAACTCTGCTTGGGAGGCATCTGCGGCAGGCATACTGGCCGCATAGCTTTGATAGCCTGATAAATTTGCTACCATTTGACCATAAGCGCCGGATAACCCTAACGCCGTAGGTAAATACACCAATTTGATAGGGCTGGACACATCGGGGTTAATCACATCCAGCCTGTAACGGTCGCCGCGCTTAATGCATTCGCTCAAGGTCAGCGCCAAACTGTTATCTGCCACAGATGACCCAGCAATCTGCGCCAGCTCACGTATAGTGGGGTACTGGAACAGATTGGCCACCGAAATCGGCAGCCCCAGCTTATTGTTGATAGCCGAGACAACTTGGGTCGCATTAATCGAATGCCCACCATATTCGAAAAACGAGCGGGACACATCAGTGACAGGGCGCCCAAGCACATCGCTCCAGATTGCAGCAAGATCTTTCTCTATTTGGTTGGCAGCCGCTTCACCCTGTTCATCTGCTTGGGATAACTGCTGCTGCAAGCGCTCCACTAACACCACGCCGTCTGCAGATCGCTCGAACGGCTCTGCTGTGAGATGAACTTGCCATAGGGGTGTATGAGCATGGGGCATTAATACAGGCGATATTGCCTGTAACAGCGAACGCACCCCATCAGCTTGCTGACAACGGCTAACGTCCGCAAACAGATCTATTTGCTCAATGGATCGATTGGCCGGGCTGAGTTGACCCTGAATTTCGGGGTTTGACGGATCAAGACCAACAAAGTAATTGGCGGGTGCTAATTGCAGCAATCGCTGTATTAGCTTGGAGTCCTGCTGGGTATTTAGTGGTAAAAACCCTTTATTGCGCGCCATCTGCAATTCAGCTGAGGTGAATTGCGCGGCCATACCAGCACCCTGCCATACACTCCAGTTCAAACACCAGCTACGTACCGAAGTGTTGATATTCAGATGATCTGTAACCGCTGACTGCACAGCATTGGCTGCACTATAGGCCGCCGCCGCCTGCCCACCAAAATAACTATTGAGTGAACCATATTGAACCAGTACGCTGCGCGGCCAGTTGGCTTGCAGGTAACTGGCGATTGCCAAAGCACTTTCAGCTTTGGCCTGCATGACCCCTGACCAGTGTGATGCGGTTATAGATTGCAATGGAGCCATATCCATATGGCCGGCCAGATGGAAAACTCCGTCTAACTGGGTACGCCCTGCAATCTTGAGCCCGTCTGCAACTGAACGCTCTATAGTGGAGACATTCCAGTCAGACAGGCACAGGTAATGAATATTACTTGCGCCGAATCGTGCCGCTAGCTGATTGAAGCGTGATTGGCGACGAGGGTCAGATTCAAGCGATGTACGACCGCTCAGTAAAACACAGGCTTTACGTTGTTGAATCAGATAATCACATAAAGGCTCAGCCAAGCCACCCAAGCCACCGGTTATCAGGTAGGTGCCTCGACGTGCAATCAAATCATTGGGCATTGGGCTTTGCGGCACGTTGGTCAGGAGCTGCTGATAATGCAAACCCTTGTCCTGCCACACCGAAGTGCCCGGCGCGGGAATCACTGGCACTTCAGCGGCAGCACTTACCAAGCATGAAAGCTGCCCCATACCGGTTTCCTGGCGCAAGGTCTCAACCAATGGTTTTATCCACTTCAGCACATCTGAAGTATCAGACTGCAGCCAGATGGATATCGGATGCTGACCCTGCGCGTGAGACAATACGTCACCAACGCGCTTCAGCAATTGTGTGAATTCAAAAAGTGAATCGGGCGCGCCAGCCAGCTCGCCGCCGTATACGCCCAAATCAATTATCAGTGGTTCCAGCAAAGCCAAGGATAAACCGTTGGATTCAGCTTCATCCAGCATCATCACCTTTGGCGCAGCCACGCCATCAGAATCCACTTTGGTTACATAGGTGTCTAGGGCAAATACGGTATCAACCAGGGCCTGCGCAGAGCGATGTCGAACATCAAAGTCCGTAACGTCATCATCATAAAACCCCGACTCGAACAGCTTTTTAAACTGCCCACGCTGGATCTTGCCACTTGTCGTTTTGTAGAATTCGTCTCGCTTCACCGCGATAGCATAGTGAGCAACCACTCCAAAGCTCTCCGCCACCCTGGCAATGATCTGACGTTCCATCGCCGTGCGCTCGGCGTCATCATCCGCTACATAGAACAACACTAGCGAATCGTCATTTCCACCTTGATTGAGATTGACACCTGTGGCCGCAACAAAGGTCGGCAACACACCTGCAACCTTGCTGGCAGCCTGCTCCAGCTCAAAGCAATAGAAGTTTGCGCCGTTCACCACGATCATTTCTTTTTCGCGGCCGGTAAGAATCAGGCGCTTATTCCAGATAAACCCCAGATCGCCGGAATTGAACCAAGCATCACCGACAAAGGCTTCAGCATTTGCATCAGGGTTATTCAGGTAACCTGGAGTGATCACAGGCCCGCGAATTTGCATACGGCCAATGACACCTTCTTTCACCAACTGATTTTTGTCATCAGTAATGCGCACTTCCACACCAGGTATAACTGGCCCCAAATCCACAAAGCCATGACTGGCGTTATTGGCCTCTACCACATCAACCACGGACAGATCGCTAGTGGGCCTGAAATGCACCGACAACTGCGTAGACGAGTGATTATTGTAGGTCATACAGGTACAGGCTTCAGCCATACCAAAAGCAGGCTGCACGGCATCGGGGTGAAGCCCAAAGGGCTTTAGGGCAGCCGTAAAACTTGCCACTACCGGTGCCAAAACCTGTTCACCTGCGTTCATCAGAATTTTTACGGAACTGAGATCCAGCCCTTGAAGAGAAGCCGAGCCTTTCAGAGCATCAATAATTCGCTGGAAAGCAAAGTTGGGTGCCCAACTGAAGGTTACCCGATAGCGGGACATGGTGTGCAGCCACCGAACCGGATCAGCCAAAACCACCGTTGTAGGCAGCTGCACCTGCTGAATACCCAGCACAATATCTTTGAGATGTGTGGTTAGAATCGGAACCACGTGGTCGAAGGGTAGCCAGTTCAGACTGACATCATCACTGCTGTAACCATTAAACCGGGCAGATGACGCCACATGATGAAGGATGCCATGATGGGTAATCTGAATTGCCTTAGGTGTACCTGTACTGCCTGAAGTAAGCTGTAGAAAAGCCACCGGATCTGTACTCAACCGCTCCGGTTTGTATTGAGCTTCATGCTCCAACAAGGCATCCGCATCAATTACCTGCTTGCTTTCACCTAACCAACGACGGGAATCTTCAACTCGCTCTCGATCTGCCGCGATGACCAATTGATCAAAATTGTGAGAAACATTATAGAGCTTTTGTGCCACACCGTTGCGTTCGTGATAGTGCTCAGGCGTGGCCACCACCAATGGGCGAATGCCTGACACAATAGCACCCCACCACACCGCAAAAAATCTGCGATCAAAACGCATTTGTAGCAACATGATTTCGCCAGCATTTACACCGGACCGCCGCAATCCTTCTGCCGCTGCATAGGCATCCTGCTCCAGCTGGGCATAGGTATAGAGAGATTCCTGACCGTCGCCATCAACAAACAGAAAACCTTTCTCTGGATATTGTCTAGCCGTATTCTGCAAAGCTTCGAACAGATGCTTTGGTGCACCTTCTGCATGTTGGAATGACTCCCCTACCATCCATGCATCAGGCCTACTCTGCAAATCAATGGACTGCACAGGCGTAGACACTGGCTTCGAGCCTGCTTGCCCCTCCAAATCATCCTTGGAATAGGTCGGAAGTAATTTTCGACTGCGAACAACAATCAGATCATCACTGCCCAAGTCTTTGTCTGCCAGTTGCTGCGACAAACGCTGCACATTCACCGCACTGATTTGACGCAGCGCCCAATAGTCTATATCGCCATTCGACAACGTTGGCATCCGCGGTAGACACACAACGTCGTGATAACTGGTTTGAAGCACCGGACGTATCGAAGCGCCAACTTGGTTACTGCACTCAACAACGATACGCTTGAACTCAGCACCCTGCATATCCTGATCCAACAAAGACCTGAACTTCATGCCTTGAAGACTTGGTTCCAGTGCGGCGACCTCTTGATCCAGAGCACTTTCTCTGGCCTTGCGATCACTGGACTCTGCGCTGCCAGGTATATCACTTAACAAACTGTGGATGCAGGTATCACCATCAATCTGCAGAAAAACGCTCATGATACGCTTAACATCCAGCGCTATCTGGTTCACCGTATCGTGATTGTATAAACTGGTCTGATAGGTCCAGTTTAGTTCGAAATGATCACCCAGATCGCTCACCGCCAGCATCAAATCGTACGGCGCTCCACGGGGGCCCGACATCGGCAACACATCTTTGATAAAACCATCTTTGGGCATCATGTCGGCGTTGCCCTGATGCCACACAAACATCAACTGGAATAATGGCGTACGGCTACTGTCTCTTGGTGGGTTACAATCCTGAACCACAATAGGGAATGGACACTCTTGATGCTCCATCGCCGCCAGAAGCGTCTTTTTAACGTGACTGAAAAGAGAACCCAGTGTCTGTGTTGGCTGCACCGATGCACGCAGCACCACCGGGTTAGCAAAATCCCCCACGACCTCATCCATGCCCTTACGCGAACGACCCATGGTCGGCGTACCTACCAGAAAATCTTGGGCACCGGATCGGTGGTGAACCAAAAGCTGGAAAGCGGATTGCACGAAGACAAAAGGAGTTATGCTGTTTTGTTTACAAAACTGCTTGACCGCTTGATACTGATCCTTCTCAACGATCTGCTTTATGGTCTTGGCTTGCAGTTGCAGCACGGGTGGGCGAGGCTTGTCTTGTTGCAGAGAGACCGTTAACGGCGCGCCGTTTAATTGCTGCTTCCAGTAAAAGCGTTCTTTTTTTCCTCGAGCGCTGTCCATGAATGACTGCTGCCATTCCACATGCTGACGGTATGTAGCGGCTGCCGGTTGCACTGAAAGCGGCTCACCTTTTGCCGCTTTCCCATAAAAGGTTTTAATGTCCTGCGCTACCACCAGCAACGCCCATAAATCTGCGCCCACATGCTGTATGGTGGCAATCAGGATGTCACCCTGAACACTGTTCTTGATGATTTTAACACGCAAGCAGGATTCATTCTGAAGATCAAACGGAGCATCTGCCTCCTGATCCAGCTGTCGCTGTAATTCCGCAGCATCCCACTGACTACCGTCGATAATGCTCAACGGAGTTTCTATGTGGCTCCACACTCTTTGCCGCGGGCCATGCTCGGTATCAGTAAAGGTAGAGCGCAGCACCGGATGCCGCACAAGCAAAGCATGAAACGCCTGCCTAACTGCACCTTCATCTACATCCATTGCCAAAGTACAGGCAAAGGTGGTGTTGTAAGCAGGGCTGTTGGGAGCAAATTTATACAACATCCAGATAGCTCCCTGGGTAAACGCCAGGGGGTATTCGTCTATCAATTCTGCCTGTTGTACCACTTGAGATTGACTGGCTTCATCCTGAAGCCATGCCAAAATGTCAGGCTTGTTAGCCTTCAGAATGGCCACCAAGTCTTGCGTCATCAGCTCCTTGGGAGCTTTAAAGCGTAACGCGTCTCCTTCCAGCCATAGCTCCAGCCCCTTATCCAGATGGGGCTGAAGTAACTGCTTCACTGCATGCTCTGCACTCATAGCACACCTTCAACCAGCGCGTCGTCCTCGTCCTGTTGATCCGTTGCTGAGGCTCCGTCTACTTGCGCGCCGTATCCTTCTGCCATCCATTGGGATACATCCCGAAGATTGGCACCACCCAGCATACGCACCACTGGCAGCTCCACTTCGGTCACTTTAGTCACACGGTTCTTGAATTCCACGGCCAGCAGCGAATCTATACCCATATCAATCAATGGCTGAGTGTCATCTACTTCATCGGGCATTAATTGCAATGCTTTGGCCAATTGCTGCTTCAAATAAACCAACAGTTTTTCTGCCCGTTCATCTTCCGCACATTCTGCCAACTCTTCTTTAAACGCAATATCTTCTGCATTGAGCTCTACTTCTGCACTCAGCAGCTCACTGGGATCAACGGGATCTTGCACCGATTTCAGAAGCGTACCGACTGATGTGATTTCCATCAAAGGCTTGAATCGGTTCCAGACAATATCAGCCACAATGATCTGGCCTTGATCGCTATTTAGCAGGCGTCCGAATGCCTGGGTACCAATGGTTTTATCCATTTGCAGCAGCCCACGCTTTTCCGCCTGATCACCGGACTCATCGGTAACCATACCGGACTCGGCCCACGGCCCCCAGTTCAAGCTGATACCCGGCTTGCCCTGCTGACGTCGACGCTGAATGATGGCATCCACCACCTGGTTAGCAGCAGAGTAATGAAAGTTACCTGCAGAACCCCACACCGATGCAATTGATGAATAACCGGCAAAGAATTCCAGAGGGTCTTCAGCAGTGAGTTCATCCAACCATTGCATACCCAGAACTTTGTTTGCCATGAGCTGACGGCAACGCTCCGTAGTAAGATCTTGTACGGGGCACAGCTCAAATAAACCGGCAGCATGCACTACACCGTAGATGCTTCTGTCCTTACGCAGGGAACCCAACACCTCTTTCAGTTCATCCCGATCAGTAAGATCTACTTTTGGCACAACTACTTGAGCACCCTGCTTGCGCAGGTTTTCAACCCGTGCATCCGCATCACCTTTGATACCGGATCGGCTCAACAATGCGATATGCCTGGCACCCATCTTGACCATCCACTCAGCAATGGACAAGCCTAAGGAACCGGTACCACCTGCGATCATGTAAAAGCCATCGTCTTTAAGTTTTCGGTTTCGATTGGATAAGCTACCCGCTGTAACCCTGACAACGGAAGGCGCCAATATTTTCTGCTGACGCACGGCAACCCAAGGTTGAGAAACACCTTTACTAATAACCTCAGCACATCGATTGGCTACAGTACTACTCCACTGCTCAACATCAATGACCGAAAACATCTTGCCGGCCAGCTCCAGTGCGAGGTTTTTGGCAAAACCTAACACCATGGCTTGTGCAGGTTGCACCTCAACTTTCTGACCTGGTGTTTCAGTGGCTGATTCCGTTACTAGCCATAACTGTACGTGAGGGCACTGCTGCACCGTTTTGGCGATGGACAGTATCATACCAGTCAACGCATCGTATTGTGATGGCGATATCTGGGCACCAAGACCGGCGGTGGACACGACGAGCTTAATCGGTTGCTGCTCACTGGCAGAATCAAATGCCTTGGCCAGCAACGCAGAAGCATCCCCTACTGGTGATACTGTTTCCTTCTGTTGTGCAATTTCCATAACCGCGCCGCTATCACTCACCTCAAAACACCCAGTGGTGACAGAGGTAGCATTTGCTCCTACCTGTGAAGCAAATTCATCAGCAATGGAATACGTTGGGAACAACAGCAACCAAGAACCCTGCCCGACGGGCAGTTCGTTCAGGGTCTCGGTTGCATCCCAACGTAACTGGTATAGCCAATTTTTGGCTTTTTCTGGTAGTTCCTGCCGTTGCATGTAAGCCCGCAGGGTTTCGTTCCAGTAACTTTTACGCTGGTAACAATAGGTGGGTAACACCACTGGCACCACGTGTTTAACCGGCATGATCTGGCCCCAGTTCAACTCGAGACCTGCAACATACAGTTGGGCCATGCTGCGAGTCAGGGTATCCAGGCCACTATGGTTTCGCTGCAAGCTGGCCACGGTTACCAAGCGAGTTTCACTGTGATTTTCCCGATGATCCTGAGCCAGGGCATCTTGTAACATCGACACCAAGGCAGCGCCGGGGCCCACTTCCAGGGCCACATCCATCTGCGCCTCCAGAATGCCTTGGGCGCAAGCCAGGAAATTAACCGGGTTGCGAATCTGCTGCACCCAATATTCGGCATCGGCCATCTGCTTGCCTACATGCTGCCCATTCAAATTGGACAGTATACGCATACGGGGCGTCACAAACTTGATGCCTTTTATGGCAGCGCGGAACTGCTCCAGCACAGGGTCCATGGCCTTAGTATGGAATGCGTGCTGTACTGGTAGTAGACGACACTCTACGGCTTGTGCCTGTAACGCATTTTTGAGTGCTTCAATGTGATCGGAATTACCGCCGACAACCGTATTCTGCGGCCCATTGACAGCACAGATTTCCAGCTCAGGGTGAGCCGAGATCAGCTCCTCTGTGCGTTCGCGGTCAGCAAACACAACCAGCATGGTTCCCTGTTCAGTTTCACCCATCAACCGAGCCCGTGCGGCAATCAGAGTACAGGCATCTTGCAGGCTGAATACGCCAGCAATGGTTGCAGCCGTCACCTCTCCGACACTGTGCCCGGCCACACAATCGGCTTTCATCCCCCATTGCATCCAGGTCTTGGCCAATGCGTATTCCAACGCAAACAAAGCAGGCTGAGTATAACGGGTTTGATTCAGCAGTTCGGTCTGATCCCCCCACATTACCTCGGTAAGGGATTGATCCAACAACGGGTTCAGCTGCTCCAGCACCTGATCAAAAAACTGGCGAAACACAGGTATTCGCTCATAAAGCTCTTTACCCATACCTTCAAACTGCGCACCTTGGCCCGAAAACAGAAACGCCATTTTGTGAGTTGGTTTTTCTTTCACTCCGCGCAGAATGGCATCATTTTGCCCACGCTTTTCACCCAGCAGTTCGCTCAGATGATGAGTGTCTTTCGGCAAAAATACCGTGCGGTATTTGTAGTGGTCACGCCCGGCTGTGCAGGTTCTTGCAATCTGATCCACTGTCAATGAAGGGGTCACGTCCATGTGAGCTTTCATTGCATCCTGCCACAGGGATACTGCCAGGGGCTGTTTGGCAGAGGTTGTCACCAAAGGCGGCACCCAAGGGGCTGGCTCTGGTGAAGATTCTTCAGCTTTCTGTTTTGGTTTGTATTCTTCAAAAATTACGTGAACGTTGGTTCCGGTAAACGCAAACGCGCTCAAACCCGCCCGCAATTTGCCATCTTCAGGAGCATATTGATCCCACTCGGTGAGTTTATCTGTCACCTTAATGGCCATCTTGCTCCAAGGTATATACGGGTTGGGCGTGTGATAATTAATATGGGGAGGAATGGTGCGATGCTGAATCGATTGAATCAGTTTGATCATCCCAGCAGCTCCGGCTGCCGCTTCGCTGTGACCGATATTGGTCTTAGCAGAACCCACTAATAGCGGGTGGCGACGACTCTGACCGGCACAATACACCGTATTCAGTGCTCCCAACTCTATGGGATCACCCAAAGGCGTACCTGTGCCATGGGCCTCAACGTAGCTTACATCCTGAGGTTTGAGTTGCGCCTGTTCCAGGGCCGCACGAATAACATCTTCCTGTGCGGACTCATTGGGAGCCGTAAAACCTTGGGATTTACCGTCTTGATTCAAGGCCGTGCCCTTTACCA
Organism: Ketobacter alkanivorans; assembly: GCF_002863865.1. Lineage (NCBI taxonomy): Bacteria > Pseudomonadati > Pseudomonadota > Gammaproteobacteria > Pseudomonadales > Ketobacteraceae > Ketobacter > Ketobacter alkanivorans. The sequence continues at coordinate 4,228,203 of NZ_CP022684.1, read as the reverse complement.
GGGCAAGTATGTTGTCACCATCAGCCACCGCATCTGACAGCCGCTTGAGCATCACGACCCCGCAACCTTCTGAACGCACGTAACCATCAGCAGAAGCATCAAAGGTTTTGCAGTGGCCGTCTTCCGATAGCATGCGCGCCTTAGCAAATACGATAGAGATGGCTGGGTTCAACACCAAATGCACACCACCGGTGAGCGCTGTATCACACTCACCCTGACGCAGAGACTGGCAGGCATAATGCAATGCAGTGAGTGACGATGAGCACGCGGTATCCAGTGCCAACGCCGGGCCTTTGAAGTTATAAAGATAAGAAATGCGACACGGTGCCGCACTCATGGCATTACCAATACCCTGCCAAGGTGTCAGATCTTCAGCCTTGCCCAAGATGCTGCCAAGGTGGGCATAATCCGCCGAAGCAATTCCCACGAAAACACCTGTACGGCTTCCATTCAGTCGGCCGGGTGCATAACCTGCCGATTCCATTGTTTCGTGACAAACCTCCAACAACAGTCTGTGCTGTGGATCGATGTCTTCCGCCTCTCGTGGAGAAACACCAAAAAATTCTGTGTCAAACAAGTCGGGCTCATCAATGATGCCCAGTCCTTTGCTGTAGATTTTTCCCGGTGCGTCCGGGTTTGGATCATACAGATCGTCCATATTCCAGCGTTCGTTATTATCCTGCTGGGTAATACAATCTACACCGTTGTAAAGTCGATCCCAAAACGCGTCAGGACTGGTGGAGCCGCCAGGATAGCGACACCCCATGCCGATGATTGCGATGGGTTCGTGGGCGGCCTTTTGATATCCGGCCAGCTGGCGCTTCAGCGTTTTAATTTCTTTTAACGCGTTCAGCATCAATTCTTGTGTTGATTTGCTCATGTCTGCCCCCGAGCACAAAAAGGAAATGGCCCGATCCTGTGGAATCGGGCCATTCCTATATTACAGATCAGTCTTCGTCGTCATCGCCTAATTCCGCAGCCAGCATTGCAGCCAGCTCGTCATCAGACAGGTCATCCAACTGATCCTCTTCTTCCTGCTGTTCTTGTTGTGCAGAGGCCTCCGTGTTCTCTGTTTGTGCATTATCTTCTTCGGCGTCTGCCATTTCATCTGGGAACATATCCTGAATCAGGAAGGTACTCAGACTGGACACCGTTGGGTATTTGAACATCAATGTTGCTGGTAGCTGTTTGCCTATCAGAGCACACAGTATGTTACGCAGTTCCACCGCCATCAACGAATCCAGACCCAGCTCTTGCAGCGGCTGATTCGGATTGATGGTATCGGATTCATCCAGACCCATTACCCGTTTGATCTGCTCACAAATCATCTCAACCAACATGGGTGTCCGTTCATCGATAGGCGCGTCTGCCAAGCCTGCGCGGAACTCATCTGCCATTTTCTGCAAATCAGCATCCACACCCACACTGGCTTTAACATCCAGTTCGGACAGGAAGGCCGGAATGGAGCCAGACATGTTCGCCAGCGCCGCCCAATCAATCACCATCAAGCCACGTTGCACAGGGTTACCCTGCAGGACCATATTAAACCAGTCCAAACCAACCTGTGGATCGATCAGATGTACACCAGAGGCTTTGGCGTTGGCTTCGACCTGGCTGTTAGCAGCCATACCGACCTCACCCCATGGGCCCCAGTTGATAGCGGTTGCAGGCATACCCAAACCACGTCTGTAGTACGCCAACCCATCCAAGAAGGCGTTGGCCGCAGCATAGTTGGCCTGACCTGGCGCTCCCAGCAGAGAAGAAAGCGAGGAGAACAGGACAAACATATCCAGCTCCATGTCTTTGGTCTCTTCGTGTAGATACCAGGCGCCTGCCAGTTTCGGTGCCATGACCTTCTCAAAGCTGGCCATATCCTGATTCATGATGAAGGCATCCGAGAGGATACCGGCTGCGTGAATCACACCACCCAAAGGCAGACTGTGCGCTTTAACGCTGGCCATCATATCCGCTACCTGCCCACGATCACCGGAATCGGCTTTCACAGTAGTAACACGGGTACCTTTGGCTTCTATAGCTTTTACACCATCAGGGTCTACATCTCGAACATCTCGACGTGCTGCCAAGATCACTTCGCCAGCGCCCTGATCCGCAAACCAGTTCGCGAACAGCATACCCAGACCACCAGATGCACCCGTAATCAGGTATGAGCGATCGTCCTTCACGGCAATGGCAGGATCATCACGGTTAATGAGGATCTTACCAATGTGCTTGCCTTGTGCCATGTAACGGAACGCTTCCATGGCCTCTTTGTGTTTGAACACAGTGTACGGCAATGGCTGATAGTGACCTGCCTCTACGTTCTCTACAATCTCATCCATTAATTCGCGCAGAGCATTGGGGTTCTGCAGCGTAACAACCACCAGATCGAAGGCCTCGTAGTAGATATCTTCACGGAACGCTTTGACACGATCCTGAGTCCAGATATCCGCCTTACCGATTTCAATAAAGCGTCCACCCTCATTCAGCAGCTGCATGCTGGTGGTAATGAATTCCCCTGCCAGAGAGTTCAGCACCACATCCACGCCTTCACCACCGGTAACGTTGCGGATCTGCTGGGCAAAGTCCAGAGAGCGGGAGTCGAACACATGCTCAACACCGATCTTACGCAGGAAGTCGCGTTTCTTCTCACTGGCAGTTGCAAACACTTCTGCACCGATATGACGAGCAATGTAGATTGCTGCCAAACCAACACCACCGGCACCGGCATGAATCAGTACGCGCTCACCTTTCTTCAACTTGGCCAGGTTTTTCAAGCCATGCAGAGCGGTACAGTACACCACAGGAATGGTTGAGGCCTGATTAATGGAGAGGTTCTTCGGTACACGACAGGTCAGCAGTTCTTCGGTGACTGTCTGTGTACTCATACAGGATTCAGTCAGTGGCACCATGACCACATCACCGACCTTAAAGTCCTTAACATCGGTACCCAGCTCGGTAATTTCACCGATACACTCACCACCCAGAGGGCCTGCTTCACCTGGATATACGTCCAGAACACCCATAACATCACGGAAGTTAAGACCCGCACTGAGTACTTTTACTGCCATTTGGGTAGAGCCCAGTTTACGCGGCTCAAATGGTACAAATTTCAGATCTTCGAAAGTACCTTTCTTCTCGATGATAAGACGGTAAGGAGCTTCTGGAATCGGCATACCTGCAGATTCATGAGTGGTACGCGCCAAGCGAGCAACCATCCTTGCGCCGCGGCGATAAGCTACCAGCTTCTCACCACCAGCCTGTTGCATCTCCTGAGCTAATGATTTAGCCGCTCGAGCATCGCTTTCTGCATCCACATCCACCAGCACAGAGTTGTACTCGGAATGCTCCATATCCAACACTTTACCAAAACCGATCAACGCAGCATGAGCCGGGTTAACATGGGTATCACTGCGCTGTGCAGCCACACCAGCTTCAGTAACACACCACAAACGGGGTGAGCCAGCGGCTGACATCAGCTGCAGTGCTTTAAGCATATTCAGAATGGGTGAGAAAATACGCTTCTGCAGTCCCATTACATCGCCATCTGGCGCGGCATCCGGTGCCACATAGATCAGACCTGCCACATTGGCGAGCCCGCCTACCGCCCCGATTGCCTGCATCCACTGACCGCCATCTTCAGGGTTCAGCGTGATGCCGTTGCCTTCTTGCTCAAAGCTCGTGCCATCACAACGAATCTGCCAAGCAGTTACGCCTTCGCGGTTGCCAAGCTCGTCGCTGATGGCTGTCGTCAGGCTGCTGGATTCGCCAACAACCAGGTATGTACCGGTAAGCGGTTTAACCTCTTGATCTGCTGGAATAGTTTGAGTCTTCCAGTGTGCTTCGTAGTGACCATCAAATGGATCTTTGCTGATGGCACGCAGCAACGCTTCTTTCGGAGCACGTTTGCTGTGCAACGTTTCCACATCGATCAAAATGTTGCCCTGATCATCGTACACCTGGATCGTGTGAGAATAACTTTCCATTACCTCACTGGGATCTTCTGGCGGATTCTTGATCTTAACGTGACACCACAATTCAGTGGTGGGCTTACGGAAGAAGCGCAGATTCTCCAATGCAAAAGGAATATAGATCGCATCTACTTTGGAAGCATCAAAGTCATCATGCATGGCAGCCAGTGCAGAGCTTTGGAAACAGGAATCCATCAGTCCAGGGTGAATCATGTATTTGCCCTGTTCGATGGCAGATTCCGGCAAGCGCAACTTGGTGAGAGTCTCACCAGGGCGACGCCAGAAGCCCGCTATCCAACGGAACTGAGATCCCAGTTGATAACCCACTTTCCACATTTCGCCGTAGAACATATCACCATCATAGGCATGCGTGGAACGGCCCTGAATTTGTTCAATGTCTTCCGGTGTCAGCACCTGAGTTGCATCAGGGCCGTCACAGGCAGTCACATTCATGCTGGCATGCATGGTCCAGTCTTTTTCACCGGCCTTATCATCACGGCTGAAGCCCTTAACTTCATAATCATCCTTGTCTTTATCAGACAGTTTCTTGAAGCCATAGTGCAGACGGCGCTTTTGCCCTTCTTCCAAAATGAATGGCTCAGGGAATACCACATCATCCAGTTTCACCGGCTTTTCGCCGTACACATCACGAGCACAGAGGATGGCGTTTGCCACATGGAATGCGCCAGGGGCAACCACTACTTCGTAGAGTCGGTGATCATCCAAGTTAAACGGATGCTCCACTCCAAAGTTATTCTCGAAGTAATAATCATCACTCATAGGTGAGTGCATCATGGTAAGAAGGTTTTCGGTAACCTCACCCATCGCACCGCCACCACCTGCGCCAATGCCGTTATCGTTGTCACCCAACCAATAACGCTTGCGGTCGAAGGCATAGCTTGGTGCCGCAACACGTTGACGGGCAAATGGAGCATCAAAGGCTGCCCACTTGATATCGACTCCATTGGCATACATCTGAGCAACAGCCAAGTTAAACTGACGTTCGGAGTTCTGCTTGGCACGTAATGTATGTACAAAGCGGCACTTATCTGTACCCAGGATTTGAGTAGCCAAACCAGTCAAAGTAGAACCGGGGCCGATCTCAAGACACAGATTAACTTTTTGCTCTGGCAGTTTGTTTATAGCGGCAACGAAGCTGACTGGACGCTTGACGTGATCAACCCAGTAAGCAGCGGTAGACATTTCGCCTTGATTGAGAGCACCACTGACCGTGGAAACGATATCCAGTTTGGCAGGTTGGAATTCAATGCTTTCGGCTACTGCTTTAAACTCCGCCAACATGGATTCCATCATATTGGAATGGAACGCATGGGATACAGTGAGTAAGCGCGCATCGATATCTTGAGCTTTCGCTTTCTCAATAATGGCAGCAATGCCTTCAGCGGTACCAGACACAACCGTGTTACCGGGTGCATTGAACGCAGCAACCTGTACGTCTGTCACTCCATCCAACAAGGCTTCTACTTTATCCTGAGCCGTCAGGATAGCAGCCATATCGCCAGTTTCGCACTTCTCAACCATCAATCGGCCACGAGCGACGATCAGCTTCATGGCATCTTCAGGGCTCATGATGCCAGCGATAACTGCAGCAGCATACTCACCAACACTGTGACCCACCATAACCGCAGGCTTAACACCCAGGCTCTGCCAATGACGGGCCAGCGCATATTCCAAGGCAAAAATAGCAGGCTGGGTATATTGCGTGTTATCGATCTCTTCTGAACGATCACCCCACAGCAGCTCCAGCAAGGAAGAACCAGTCTCCTGATCGAACAGCTTTTCACAACTATCCAGATTCGCTTTGAATGCAGGGTTGGTGTCATACAACTCTTTCGCCATGCCCGCATACTGTGAGCCCTGACCGGTGAACAACCAAGCCAGCCCTGTGACAGGCTCACTACCTTCACCTTTAAAGCTGCCGGCTACGGAAACGCCTTCAGCAATTTGTTTCAGTTTATCTACCGCACCTGCAGCATCAGGCGCCACAACAGCTACACGATGCTCAAAGTGTTGGCGCGCGGTATTGGCAGTAAACGCGATATCTGCAAACGCGGCTTCTTTGGCATTCATATTGTCGTTTTGCAAGAACTCTGCATAACGCTTGGCCAAGCCCAGTACTGCGCCTTCGGTTTTACCCGATAGCGTCAGAACATGGCTGTTGCGCTCGGTAGCGTTGATCACTTCCTTACGCTGCGGCGCTTCTTCAAGAATCATGTGCACGTTAGTGCCGCTGAAGCCAAAGGAACTGATACCCACACGACGCTTGCGCTCACCTGCCTTCCACTCACGACTTTCTGTTGGAATGGTAAACTTGCTAGCATCCACGGCAATGTGCGGATTGAATTTGTTGAAATGCAAATGCGGTGGAATTTCACCATGCTGCAATGAGAGCGCGGCTTTCATCACGCTGGACACGCCAGCTGCAGATTCCAAGTGGCCCACGTTGGTTTTTACGGAACTGATGATCAGCGGGTTATCACTGGTACGGTTGGTACAGTACACCGCTTCCAACGATTGAACTTCGATCGGATCACCCAGTGGCGTGGCAGTGCCGTGAGTTTCAACCCAATCCACGTCATCCACTGTGAGCCCTGCGTTAGCAAGCGCTGAGCGGATTACATTCTCCTGGGAGGGGCCATTAGGCGCGGTCAGGCTGCTGGAACGGCCGTCCTGATTGATCGCGGAGCCTTTGATCACTGCAACAATATTGTCACCATCACGCTCGGCGTCAGACAGGCGCTTCAGTGCCAATATGCCCACACCTTCACCACGCACGTAACCATCTGCACTTTCATCGAAGGTTTTACAACGGCCTTCTTTTGACAGCATGTGTGCCTTGGACAATGCCACAAAGGTTTCTGGCATTACCATGGCATTCACACCACCGGCCAGAGCCATGTCACACTCGCCATTACGCAAGCTTTGCGAAGCAAGGTGAATCGCCACAGCAGAAGAAGAACAGGCTGTGTCGAGCGTCATGGTGGGGCCTTGCAGACCCAGGTTAAAGGCTACTCGACCGGCAATAACGTTGAGTGCATTACCGGTAGGAATAAACATGATGTCTTCTTCACGAGCGCCGGTAGCACAGGAGCGGATATATTCATTCGCGCCGACACCCACAAACACGCCCGTACGGGTGCCGTTCAATGAGTTGGGTGCATACCCTGCGTTTTCCAACGATCCCCAGGAAGCTTCCAGCACTAACCGTTGCTGCGGTTCCATACTCTCGATTTCACGAGGTGCTATGCCAAACAACTTACCGTCAAATGACTCAATGTCATCAATCAGGCCTGCAGACAAGGTGTAGGTTTTGCCGGGAGCATCTTCGTTTTTATCCAGATATTGGTTGATATCCCAACGATCAGACGGCTCATCGTTAATACCACAACGGCCATTCTTCAACAGATCCCAAAAATCGCCCGGACCATTGGGTGCCATTGGCATTTTACTACCGATACCAATGATGGCAATTGGCTCACCATGGTACATACCGGCAACAACAGAGGCCGCTTCGCTCTCTTCTCCGTAAAGATTAACGGCAAAGTATTCTGCAATTTTATTAATGGTTGGATAATCAAAAATCAACGTTGCTTTCATGGCTTGGCCAGTATCAGCTTCCACCTGTTTTTTGATTTCCAGCGCCATGATGGAGTCAATACCCAAATCCATCAGTGGCATTTCAGGATCAACTGCTTCACCTTCAGCCTTGCCTGTAACGCGGCCAAACAGCTCCTGCAGATAACCCACTATTTTCTCAGCACGCTCTTCGGTTTCCAGAGGGATCAACGCTTTAAAGAACGCAGACTTCTCACCTGTTACGCCAGAAGTAGCTGCCAGGTTGCGGCCCAACGTGCCAAACATGGGGTGCGGACGACGCATTTCCAAAATTTCACGGAAGCGGGTCCAGTCAACATCGGCAACGGTCTGATGGGCGTTGCCACCAGTCCACGCCTTAGTCATCAGCTCAATAGCCGATTCTGGATCGAAGGGTTTCAAACCGCGGCGCTCGGCTTCTTCTGCTGCATCGCCGGTGGCCATACCAGCACCACCCCAAGGCCCCCAGTTAAAGCCCGTAGCGGCCAAGCCCTGTGAACGGCGGAAATCCACCAAGCCATCCAGGAAGTGATTGGCTGCTGCGTAATGAGCCATGCCGCCAGAACCCCAAACAGAGGCAATAGACGAGAACACAACAAACATATCCAGATCCACTTTGGCAGTGGCGTTGTGTAGATTCAACGCTCCTTCCAATTTGGCCTGGGTCACTTGCTGCCATTGCTCAATGGTCATCTCATGAGCCAGCGCGATATCGCTAATACCGGCAGCATGCACAATACCTTTCAGCGGGCTTGCTGCTTGTGCCAGCTCACCCACCAGATCAGCGACCGCAGCCTCATCCGCAACATCAACATTGGCTACAGATATCTGTACACCCTGCTCCTTAAGTTTGGCGACCAGCTCAGCTCGATCCCCATCCAAAGATTCAAGGTTGCCACGACGACTCATCAACACCAGGTGCTTGGCACCGGAGCGGGTCAGCGCATCGGCAACGTACAAACCAAGACCACCTAAACCACCGGTCACCAAATAGGTAGCATCGCTATCCAGTTTGATGAGACTCGATGATGGCAGACGATCCTGACCCAAGCGCAACACGCTGCGGACAGTCCCCTCTACTTTCACCACATCTTCCTGCGCGTTGGCGCACAGTTCGGCCAGCAACGCTGCCCCCTGATCTTCGGCACTACCGCTGAGGTCGACGATGCCGCCCCACAGTTCGCCTGCTTCCAACGCGAAGCCCTTGGCAAAGCCCAGCATCGGATACGCCGCCAGGTTAATATTATCTTTGCCGTAGGCGTTTTCGCTAACACACCAGATTCGAGCCGGGTTGGAGGAATCGCTACCTGCAATAATGCCTTTCGCCGTTGCCAGAACTGAGTGGATCTGACTGTGAACCGCGCCTGCAACATCACCGAGTTGCGCAGGCATTGAGGGAGCCACCAGCAGAACAGGAAGCACCTTACCGGCCTCTTGAGCTTTTGCCTGCAATGGGGCAACAGCGGCTTTGATTGATTCTGCATCAGCCGATGCATCCAATGCCAATACTGAAGTTTTACCTTTCAACACTTCCAGCCAGGCTGGAGCAGCACCGATGACAACCACATCGTCAAAATCAGCTTCTTTACTTTCAGATAATGCAGCTGCGAACCAATCCGTGTTGTAAAGCAGTCGGCCAAAGGACATACCTGCCGCCTTGCTGTAGTTACCCATACGGATTTTATCTACCCAGTAGCTATGCTTCTGGTATGGATAGGTAGGCAGATCAACGCGTTTACGTTCACCACCGACAAACAGGTTTTTCCAGTTCAGCGATGCGCCGGAACAATGCAATCCAGCAACAACTTCTGTGAAATGCGAGCTTTCCTGAACCTCACGATCCACGCTGTGCATGTAATTGATTGGTTGTGCAGATTCAATGCACTGCGGCGCCAGCTTCACCAAGTTAGCGCCAGGTCCGATTTCAACACATGCTTGGATTTTCTGCTGACCCAGCTCTTGAGCTGCATTCAGGAACAGCACCGCATCACGCACATGCTCAACCCAGTACTGGGCATTTTTAACATCCTGAGTTGCTGTCTTACCGGTTTTACTGGAGATAAAACGAATCCGTGGCGCTTTCAGCTTGGCCTGCTCTACCACCTTGCTGAATTTATCCAGCATCGGCTGCATCATGGGAGAATGGAAAGCATGGGATACCGTCAGCAACTTGGCTTTGATCTTCTCATCGCTCAGCAAGGCAACTGCCTGCTCTACTGCTGGCTTCTCACCCGAGATAACGCAATTACGAGGACCGTTCACAGCCGCAATATCAATCACGCTGTCCAAAGTTTCGATCACGTTACGGGTTTCGTCAGCGCTGGCAAATACTGCAGCCATCGCCCCACGCTCACACTCGCTGGCCATCAGACGGCCTCGAGCACATATCATTTTAACTGCATCTTCAACCGACATAACGCCGGAATAAACTGCAGCAGCATATTCACCGATACTGTGTCCGGTTACGCAAGCAGCCTGCACGCCCATGGAAGTCCACAGCTGAGTCAGTGCATATTGCAGAGCGAATATCGCCGGCTGGGTATATTGGGTTTCATCCAGCAGAGCTGTGTTGTCGCCCCACATGATGGATAGCAGTGGCTGATCCAGCTCAGCACTCATCAACTCGGCAACTTTATCCAGAGCATCCTTAAATACCGGGAAGCGCTCATAAAGATCCTGCCCCATGCCAGCGAACTGAGCACCCTGGCCCGTAAACATGAAAGCAATCTTGGCAGGGTTAGTGCCTACATCAGTAATATTGATGCCATTGGCATCGCCATTTTTCAGCAACCCATTCAGCTTATCGGCGGCTTCCTGTGCAGAGCCTGCCAAAACTGTCGCGCGATGACGGAAGTGGTTACGACCGGTAGCGGCCGTGAAGCACACATCATTCCAATCATAGCCTTGCACCGATGGCAGGCTTAATGCCTCGGCATAACTTGTCAGATACGCCTGTAATGCATCTTTAGACTTGGCAGAGATGGTCAACAACTCAGGCGCAAACTGGGTTGCTGGCTTTTCATCATTAATATCAGAAGGAATCGGAGCTTGTTCAACAATGATATGACAGTTAGTGCCGCTGAAGCCGAAAGAACTCAAACCACCAATACGAACCGGTGCTTTCCATTCACGCTGCTCAGTAGGCACTTCTATGGCGATGTTGGACCAATCAATGTATGGGTTGGGCTTGGAGAAATGCAAATGCTTGGGAATGGTCTGATTATGTACAGACAACACCAGCTTAATAAAGCCCGCTATACCCGCTGCTGCTTCCATGTGCCCCATATTGGTTTTAATGGAGCCAACAACCAGCTTTTCAGTACGCTCTTTACCGTAAACAGTATTAAGAGCTGCCAATTCTATCGGGTCACCCAGCGGGGTGCCCGTACCGTGGGCTTCAACGTAAGAAACTTCATTGGGTTTAACCCGAGCATCTTCCAGCGCTGCACGCAGAACTTTTTCCTGCGCCAATTCATTGGGTGCGGTGATACCCTGGCTCTTGCCATCCTGATTTACCGCAGATCCGCGTACCACTGCCAGAACGTTGTCGCCGTCACGCAAAGCGTCAGACAAGCGTTTCAGGACAACGGTACCGCAACCTTCACCACGCACATAGCCGTTAGCATCGCCATCAAAGGTTTTACAGCGACCATCAGGGGAAAGCATTCCCGCGCGGGCAAATATCATTGAAGTGGTGGGTTCGAGAATTAAGTTAACACCGGCAGCAAGTGCCATATCGGATTCACCCTTGCGCAGACTTTGCACTGCAAGGTGAATTGCAACCAGAGAAGAGGAACAAGCGGTGTCTACCGACAGGCTAGGACCTTGCAGGCCGAGCAAGTAGCTCAAACGGCCAGACGCTACAGAGTGAGAGTTACCTGTACCATTATAGGGAGAGATGTCTTCCAGGCTACCGTATTGCGCCTGCATGTGGGAATAACCCATATGGCAGATACCCACAAATACGCCTGTCTTACTACCCATCAAAGAATCGGGGGCTATACCGGCATGCTCAAGAGAATCCCATGTGGTTTCCAACAACAGACGCTGTTGCGGCTCCATCAACGTGGCTTCCACTGGCGCGATACCAAAAAAATCCGCATCGAACTGATCAACATCGTCTACCAGGCCGTTGGCCTTGGTGTACAGCTTACCGACCGCTTCAGGATCTGGATCATAGAAATCATCACCCACCCAACGCTGATCAACCATATCAACAATGGCGTCATCACCGTTTTCCAGCAACTGCCACAGTTTATCGGCGCTGTTAGCACCGCCGGGCAGGCGGCAACCCAGGCCAATTACCGCAATGGGTTCGTTCTTTTCTTTTTCCAGTCGCTGAACTGAATCCTTGGATCGTTTCAGTTCTTTGAGGGCCTGCTTGAGTAACTTAGCAGTATCGGTGCTGTTATTATTGGACATAGTAACCCCGTGAAGTGTTTATTCTTCTTCTCTTATTGGTCGAATTGTAGATTTGGAAAATATAAGGAAATGCACCGCGTAGGCGCCGAAATGCCTACGCGGTGTTCTTCGTCAGATTCTCTTTTTCTTCTTTTTGCTCATGCTTGAGATCTTTTTCTATCAGCTCTGATGCAAAGTGATCTATTAACGCTTTCACCGTGGGATAGCGCATCAGTTCTGTAGCGGGAATGGTTCGTTCAATACGATCCTGCAGACGATCCACAAGATCAATAGCTTCGATAGAGTCCACACCCAGCTCCGAGAAGGTGACTCCCAGATCAATATGGTGGGGCTCTACATTTAACTTATCGCTCACCCAAGTCTGCATTTCACAATACAGCTCAGTTTGCCAATCAGTAAACGGTCGCGCCTCTTCTTTACGGTCAGATGATTTGCGAACTACTTGCGATGAACTGGTCTCCATCGTGTGCAATGGGGCAAAGTTGCCTAATTCATAGAGTTTTTTAGCCTCTGTGCGCTGAATCTTGCCACTGGATGTTTTAGGCAGCGTACCTTGTGCAATTAATACAACGGCCTTTGGCGTAATGCCATGACGGGTTGCCACTGCACGGGATCCCGCCAGTGCCAACTGCTGAAAATCAGTCTGATCACCGGCAATGTTGGCTACTTCCTGCATAATCACCAGGTGCTCTTTACCAGAATCACTGATGGCAAAAGCGGCACCACATCCTTTGCGGAAAGTAGGGTTAGAGGTCTGCAGAGAGAACTCAATATCCTGAGGATAATGATTGCGCCCGGCGACAATGATCAGCTCCTTGATACGGCCCGTAACAAACAACTCACCCTCATGCATTACCCCTAAATCACCGGTGCGCATATAAGTTTTACCGCTGTCATCACCCTTCATGCTGGCGCGGAAAACGCTATCAGAGAAACTCGGCTTATCCCAATACCCTTTGGCCACAGATGGACTGTTCACCCAGATCTCACCGACATCGCCAGGGGCGCACTCTTCATGGGATTTGGGATCCACTATACGCACATCGGTTTCAATGGCCAGCTCACCAGAGCTGACCAAAGGTGCCGAATCGGATTTAGCCGACTCCACCGGCTTGACGGTGCCTTTGGCTAGCTGATCAAGATCCGCATTAACTACCTTGGCGCCCCGACTGGCAGGAGAACCAGCGACAAATAAAGTCGCCTCCGCCAGGCCGTAACAAGGCAAGAACGCGCTTGCGTTAAACCCACACTCACCGAACTTATCGGCAAAGGTATTCAGACTGTCTACCTGAATGGGCTCGGCGCCGTTAAAAGCAACCTGCCAGCTCGACAAATCCAGCTGCTGCATCTGCTCATCGGTAATCTTACGGGCACAATATTGGTAGGAGAAGTTAGGGCCACCACTGATTATGGCACCCATATCCGATATGGTTTTCAACCATACAAAGGGGTTCTTGAGGAACGTCAACGGGGACATCAGGGTTACTTCGGTCCCTGCATAGATAGGCGTCAGCACCCCACCAATGAGCCCCATATCGTGGAATGGCGGTAGCCAAATCACGGTTTTGAGCTTGGAGAGAACATTATCCATGTCATTAGAATGGGCGAAGGACCATACAATCTGCTGGAAATTAGCGATCAGGTTTTCATGACTGACCATTACCCCTTTCGGGTGCCCCGTAGAGCCGGAAGTGTATTGCAAGAATGCAATATCCGATGGCTCGGCATCAAATGCTTCAAAGCCGCTTGTGTCCTGGCCTGCCATCAAGGTATCGGTGGGGATACAGTCCAGATTCATACCGTTGGTGGGATTGGCCACCCAGGCCTCAATCATAGGCATTAGCATGCTGGAGGATAGAATCGCTCCCGCATCGCAATCCTGCACCACTCGCTTCAGGCGATCAATATCCCTGGCCCCCATGGGAGGATAGGCCGGAACAGGCACACAGCCTGCGTACATACAGCCGAAAAAGGCCTTGATGTAATCCAAGCCCGGAACATACAAAAGCATGAGATTGCGTCCGGAAAGACCTTTCGCTACCAGCCCAGCAGCGATTTTTCGTGAAGCCTCATCCAGACCCGAAAACGTGATATTGCCCTCTGGGGCTCCACTTTCGGAAAGAAAAGATACAAAGGTGTTCTCACCTCTGCCTGCGGCGCGCTCGGAACTCATTTGAACCAGGTTCTTAAACTCTGGGAACCCTTTCATGTCTACCTCCACCTACTGTCTTTACCCTGTGTTTCAAGACGAAGGTGTGCTCATAGGTATAAATGGCGTGATCAATACCGGCGATTCACTGACTGGCTAAGTAAGCCTTTGAGAATCCTATCGGTTACGTCGAGTATTGCCTAAACTGCCTTTTATTATTTTTATCAGCACAACCCAATGGCAGAGCCAGTTTAAGTTCGCGCTCCTCGCTAAAACTTGTAAGATACGGCCAAATAAGTGACAGTCTGTAATCGAACTGTGTACATTCAAACACAACAACTACAAGTTTTGATGAAAGGATAAGCGAATCAGTCTGTGGCCCTGACAATTCCGTATATTTTGTTATTTTTTTATAACACTATTTAGAATGCGATTAATTCTTCATCATCACCTTGAGTTAATGTGGCCAAAACCGTCCTCAATGAGGCCAGGAACTCGTTGACGCTATCTTGGATAAAGAAATGCCCTCCTTCAAAAGCTTTGTGCTCAAAGCGTGAAGTGGTTGCATTTTTCCATGCATTCAGCTCATCGGCAGTGGCCACTTTATCCTCAGTTGCCGAATAAAGGTAAATAGGTGCGCTGATTGTTTGACCAGGAGCTGAGACAGCATGGTCATTTAGTGTCAGATCAGCCTTAATCACCGGCATGTAAAAATCCATCATTTCCTGACTGGCGCGAATCGCCTCAGGCAAGCCGCCAAGGCGCTCCAACTCCTTCAAAAACTGCTCTTCTGAAAGGTCGGTAATATTAAACTCAGATTCAAGCTGTGGAGCCCTGCGGGCGCTTGCGCACAACCCCAGAGGGTAAACACCCTGTTTCTGCAAGCGAAGCGCCAGCAGGAAGGCAATCATCGACCCAAAGCTATGACCATAAAGAACAAATGGCTTAGCTGAGAAAAAGTCAGCCTGATCAATAAATAAATCGACAATTTCGTCGGCAGACTTTGCAAAAGGTTGCCCATGCAAGGATTCTCTACCTGGGTAATTGGCTGACCACACCTCCGCATCTGGCAGGAATTCACTCCACCGACGGTACATCGATGCGCCGCCACCGGCACAGGGGAAACAGATCAGCCGATATTCAGCCGCGGGGTTCGCGCTGAAACACGCCAGTGACTTATTTTTACCAAAAATCATTGCAGACCTCTGAGCAAGATGATTAGATGCTTTTATCAAAGGCGCCCATGGTAACGCGGTGCACAGCAGAATAAAAACACAGAATAAAAATAATGAAGCCGTTGCGTTTTCTTCACCTTAAACTGATCGCCCTATTTGTTTTTTGCATTGCAGTGGCGCTATCACCACACATCCCAGACATCACCTATCGCAGCGAAATCACAGACTACTTTCGCGAAGACAATCCAGAAGTTAAAAACTTTCACAACCTGGAAGCAGACTTTGGGGTTCAGCAAAGTTTGCTGATCTTATTGCACTCTCAAACCGGTACGCTGCTATCTGAACAGGGCATATCCAATCTATTCACAATCACCAGCAAGATCCAAGCTCTTGATGGTGTGGAACGAATTCAATCTTTGCTTTCTACTGCCATCAGCAATAATCAACAGGATACCCGCTCACTGTACCGCCACATTAAAGATGGCGGCGATCTCAGTGATCCGATATTGGGGCAATTGGCGGACAACGTAAGCAATAGCAGCTTGCTGTCAAAAAACGGAACCGTGGCCAGCCTGCAAATCCACTTTGCTGACACAGAGCAGATCGAAACCCTTTATCCACTGATCCGCTCCACCCTTGATGCAGCGTTCACGACACCAGGCCTTGGTGAGGTGCACATGCTGGGGCCAGTTGAAATCAAGCATGCGCTGCATCATGCGTTAATGCATGATGGCTTCTACCTGATGCCTTTGGTATTAATCACGGGGTTGGGTGTGCTTTGGTATTTTCTGCGGTCATGGTGGCTGGTGGTGTCCGGTGCCACTTCAATCATCATCGCGTTGTGGCTAACCGCGGGGATAGTTGGCCTTCTAAAGCTCACCATCAATCAAACCTCCGCTCTCGCCTTCTGCATTGCTTTCATTATTGCACTGGCTGACATCATACACTTGTTGATGAGTTTCACTCACCAACGACCAGATCTGCCACCCCAAACCGCCATGCTAAATGCATTGCGCAGCAATTTCATGTCGCTTTTTTTAACCAGTCTTACAACTGGCATCGGCTTTTTAAGCTTGAACGGAAGCAGCTCGCCGGTATTCGCAACCTTTGGGAATATCGCAGCGATCGGTGTTGCTTGCGCCTTTATCTCCGCTATTTCCATCACATCCGCAATGGCGGTTTGGAGACAAACCAATGCTCGCAATCAGGAGCCTGATCTGTTTCAACGCTGGTCACTTGCAATCAATGCCGGCCGCACCCGGCTAAAAGCGTATCATTATGGCCTGTTTTATCTAATTACCATCGCTCTATCCTGCTGCGTTTTTCTGAACGACTATCACAACGATCCATTGGATTACTTCGAATCAGATTCACCCATAATCAACGCCAGTACGTTGTCTGAAACAGAGTTCGGCATTCATCACCCAATAACGGTACAGCTGAACTCAAATCATCGAGATGGCATATTTACGCCCGAGTTCTTACACGCGTTAAACGGGTTTGAAAGCTGGCTTGATGCTCACCCAATGGTGTCACGCCACAACAGCTACAGCTCGGTGTTAACTCAGCTGAAAAGGCATCTATACCAAGGCAATTTAAAGTGGAGCGCCAGCCCCAACCAGTCATCCGAGTTGGCAGATCTATGGAATCTTTATGAAATGGCTTCGCCGGACAACACGGCCGAGACGCTAGGCTTAGACAAACATTTCCAATCTGCTGTGATCTCGCTTGGAATCCCTAAACTCAGCAGCACTCAGCTGCTCCAATTACAAAGCGACATTAATCAATGGTTCACCAATAACGCGCCAGCCATCAAAATATCAGTAACAGGACACGCTATTCTCTTTGCCAGTATAGGAAAGCAATTAACCAGCAATATGTTTATCGGTGGATTACTCTCTGCCATGGTTATTTCATTGTTAATTGGGGTGTTCCTTCGCAATATGCGCATAGGTGTATTAAGCCTGATCCCCAACCTTTTTCCTGCCGGGGTTGTATATGGACTTTGGGGAACATCTGTTGGTGTAATTGATATAGCCGCAGCAGGCACTCTTAGCATCAGTCTTGGCATCGTGGTGGATGACACGATTCATATATTAAAACGCTATATCGGTTTTCGGGAGTCTGGCTTACCGCCACAACTGAGCATCGAAAAAACGTTTGAAGAGGTGGGGGCAGCACTGATGCTGACCACGTTCATTCTTTCATTAGGGATGATGGTGCTGACTCTATCTATATTTGGCCCGAATCAGACTACTGCCATTCTCATGGCCAGTATTATCGTCGTAGCGCTAATTTATGATTTCATCATGCTGCCAGACTTACTGGAACGATGTGACGGTTGGTTATTTTCCAACTATAAACTGAGAGCCACCACCCCTGCTGCGCAGTTGCAGTAGCTCTTTGGTTTATTACTGAAGCCGACGCCACATCAATGCGAGCATCGCCAACATCATCCCCCCCAGACCACCACCAAACTTTTTAGTGGCATAGTTGTTGTTGATGTCGGGATCGGTATCTGCACCAGTAATGCTCGCAGAAAAGTCCATCTTCGCATCATTACTGGTACGCACCCGAAAAGTAATAGCTTGGGAAGCACCTGATTCCAACTCTGACCAGGCGCAACTGTAATCTGTTAAGCTGCAGACAACGCCTGGTGACGCCATTACCATATCAAGGCTAACCTCTGGCGGAAATATATTACTGAGCACGAGATCACTCGCTTGATCTGGCCCATCATTGCTGACGAGCACCTTGTACTGGATAGTGCCCGTTCCATCGCCACTATCAATAAATTTTCCATTATCCGCCTGTAACGCAACACGCAAATCTGCAATCGCATCTGCCACAGTCAATCCCAGGATTCGTTTCACAGCCTCTTCTGCATCCAAAATACCCGTACCACAACCAGGGCAAGCAACGTAGAAGTCACGGGTAGTATCTTTCAGTGCCGCCTCCAACTCTGCCGGACTTGCTTCCGGCTGGACGCTGCGCATTAACGCAACCACACCAGCGACTTGCGGTGCAGCCATGCTCGTGCCTTGATAGGGGCCATAGGTATCGCCTGCAGGCGCAAACACACCAGCGTTCAATGTCGACCAAATACCATTGGGATCGTTTGCAGTATTTATGACGCCACCTGGTGCAACCAGATCCACCACCGATCCAGTATTTGAATAAGATGCCAAATCGCCATAATAGTTAATGGCTGCAACATTGATAACTCCAGAACAATTGCCTGGTGCATAATCGGTTGCGTTCGCTGCCGAATTTCCAGCCGACGTCACGACCGTAACACCAGCTGCATTTGCGGCATTAATTGCATCTGAATATGTTTGACTGCAACTGCCAGTAACCGAACTGCTAAGGCTCATATTGATAACATCAGCTTTGTTTGCGTTGCCCGGAACGCCTGGCACACTGTACCCGGAGGCCCAATAAATGGCGTCAGCAATATCGGAGGTATAGCCGCCACAACGCCCGAGAACTCGCAAAGGCACAATATCAGCATCGTAAGCCACGCCCTCCATGCCGATGCCATTACTGGCTGCAGCAACAAGGCCGGAAACATGGGTGCCATGCCATGTGCTTTTCTTATCAGCTTCTGGCATTCCACCGCCGCAGGCTCCTGCCACAACTCCATCACCTGGATCCAGCGGATCACCATCACGACCATCTCCATCGTTGGCGGTGAACGTATCCGTTATAAAGTCATAGCCCGGCAGCGTATTGGCGACCAGATCCACATGAGGCCGTATACCGGAATCCAACACAGCAACTACAGCACCCTCACCAGTACTGTAATTCCATGCACTATCGGCATTAATCCCCCCCAGGGAAAAATGCAGATACCACTGTGAGCTGTAGAGAGGATCCGCTGTAGGGACCATCCTTAAATCAGGTTCAATATAGGCGATATCAGAATCATGGCTCAGTTGGGTCATCACATCGAACCAATCCTGGTAGCGACGCGACTCGGACATCCGTATTACCACCGCCCCATTATTCAGTGTGCGCTGGACATCAGCCCGCACCCCCACGGCCTGCTGCATACGCTGAAATGCGCGAGGGTTCGCCCTTTCAAGCGCTGTAGGCGTTGCCTTGAATTTCACAATAAAGCGGTCGAATGGCAGTTGCTCATGACCAGCAGCAAGTGTCGATCCCACCACACTTAACCCAGCAACCAACATAACTCCACTATGCAGCCAGTGCAGCAACCCCATGATCCACTCCTTTAGTTATTGTTATAAGTGTATTCATATTAAGTCAGGGTTTTGCTTATAACAAATGCTTCTGTTAGCACTCAACGTGTATACCCCCCCCTCAGAGCCTAAGTATATTTTCTTGCTGTTTGACCGCACCCGACAATGATGGCCATACCAATGTCAAAACAGCACAAGGCAGGTGTGCTTAAATGAATGTATGACTGAAGCGTCACCAACATATGCTTACCACACCATAAAAAGCAGCCCGGATAGTCAATAGCAATTTATTCGGCGACAAAGAGGAAACACGATGACCACTATTGCAGAATCTGCCTCAAAACTGCCCCGTAAACCCAGCAGTAAAGTCACCCACATACCAGGTGAAAATGGGCTCCCCGTGGTCGGATTCACCTTTGAGTTTCTGCGTGACTTCCATGGCCTGGTTAACAGGATGGCGCAGAAGCACGGCCCCGTGTTTCGCTACCGTGCGGTGATGCAGGATGTCATCACCCTCACCGGGCCTGACGCCAACGAGTTTATCCTTAAAGATTCAGATCACAATTTTTCCAGCAAGAAAGCCTGGGATATCATTCTGGAAGAGCTTTTCCCTAATGGTTTGATGCTGCGCGACTTTGAAAACCACAAAGTCCACCGCAAGATCTTGCAGGGGGCATTTAAAAAGCCTGCAATGCAGGCTTATGTGGAAAAGATGGATCTTCGTTTTGACAGTGGCATCCAAAACTGGCCCAAGAACAAGGAAATGATGTTCTTCGACAACATCAAGGAATTACTGCTGAATGCGGGGGCGGAGCTGTTCCTGGGCATCAAAATGGGCAAAGAAGCCAACAAGGTAAACAAGTCGTTTATAGCAGCCGTGGATGCTTCACTGGCTATCCTTCGACTACCGATACCAGGTACAACCTGGTGGCGTGGCATTCAGGGGCGTCGTTATCTGGAGACGTTTATTGGTTCACTGGTAGCAGAAAAACGTAACAGCCAGCACAATGATTTCTTCACCCAGATCTGTCACTCTCGAGGAGAAAACAACGAGGAGTTAACCGATCAGGAAGTGATTGATCACATGATCTTTCTGCTCTTCGCGGCTCATGACACAACAACCAGCACCCTTTGTTCGCTGGTGTATCGTTTGGCGAAGCACCCTGAATGGCAAGAGGCCCTGCGAGAAGAAATACTCAGTCTCGGTAAAGATAACGTCACTTATGAGGATCTGGACAAGCTTGAAAAAACCAGTTTGGTGTTCCGCGAAACCTTACGTATGCATCCTCCTCTGCCCACTATTCCTCGCCGCGCCATTCACGATTGTGAATTTCAAGGCTACAAGATCCCCAAAAACGCGGCGGTTGGCGTGGTTCCTCTACACACACATTACATGAAAGAGTATTGGAGCCACCCCTATAAGTTCGACCCTGAACGCTTCAACGCTGAGCGTGCCGAGCATAAGAAGCATTTTTATCAGTGGGTGCCCTTTGGCGGCGGGCATCATAAATGCCTGGGCCTGAATTTTGCGGAGATTCAATCCAAAGTATTCCTGTTTCACTTCCTGAAACAATATAAAGTTGAAGTCCGTAGCGGCTATGAAATGCCAACTCAGGTTGTACCTTTGGCTGTGCCTAAAGATGGCTTCCCTTGTACATTGACCCCATTAAGCTGATCAACAGAACATACTGCATCTATGACTATTCTGCACCGGGCTCAGCGCCCGGTTTCTGTTCGTGGTTAGACTGTGTTAAGCTGCGCCGGTAACGGGAGGGCGGCATTCCTGTCCAGCGCTTAAACGCACGATGAAATGCACTTTGTTCTGAATACCCCAACATCATGGCAATATCGAGAAAATTATAATCATTGCGGATGTACTCCAAAGCCATACGCATACGCAGGTCATCAACCATTTCCTGATAATTTATGCCTTGCTTGGCCAGAGCACGCTGAAAACTGCGTTCAGTTTGGCCGATATGCTCACAGGTTTGTTTCAAAGACGGCGTACCCTGGGGCAGAGCCTCGACAATATAGCGCTGGACTTTTTCCACCAACTCATCACTAACAGCCAAAGACTCCAGCACTTGATTGGCATGCTCTTCCAAAATCTTTTTAAGCCTTGGGTCACGAAATGCAGAAACCTGACGAAGGCCGTCAATATCTACCGTAATCTGATTGCAGGGCTGATTGAAATAGCAGCTTGTTTGCAGGAACTCATCGTAAAAAGGCGGCGTTGGCCCACCATCATGCTGGAAACACACACTCAAATAACGCGTCTGATCGTTGGAGGTTGCCCTCGACAACGCCAGACTACTGGAAACAAAATAGTCCACCACATGCCTGCTAACCCGACTATCCTGCAGACTGAACTCACAGCTTAGGGTTTCACTGTCAGTTATCCATTTCATTTCAAGGGCATTCGTAACGATCGTGGCAAAACGCTGGATATACTGAATACCCTCCATGCCATTTTCGCCTGACATAATCAGGTAACCCAGGCGCCCCCAATGTCGGGCCAGGAAGTTTTCCCCCACCTTGAGTCCGATATAATCATCATTGGCATACTCCGCCGCGGCCTCAAATATGGAAGAAAACAACGCAAAATCCGAATAGCCATTATTGTGGTCATCATCGACGGCGAATCCTTGCTGCTGAAAAAAGGCCTCTGCTGATTTGCCTATGGTATCTAAATATTCACCAATGGCTTCAATTAACTCAATGGCTACGTGTAATCTCGGTGTCGTCATCGTTGTCTGTTTAGCTTTATCTTGATTCTGATTTAGTGGACAATTCCACCACACTTGCTGCGTCAACCAGGAATTATGTCAAATAGTATTATTGCCGAAATTCGTTCGGACATCATAAAAGAAGAGCCATGCGAATTGATCTGCCTTCATAATGGACTGATCATTGCTCTTAGCGCATCTGCATTAGGCTGCTATCGCGATCAGGCATCCTTGCGTGATCCTCTGGGTAATGGCCTGCTTTCATTCTGTGCCCTCGAGTCAGAGCATCGTATCCGATTTCAGGGCGGCCGCTGCATAACCACGTTCAGCGGTGGCTACGTGGGCCTGACAGATGGCAAAGCCTTACTGATTTCACCCTTCAAAGCACGCCTATACCCTAACAACCAGGACGGACTGCGAGGCCTGAACTGCCTTGGAGAGCTGGACCTGCCCGAAATCGACGTACTCTAAAGCTTCTGTTCAGACCAATTTCGGTAAGGGTTGGTCACCAGGCTAACATTATAGTACCGAGCATCACCGGACACCTCCTGCCCAATCCAAGCCGGTAACTCGATCTGTTGATGCTCCGATTCCAGCTCTACCTCCGCCACCACGAGCCCCGTATTATCCCCTTCGAACACGTCGATCTCCCACTTTAGCCCCGCCTCATCCCTGCAGTAGCGAGTCTTTTCAATCAAGGGTTTGGTACACAGGTTACCCAACATGTCGTTGGCATCTGCAACAGGAATAGTGTATTCAAATTCAGCCCGACTCAACCCTGTGTTTTTGCCTTTAACCGTGAGCTTGGCTACATCACCTTCGATTCTTACCCGTACCGTCGTGAAACCCTCAGTTGGGATATAGCCTTGACGGAATCGCACGCCGACCAATTCGCTTCCATCCTCCAGGCTTTTCCAGTCACTGTTCTGCAACAGAAACTTACGCTCTATTTCTACGCCCAAAACCAGCCTCCTTCACCGCAATTATTGAAAGTGACCAAATCGTAAAAAGTGCAGTAGATGTTGCCGCACCCGCTTGTCATTCATTATAAAAGTATGCCCGACCTCCAAGACTCGAAAATCGCTCATACCCGGATGACGACTGCGACTGACTGACACTTTACCATCATTATCTTCACCAAAGAGCGGTGAAAACCAGGGTTCATACGACGTTCGCCCTGCAATCACCCCCACATCCAGTGGCAGCTGTTTTTGCTCACGCTTCAACAATTGCAACGGAACACTGGTCTCATCGGTTCCCAACTGAAGAAAGGCCGGCCCCATGATGTTAGGCACGAAAGGTATATGTCGAAGCACATCCACCACCTCACTACCTTGCGAAGGGGGAGCCAACATTACCGCTCGACCCAGCCTAGCCTCAGGAATACTCCAATGCTGCAACCCATAACGCAGCAAAATTCCGCCTAAAGAATGGGTAACAAAGTGAAGCTTGCCTTCTGTAGGCAATAAAGGGAGCAGATCATGGAACAAACGTTGGCATAACTCCGCAATTGAACCGCTCCGCGAAGCGTAGCCCATATTTATTACGGTAAATTCCTGCCGGGTCAGAAAACGTGCCAGCCCTCTCATCGCCAAGGGGCTACGGCCCAAGCCATGCAACAGTACCACTGTGTCTGCCGACATAGTCCAGCTCCTTGAATAGTAAACATTGTTCAATTATGCTTTTCGGACAATAACAGAAAGACCAGTTCGCCTCTACCATAACACAGGAACGGATATGGCACGCCGCAACGAACACTCACGCGACGAAATCCAGGGAATGGCCATTGATGCCACTCATACTCTCATCAGCCGGGAAGGACTTGAAGGAGTCAGCGCCCGCAAAGTTGCCCAACAGATTGGCTATACCGTTGGCACACTGTACCAGAATTTCGAGAATATCCATGAGCTTATTCTGCACGCCAATGCCTTCAGCCTCACGCAACTACTCAGTGAACTGGAGCAGGCATTTCGCAAGGAACCGAAACCATTGCAACGGATCATTCTGATCGCCAACACCTACCTCAAGTTTGGACAAACCCACGAGAAACAATGGGCAGCTATATTCCGCAACACATTGCCCCGAGACTTTGTCATGCCTGATTGGTATCAGGCTCGTATTGATGCGTTGTTCTCTCTGCTTGAGCGCGCCGTACGAGAATTAGCGCGGCATCGCGATAACAAGCAGATCAAGCTGGCATCGCGCACACTGTGGAGCGGCGTGCATGGTATTTGTATTTTGCACATAGGTGCCAAGCTCTACTCAGATCAAATAGCTACTCCACAAGCATTATTAGAGTCACTAATTACTAACTATCTAACCGCATGGGTGCAAGAAGGAAGCAAAGCATGAGCGATAATGGCGAGACCCACTCCCAATTTGAACTACTCAAAACAAAGCGTTTTGCTCCTTTTTTCTGGACTCAATTTTTCGGCGCGTTTAACGATAACATTTTCAAAAACTCATTGATGGCATTACTTACTTTTGGAGTACTGAGCCGAGCATGGGAGTGGCCTATTGGTTCCTCTTCAGTAGACAACGGTGCAGAATTGGCTACTGAAGTTTCATTGTCCGCCATGAACAACCTGGGGGCAATGCTGTTCATTCTGCCGTTTTTTCTGTTTTCGGCTTTGGCTGGCCAGCTGGCCGACAAATACGAAAAGTCCTCTCTGATACGTTATATAAAAGCGCTGGAAATACTGATTATGGCGCTGGGGGCGCTGTGTTTTATCTACCAACAAACCTGGGGACTGATGCTGCTATTGTTCCTTATGGGCACTCAGTCCACCTTCTTTGGCCCGGTAAAATACAGCATCATTCCACAACACCTTAAATCAGGTGAACTAGTGGGCGGCAACGCTCTGGTGGAAACCGGCACCTTCATAGCCATATTGATAGGAACTATTGCCGCCAACATCATGAGTGACTGGGAATCCGGCCCTGCATTGATTGGGGGAACCGTGATCGCGGTATCTGTAATCGGCTTTCTCACCTGCCTCAAAATCCCAGAGGGACGCGCGCCCAGCCCAGATATCAAAATACGCTTTAACCCGATTATCGAAACCTGGCACACGATCCAATTCAGCCGCGAAAATAAAGCTGTGTTTCTCGCCATTATGGGCATCTCTTGGTTTTGGTTCCTAGGGGCGGCCTACCTCACCCAGATCTACGAATACACCAAAATTGATCTCGGCGGAGCACCGAGTGTTGTTATGTGCTTGTTGTCTGCATTTTCAATCGGCATTGCCGCTGGCTCATTACTGTGTGAACGCCTGTCTGGCCACAAAATTGAACTGGGCTTAGTGCCGTTGGGTTCAATCGGGCTCACGCTGTTTGGATTAGATCTTTACTTTCATACCCATCCGGCTCCGCAAAATGAGCTGATCGGGCTGAGCGCATTTTTATCAGATTCCACAAACTACCGCGTGCTTTTTGATTTCATGATGATAGGTCTGTCGGGCGGACTGTATATCGTCCCCCTCTATGCCATGGTTCAAGAGCGATCTGATGAAGCGCACCGCTCGCGCATCATCGCAGCCGTAAATATTATGAATGCCCTATTCATGGTTGTGTCTGCCGCTACCGGCATATTACTGCTGGGAGTAATGGAGTTGAGCATTCCTGAATTCTTCATGGTATTGGCCATTATGAATGTGGCCGTTGCATGGTTTATCTATACCGTGATCCCAGAATTCGCAATGCGCTTCCTGATCTGGGTTATTACTCACACCATGTACCGAGTCACACACGTCAACCTCAACAAAATCCCCGACCAAGGTGCATGTGTGCTGGTATGCAATCATGTTTCCTACATGGATGCTCTGATTATTGCCGGTGCCTGCCGACGCCCGGTGCGTTTTGTCATGTTTAAACCCATCTACGATCTTCCTGTTTTGAATTTCATCTTCAGAACCGGCAAGACAATACCGATTCATTCCAAGTCTTCAGATCCCGAAACGTATGAAAACGCGTTTATGCGAATTTCGCAGGAGTTAAAGGATGGGGAAGTCGTCTGTATTTTCCCAGAAGGCAAACTGACTCAGGATGGTGAGATCGACGAGTTCAAAGCCGGCATCGAGAAAATCATCCAGGCTGACCCTGTGCCGGTAGTTCCCATGGCGCTGAAGGGGTTGTGGGGTAGTTTCTTCAGCCACAAGGACAGTAAGGCTCTGACAGGGATGCCGAGGCGCTTCTGGTCTCGGGTAGAATTGGAGGCAAGCGACCCTATCGCACCGAATCGGGTCAGCGCCGCCCTGCTGTATGACAAAGTCGCCACCCTGCGAAGCAACCGAAGATAATGTCAACAGGCTGCCTTAAAATGAATACTTATATCCACGTACCGGCCTATAACCCATGCTGCAGTAAAAAAAGCAGTCTTTTCAAGCTTGACTATACTACTTATACAGAACGCATATTGCTCGGCATTTCAAACACATAGGTTCGGCATGGAATTCTTAGACTACCTGAAATACTTCTCTGAACGGGATGGATCTGACCTTTACCTAACCACCGGTGCACCACCAAGCGCCAAGTTCTACGGCAAGCTAACCCCAATCGCAAAGGAACCGCTCCCGCCCGGGCGGGTTAAGGAAATCGCAGACGCGATTATGACGTCTGATCAAAAAGCCGAGTTCGAGCACAAGCCCGAGATGAATCTCGCCATCTCGGAATCCGGAGTAGGTCGATTTAGGGTTAATATTTTCAAGCAACGCAATCAGTATTCTATGGTCATCCGCGCCATAAAAACCGTCATTCCTAATTATAAGGATCTAGGGCTGCCAGAAATCCTACCTAAGCTCATTATGCAGAAGCGCGGCTTGGTTCTGTTTGTAGGAGGAACTGGATCTGGAAAATCCACATCGCTGGCAGCGTTAATTGATTACCGAAATGCCAACAGTGCCGGGCACATTATAACCATCGAAGATCCTGTAGAGTTTGTTCATCACCACAAGATGTCCATCGTTAACCAACGAGAAGTGGGCATGGACACCAACTGTTACGACGATGCATTGGAAAACACCCTCCGCCAGGCACCCGATGTAATACTTATTGGTGAGATACGAACCGCAGAACAGATGGAACAGGCAATTGCTTTCGCCGAGACAGGGCATCTTTGCATTTCTACCCTGCACGCAAACAACGCCAACCAAGCACTGGATCGAATCATTAACTTCTTTCCAGAAGAGCGCCACAAACAATTATTCCTGGATTTATCTCTTAACATTCAAGGCATTGTATCTCAACGCCTAATACCCACCGTTGATGGCAAGCGTGCGGCAGCGATTGAGATACTACTCGGCACTCCTCGAGTTTGCGATCTTATCAAGCAGGGCAAGGTCGATGAAATAAAAGAGGTCATGCTGAAATCGGAAGCCCAGGGCATGCAAACCTTTGACACCTCGCTCTACAAACTCTACAAAGAGAATAAAATCTCCATGGATGAGGCGCTCAAGAATGCTGACTCAAAGAACAATCTTCGCCTGCGCATTACTTTAGAAGAGAACCCAACTGCCAACAATACACCTGCCCCCGCAAAATCAGATCCATCCAAACCAGCTGAAGCCTCAACTCAAAAACCAGAGCCGAACGCTCAAAAGCAGGCACCAACACCACAACCTGCATCGCAACCCAAGGCAGCTTCGCCAGGTTTATCGGGCCTTTCGTTAGAACCGATTGACGATGAAGAAGAAAAACCAGCCCCTACTGGACGTGCATCTTTCGGTTTACCGCCTAAATAACAAATCAAATTAATTACAGAGAGCAGCCAACCGAAAAGTCGAAATCAAACCGAGACCGTTCGAAATATAGTCTACTCTGAATAGTAAGCGATGCTTACTAGCATCGCTCCCGAGATATTTAAGTTGTTATCATGACGGGGTAATACATGAGTAGTACTGAAATCAGGGCCATTGGCCCCCTGGCTGCTTTTGCCATAATATTTTCTTCAAATACTTTCGCAACCGGCCCTACAAACGATTTGCTCTCCAGCGAACTGTGGGCACTCAAGAACTCGCCAAGAACGGCCGAGAACTCTCCCAGCAACATTTCATCAACCGAACTTTCAAACACTGGCACTTGTGCGGAAAGACCAACCATTTCCAACAACAGCTACATCTGCAACAGCTACACGAGCGCAGGTGTCGATGACATGGATATCAATGCTGTCGAAGGTTGGAGCACCTATCTTCCTGCAACCAATTTGAGCCAGAGCGAGGTTGTCATTGCCCTGATTGACACAGGCATCGACTACAACCATCCAGATCTAAAAAATAAAGTCTGGCTAAATCCTGGAGAAGCCACCGGCATCGATTCCAATGGCAACGGCATTGATGATGGATGCGAGGACAACATCGATGGCGACAACAATGGATACCTGAATGACTGCCATGGTGCCAGCACAATAGTTCCCAGAACCAATCCAGATGGATCTCTGAATGCTGATGCCGGAGACCCACTGGACAACGCAGCAGGCCATGGGACCAATATGGCGGGCGTTATTATAGCTGAAGGCAATAATGCCAGCGCCACCTACCACGGTGGCATCGTGGGCGTCGCCGGGCTGGAACCAAACATCAAGATAGCCACTTGCCAATCAGCAAAATTCGAAGCGGATGTGTTTCCATTAATACCAGGTACATCTGTACCCGCAGCCCGCGAGCAAGCCATCCGGGAATGCCTTTGGTACTTCTACAACCTGAAGCAATCAGGTATTAATATTGCGGTAATCAACGCATCCGGAGGCATGTCAAAGCACATCAACCTTTACGGCCTGATGTATCCGTTAGTCGCCGATGCCTATCAACTTAATACGCCGGAAATGTATTTACTGGCCGATTTAATTGAGGCCGCCGATATCCCCATTGTGTCCGCCTCAGGTAATAACAGTTGGAGCATCGACCAGGTTATTGATGAAAGGGCCTATTTTCCAGCATCGTTTGATAACAAGAACATCATTGCAGTTGCAGCGTCGAACAATCAGGGTAATCTTTGGAGCGGCAGTAGCTACGGTCGCTGGTCCGTAGATTTGCTTGCTCCAGGCGAGAACATCCTCAGCACTGCACCAACCTATCCAATTTTTTCAGCCGAGTCTGCAGACTTTGTTGTCACCCACGGCTCATCGCAGGCAACGGCATATGTCTCCGGCACCATCGCTATTCTGAAAGCCAATCAAAGCACCCAAGGGCTTGATGCCTTTTCCATTAAAAGACTGTTGATGAGTAGCGGCAAGAAACTGACTGATGGCCTCAGCAAAACCGTATCCGGCGCGCTGGTTCGGATGGCTGACTCCAACGGCAAGGGCGCACTGACCTGTAACAACCAGCTGTTTACTCGGCGTCAAGCTCCCAAAGCAAACAGTATGATTGCTTTACCAGGCGAAACCGTCGATATTGAAGTGCAGAGTTTTAACTGTGCCGACGCATCCGGCGTGCCTCACATAACTGTTACCGTGTCCCCCTCTGGAGACACATTCGAGCTGTACGATGATGGCTTGGGTGATGACCTAACCAGCGGCGACGGCATATACAGTGGATCATGGGTCGTACCTTATGGCGAATTTGAATACATTCTTTCCACCGGGTACGACTCCGTAATTGAGTCAGACGACCAACTGGTGATCACCGCTGCAATCGTCGAAGACAATACAGGCAACACTGATCGTACGGGTAAGTGGTGGCCATCAATATACCGATCAGGATTTTATGGAAGCAACTATCGCTACGCCACGGTAAATGATCCAGAGAAGCTTTTCGTATGGTCTCCCACGGTTAACCAGGCGGGCCACTACACTGCTTATGCACGCTGGCCTCAAGGCCCGAACTTTGCCACTAATGCAACTTACCGCGTTCATCATCAAGACGAGACCGATTTAAGTGAGATCGTTACAGAAGTCCAAGTTGATCAAACTCAAGACGGCAATCAGTGGATGGCGTTAGGGACATACTGGTTCGACGCAGGAACCCACGCCATACAAATAACCAACATCAACGCAGATGGCACAGTGGTGGCCGACGCCATTCAACTGGTGCCGGTACCTTAACCCATTCTTGATTTGAGTCAATAGCCCTCCTCTTCGTGGTGATATATTGAAACCATCGGAGGGGAGGAATATTCATGTTCTTAGATGACGTTGTGGTAGCTGGTCTAATTGTAATAGGTGGAACGTTGGCTTTTTTGTTCGGCATCGGCGTGTTTATATACCAAGATGCTCATAAGAAAAAGGACGAATCCGGCAGCGTTAAATAGCTCAGTTGATATAAGGCCTTCGATTCCAGGAATCCAAATTAATGAGGTGACTCAGTGAGCCACCTCTACCTCATAGCCAGTAAATTTACGAATGTTGATCACGCCCACATCAAAGATCAGGTACTGGCCTTTGATGCCAAGTAATGTACCTTCCACAGTTGGGTTTTTGTCAAAGTTCATACTGGTAACTTTGCTGGGGTATTCCAATACCGGGTAATTGATACTGACGGGCTCAGCCTCGGGCATGGCAACAATAGCTTCATCGCCCAACTGATCACGTAGGGCATCAAGCTCCAACTTGCATTGTTGTAGCAATTTATCCCGCTCTTCACGCATATCCAATTCCGTCACCTGATTCTTCAGCATGGCCTGCCAGCGGGTTTTATCGGACACATACTTACCTAATGTGATTTCCACCAGCCCTGAATGGAAGCGGTTTTTGACTTGAAATACCGGTATAGCCTGAATCGCCCCTTGATCAATCCAACGAGTGGGTACTTGATCATTGCGCGTGATTCCTACTTTTATACCAGATGAGTTCGACAAGTAGACAGTATGCCCCTGAAAACAGAAATTCTGTGCCCAGTCAGGTTCGCGACAGGTGCCCTCTTCAAAATGACACTTTTCCGGCTTAATAATGCAGGTATCACACTGTGCCAAAGAGCGAAAACAAGGATAGCAGTAGCCCTGGTCAAAGCTCTTTTTGGTTTTACGGCCGCAATGCGTACAGAAAATTTGATTGGTATGACGCAACAGGATTTTTGATCCCAGCAACGGATTCAAATCCAGCCTGCCATCTCCCAGGGGTAATCCGTATTCCACTGGTGTTTGCAGCGAAGACTTCAACTTCGATAATGTACCTTGCATAACAGCTTGTTCACTCTTGCCTCTCTTGGCTGGCTAAGCTACCAATCATCCTTGACGGGGTCAAACTCGATTGCTACAAACCAGATACACCCACCATCTTAGAGTGCTTCACTATGGAGTATCGTGCCTTAACCGTTTCCATCGAGAATAAAATTGCCCAAGTTACACTCAATCGCCCTGACGCTCTTAACACCATGAATCTGGATTTTTGGAAGGAACTTCCCACTGCGATTCGTGAAATCGATGCTGATGCCCGTGCTCGGGTGATCATTTTAGCCTCCACCGGCAGGCACTTTACTGCAGGGATGGATCTTGGTGTTTTCATGAATCCCAAAAATATTTCCCTGCAGGGCGACCCCGGCCGCAGCGCCGAAAACCTTCGCCGACTGGTTCTGCAATTGCAGGCAACCTTCAATGTGTTGGAATCCGTTCGTATACCCGTGCTTGCGGCCATACAGGGTGGCTGTATTGGCGGTGGGGTAGACATGGTGAGCGCTGCAGATTGCCGCTACTGTACTGAAGATGCGTTTTTCTGCATCAAAGAAACCGATTTAGGCATGACCGCAGATCTGGGCACGCTGCAACGGCTACCCCACTTGATCCCTCAGGGCATGATGCGTGAGTTGGCCTATACCGGTGCCAAACTTTCAGCACAACGGGCCAAAGAAATAGGATTAGTTAACGAAGTTTACCCAGATCACGACAGCATGCTCAATGCCGTTAGGAAGATCGCTGCCGACATCAGTAAGCGCTCACCTTTAGCCATTGCTGGGTGCAAGGAAATGATTAATTACAGCCGTGATCACAGCGTTCAAGATAGCCTGAATTATATGGCAGCTTGGCAATCAGGCATGTTCCGCCCTGAGGACATGATGAAAACCTTTGCAGCGAAGGCCCAGAACACCGATCCTGATTTTGAGGAGCTGCATCCAATAAGGCCGCCATTCAGCCAGGAATAAGAAACAGTCACTACAAATTCCAGTTCCAACTCCGTATACTCGCCCCCCTGTCCAAAACAGTAGGGGGGCGATTCCATGTTCAAATTAATACAGGCACTTGCACTGCTATTACTGTCTACTCAAGTCTGTGCCATATCCAATATTGAAAGTGAGCGGCCAGGCCTGCCGAACGAGGGCTGGACCGGCCACGTCGAATTTGGTATCGACGGCAAGACAGGCAACAAGCGCGAAGAAACCTACAGCGGTGCTGCCAAGCTAACCAACCGACAAAGCAACAACATCTACCTCGGCATTGTCGAGCGGGAATACGGCACCACTCGCGACATCAAAGACACCGATGACAGCTTTTTGCACGGCCGCTGGATACACATCCTCAATGATAAGTGGGCTGCTGAAGGCTTCGCTCAATGGGAAGAAGATGAGTTTGACAACCTGGAGTCACGCTCACTGGTTGGCGGCGGTGGACGCTATGTAATCGCTGCTGACGATAAAGTTTTCTCGTTGGCGGTGGGGTTTGGTGGTTTTCGGGAGCGGGAGGTGTTGGATTTGGGCACCTATGAGGATAAAACCTGGTTATGGAGAGTGAACACCTTTGCTGTGTACAAACACCGTCTCAATGATCAGATTGTTATATCCGCCACCGCCTATTACCAACCCAGCACTGACGATTTTGGTGATTTTCGCACGCTTATGGATGCCGCGCTGTCAGTAAAGTTGACTGACACTCTGGATCTGAAGGTGCACTATAAAGTGACCCATGATAGCGAACCAGCCAAAAACCTGGATGCAGACCCACCCATAGACAATTACGAAACCAACACCGAATACAAAACCACGCTGGTCTATAACTTCTAAATCTCTACTATCAAAAAATGGGCCTTCAATTCTGTTTGAAAGCCCATTTTTTGAATTGCCGAATACCTATTTCGAGCCTAACGCCTTGCTCAATTAGCCCTGACTCGCTGGGTTTTAAATCCCTTAAACCCGGACATCAGCAGTTGACGAAAAAACACCAGAAACGGACTTTCATCAATCTTGGGTTGCTTGCCCTTCGCAATTCTTTCCAATTGCCGTGCATACCAGACCGTTTCCATCATAGCCATGTCGTCAACGGTTTTGATCCCCGTAATTTTTGGTTTCACAGGGCTGGATTTTGCAGTGCCACTGAGGATGCGCGCACTGAGATCCGGCTCTAACGCCAACGGCCTGCCTAAGCCGACGATATCGGTAGCACCACTTTCCAGTGCTTCCATCATACCTTGAGCCGTACGGAACCCTCCGGTTACCATCAACGACGTTTTCACGCGCGAGCGAATCTTTTCAGCATACTCCATGAAATAAGCTTCCCGTGCTTTCGTTGATGCTTTCACGTTCTTGCCGGTCATTTCCGGTGACTCGTAGTTGCCTCCGGAAATTTCTATCAAATCCATACCCGCCTGATCCAGCATTTCCACTACCTGCATGGATTCTTCTTCGGTAAAACCACCCCGCTGAAAATCAGCCGAGTTCAATTTGATAGACACGGGAAACTGATCCGACACCTGCTCACGAATGGCTTTATAAATCTCCATCACAAAGCGGGCACGGTTTTCCAGGCTGCCCCCCCACTTGTCCTTGCGCTGGTTATGATGAGGGGACAGGAACTGACTCACCAGATAGCCGTGGGCTCCGTGAATCTGCACGCCGGTAAAACCGGCTTTCTTCACAACTGCTGCCGCGGTAGCGAAGCGTTGAATAATATCTTCGATATCCGACTCAGTCAGCTCTCTGGGGGCATTAAAGAAACTTTCAAAACGTTTCTGCAGTGGAATAGCCGACGGCGCTACCGGCTGTTTAGACACCATCTTGGGCGATTGCTTGCCTGGGTGATTCAGCTGCACCCAGATCTGCGTACCCTCCTGGGCACCAGCTCGCGCCCATTGGCTCAACATAGCCAGATCACGCTCATCCTCAATCGCCACATTACCAGGCTCACCAAGCGCCAAACGATCCACCATGATATTCCCGGTGATCACAAGCCCCGTACCTCCCTTGGCCCAAGCAGAATAGAGGTTAGTCAGCAATGCGGTAGGCCGATTGTCCGGGGTGGCCAAGGCCTCACTCATGGCTGATTTTCCAATACGATTTTTGATCACAACACCACAGCGCAGGGTAAGTGGCTGGGCCAAAGATTCCAGTGATGACAAGTGCGCCTCCAGTTTATAGGCCAGATGATAGTTCGATAATTGTAAAACTATCGTATAAAGCCAAACGAGTCAATCAATGCCGCGCGCACAAGAGAGTAATGACCCGGTAAGAGGACGTGATACAATCCCGCCACTTTTTTCTGGAGTACCAAACATGTTTAAAACGAACGAATATTTCGATGGCAAAGTAAAATCCATCGCTTTTCAGGGTGAGCGGCTACCTGCTACCGTTGGCGTCATGGCTCCCGGTGACTATGAATTTTCAACCTCCCAAAAAGAAACAATGACAGTAGTGAGCGGTGTGCTGACTGTGCAGTTACCCGGGGAGTCAGAATGGACGGCGTATCGCAGCTCGGACAGCTTTATCGTAGAAGCCAACACCAGCTTCAAGTTGAAAGTGGAGCAAGACACCGCTTACCTGTGCACCTACGAATAGTAATCTTCCCGTAAGACTCATGGCCTGCGCAACCTTCGCCAGGCCAACTCTTGCGGTGATGTCTTCTTAGAACTCCCCCATAAAACACCCCAAGTAAACAAGGTTTACGAATATTCTTTGGATGCATTCTGTTCAGCAATACTGCTAGAATTAACCAAGCTAATTAGGTTTTCAGGCCCGCGCTCGCAGAATCGATACGCAGGCCCCCTGATACTTGAATTCGTTTTAATTTGCATGGGTTCGTCACAAGGATAGACACGGCTTCGCATGGAAAGCGAGGGCTGATCCGGGGATCAGATAACCAGGCCACCTGCGAAAGTTGCTGTAGGAGCATACACCTTGAAGACGACATGGACGTTGAGGCTTTCTGTCGCGCGCTTCCCAAAGGCGAGCTTGTTGCTTCCGTTAGTTTTGGTACTAGTGTGTGCAGCCGGTATCAGCCAACTGAAATTCAACGTGGATTATCGGGTTTTCTTCGCCAAAGACAATCCCCAGTTAGCGGCCTTCAACCACATCCAAGACAATTTCAGCGCCTCCGAAAAACTGCTTCTGGTTTACACGCCTTCATCCGGTGATGTATTCACACCCCAGGCTTTAAATGCAGTCCAGGCTGCCACCCAAGAACTTTGGAAAACCCCCTATTCCACCCGCGTGGATTCCATCAGCAACTTTCAGCGCACCAGCGCGCAAGGTGATGAGCTGCTGGTAGACGATCTGATTCCAGAGGGATTGGAACTAAGTCAAGATAACTTGGCCGCAATCAGGACTTACGCCTTAAACGAGCCCATCCTGGTGAACCGGTTGATTTCAGCAGACAGCGATGTCACTGGTCTGCTGGTGACCATCAACAAGCCAGGTAACTCGCCACGCGAAGCCGCTTCCATAGTCGCCCATGGGCATCAAGTAGAAGCACTGATCAAGCAAATAGACCCAGGTGCCCGCGTTGACTTAACCGGTATGATTATGATGTCGAACACTTTCTCTGAAAGTGCCCGGGCGGACATGGCAACCTTGTTACCCCTGATGCTGCTGATCGTGATTTTGGGGCTACGCTTTTTTCTGCAAAGCTGGAAGGCCTGCATGGGCATCGTGTTAGTGATAGTGTTCTCTGCCCTTGGTGGCATGGGCGCTGGTGGCTGGATGGGTATTCAGTTATCGTCACCCTCTGCCGTGGCGCCCATGATCATTCTCACCATCGCCGTGGCCCACTCTGTTCACATTGCCAACACATTTCTACGCCTGCAACTGATCTCTCCGGGCAGCAACAATGCAGATACAACCATTGCCGATAACTTCAAACCTATGATGATTGCCGGGGGCACCACCCTTATCGGCTTCATCACCATGAATTTCAGTGATGTTCCCCCCTACCATGATTTGGGCAATATTGTGTCTGTGGGCGTGACACTGGCCACGCTGCTCTCTCTCAGCTTTCTTCCAGCCTTTCTGCACATGACTAACGCAACGCCAAAACGGGAGCTGTTCGTTAATCGCTACCTTATTCCACCTGTGCTGGGGCTGATTTCTCAACGCAGTGTATTAACTCTGCTAGTGGTTGGTGGATGCACCATTGGCCTGATGCTTTTCATCGGCAGCAATCGCCTTAACGATGAGTTTGTGGAGTATTTTGATCACAGTACCGACTTTCGCATCGCCACCGATTACACCGATGAACACCTCACCGGCATTTACTCTGCAGAGCTCGCCATTTCACGAAAAGGCAGCGCCTCAGCGTCGGACCCTGTTCTGCTCGCCGAGTTAGATGAATTCAAAAACTGGTTACTGGCACAACCAGAAGTACGTCACGTTGCCAGCATCAGCGACACCTTTAAACAAATCAATCAGAATTTGAACGGCGGTTCCAGCGATCAATATAGACTCCCCAACTCGGCCGACCTGGCATCCCAATATCTATTAATGTATGAAATGTCCCTGCCTTTCGGCCTGGATGTTTCGGATAAATTGAGCATGGATCGGCGCTCAACTCGGGTGGTGGTTACCCTTCACAACATATCATCATTGGAAATGCTGGATCTGGAAGCCCGCATGCAACAACACATCAACACACTATACCCCCAGTGGGAAACATTGTGTTCCAGCCCTATGCTGATGTTTGCCCATATAGGGCAGAAAAACATCAAGAGCATGATGGCAGGTATTTTAGTGGCGCTGCTTCTGATAGCCATTGCATTGGCTTTTACCTTTAGATCAGTACGATTCGGCCTGCTCAGCCTGCTGCCGAATCTTGTACCGATTATGGCGGTGTTTGGTCTGTGGGGCCTTACGGTGGGTGAGCTGGGATTATCTATGGCGCTGGTGGGTGGCATGTGCCTTGGTGTGGTGGTTGACGACACAGTACACCTGCTCAGCCGCTACCTGAAAACACGTAAGCAAGGATTGGAGGGGGCCCCCGCACTGGAGCAGGTGCTGGCTCACTCAGGCGCACCCATTGTTATCACCAGCATCCTGCTGACCGCAGGTTTTCTGCTTTTGGGCACATCCAGCTTTAAACTCAACAGCGATCTAGGTTCCGCAACGGGTTTAATCATCTTGTTTGCGCTGGCTTTCGATCTTCTGGTTATCCCGGCCTGGTTGGTTTGGATCGCAAAAACCAGCCCCAGTCCTACCGCAAAAACCGTTATAGAATAGAGTGTTAACGCACAGAACGAACAAAATACAATCTATCCAGTCAGTAGCCGAGCCTTTGCTATACTGAATTTAACGGTATTTTTCACGGACTTAGTTCACAACAGGCTGGCTTCTTTGCATCTAACCACCATTTTGGCCATCATTGTAGCAGTGGGGCTCTCGGTCTCCCGCGCGCACGCAGATGCTGTCAGCATACTGGTTCTGGACCAGCATGGTGAACCCGTCTCAGGCGCGGTACTTATGGGGCCACCGACTTATCGCCCTGCCAATGCTGCTGATACCCAAATGCGGCCTGCTGCGGTGATGGACCAAATAGACAAAGCCTTTGTTCCTCAAATACTTATCGTAGAACAAGGTCGCCAGGTAAATTTTCCTAACAGCGACAACATACGCCATCATGTTTATTCGTTCTCGAAGCCCAAGGTATTTGAACTCAAACTCTATGCGGAACAACCCGAACACCCGATTCCGTTCAATAACCCAGGCATTGTGGTACTAGGCTGCAATATTCACGATCGCATGACCGGCTACATCATCGTGAGCGATACCCAAAGTTGGGCGCAAACGGATGCGACTGGCAAAGCGCAGCTGGAGCTGCCCGCAAACCAACCGTTACGCATCTGGCACGCCCGAAAAGCCAGTGGCTTCGACGACGTCGAGGAGCGGATTCTGCCCACTACAACTGAGCGCGACATTGAACTCCGGCTGGAGTTGAAACCCATTCCCAAGCCCGAGCCCGTACGCGGCTTCGGCTCAGACCGGTTTAAACATCATGGCCGTTAGTGCATCTTTACAACAGCGCCTACTTCGCTTTGTTCTTGGCTTGCTCATCAGCATGGCCCTCACTGTTGCGCTCGCAGTTTGGCTGTCAACCACCAACCACAGCCACAATCAAATCGACAGTAATCTCTCCATAGCAGAAAGCGTGCTCAAGCAGTTATTGAGAAACAGAGAACAACAGTTGATGAGTTCAACTGAAGTGCTGACATCGGATTTCGGCTTCAAACAGGCGGTTGCCACCCAGGATAAAAGCACATTGGAAAGCGTACTGCATAATCATGGCGAGCGAATCGGCGCGGATCTGATGGTGCTGCTGTCTTTACAAGGTAAAATCATCGCTTCCGACACCGAGCAGGTTGAAGCGCATTTCAATCAAGATTTCTTTATTCGATCCAGCTTAAGTAATGGGGGGGCAACCGACTACCTGACCGTTAATGGACGCCTCTACCAAGTCATACTGTTACCGGTAAAAGCGCCTCTTCCCATCGCCATTGCCATGGTAGGGTTTGAACTGAACCGGGAGCTGGCTGAACAATGGAAGGATTTGACCGGGCTGGATATTACGTTTTATTTCAACAAATCCTCCTCTGACAAAGTGATCGCGTCAACCTTGCCCCCGGATCTTTGGTTAAAAGCATTAAGTGAGGCCTATACCCCTTATAGTACGCACTCGCTGCCTTTATTTGGACGCCCTCAATTTGCTTCACTCCAATTGGATCTGAACCAATCCAACAGCGGCGAGGCCGGACTTTACCTGACCTACAGCGTTGAGAAAGCCTTTCACGAGTTCGATGTATTACAGCTCAGAATTATCGTCATCACGTTCATTGGTGCTTTACTGGCCTCATTCGGCGGCATAGTGATAGCCCGCAACATGGCGTATCCACTTAGGTCTCTGGCCAAGACGGCCAGCCGCATGGCCAAAGGAGAATTTGGGCTTAAGGTTGATGTGCAACGTACAACCAGTGAAGTAAGCGAATTAGCCGCTGCCTTTGAAACCATGCAGGTTGGCCTGGCAGAACGCGAAGCCCGCATCGTATTTCAGGCTCACCATGACCCACTCACCAGCCTGATAAACCGTCAACATATTATCACTCGGCTCAAAGAGCATCTTGATAGTATCGACTACAAGCCCCTCAGCGTAATCTGCATCAACATCCTCGACTTCAGAATCGTGAACGATACGTTTGGCCATTTTGTAGGGGATCAATGTCTGAAACAAATAGGTGAGCGCTTAAGCGGATTGCCTGAACAGAATTGCCTGGCCGCTCGATTGGGTGGAGATGAATTCCTGGTGGCTATTCCACTGGCATGCAGCGTGGAACGCACCGCCGAAAACGTGCTGGCCACTCTATCCAGCGCTTACATGATTCAGCAGTTGGAAATCACTTTGAAGTTTTCCATGGGTATTGCTTGTGCGCCGAGAGACAGCACAGATGCAGACCAGCTGGTTCAACAAGCCAGTATTGCTCTGGATATGGCACGCCGAGAACAATTGGGTATCGCCTTTTACAACAGCAATATGGAACAAACCCATCTCAAGCGCTTGCAGTTACTGGCAGACCTTAAAAAGACGTTGGCTCAGAACGATGGCCAACTGCAAATGTATTTTCAACCCAAGGTATTGGCTAGCACCCAGGAGCACTTTCGATTTGAAGCGCTTATTCGCTGGATACATCCGGAACAAGGCTTTATTCCACCCGATTTGTTTATTCCGCTGGCGGAGCAGGCGGGCCTGATTGCAAACATCACCGATTGGGTCGTAGAAGCCGTTATAACGCAAATCGCGGAATGGAAATCCAACCAATTCACGGCTCAAGTGGCAATCAATTTATCGGCCAAGGATCTATCTCGTAAACACTTATTGGAAAACATAAAGCAGCTATTGGACGACTATAGCTTGCCCAGTGACAGCCTGGCATTTGAAATCACCGAAAGTGAAATTATGCGCGACGCGAAGGAAGCCATCGACTTGCTGATACGCTTCCGCAGCTTTGGCTTCGACCTGGCAATTGATGACTTTGGTACGGGCTACTCATCACTATCACACTTAAAGCACATGCCGGTGACCGAACTTAAGATCGATAAAAGCTTTGTGTTGCAGCTAGACCAGTTGGCGGATGATCAGATCATCGTGAAATCAACCATTGAACTGGCTCACAGCTTTAACCTGAAAGTTGTTGCAGAAGGTGTTGAGAATCAGGCCTCGATGGACCTGCTACGCGAATGGGGTTGCGACTGGCTGCAAGGATTTTATCTGAGCCGCCCGTTACCTGCCAAAGATGTACTCCCCTGGGTGGAGAACTTCGCCAAGCCGGATCAGGCTGCCAACAACTAGCGGCGGCGGCTTTGTCCTGACTTGCTCTTCCCGCTTTGGGGCTTCACGTCACCAGCCAGCATACAGGCACCGGCCTGCTCCAGCCATAACAGCGCTTCAATGTGATTTACAAAACGCCCTAGATATTCAGGGGATATGTCCTGCATTGCGATTAAGGAACGCACAACCAAGCGATGGGAATTCAGCGGCCCGGCATCCTCTGGAGCCTCATCCAACGCCTTCAATACTGCTTTTTCTGTACTGCGCTTGGCCCACGACTCTCTGAATTCCTTCAGCGCCTTTAGCTCACCGACCGGTAGCAACGCATCCAGATCAGCAACGGCATCCTCATCTTCAAACTGCTTGAGCGCATCCACTTCCTGCTTACGTAACAAGCCTTCAAAGGAATGATCCTCGGCCGCATCCTCACAGGATTCAGCACGCCGAGCAAAATGCGCCAGAACTTCCGTTAACGACGATTCCGATGACCGGCGCTGTAATCGTGCCGAGTGCCTTAGCACCGCTTTAATGTCACCAAAACGTAAATCATTCTGCCCTTCGGGATACTCATTCTGTATATCCTGAAGGGCATGCTGCGCCTGTTGTTTTACCCGCGCCCAATCGCAGCGATAATCGGCCAGCAATTGCTTTGCTCTTTCCAGTAATCGATATGCAACATCCTGGCGCTTCTCTTGGGCCCGCCGCACCAGAGATTCGATCCGGCGGAACCTGACAGGCTCATAACGATGGGCGTTCTGGTCAACCAGATCAGACAACGAATCCTGCAGCCCACGCAGCGTATCCGCATTACGTGGCACTTGGTCTGCAACATCAGTCATTGATTTGAAGCCCTTTTCCCGCTCTGGGTACCGGCGCCATTTCAACGCGACGATTACGCGCTCGACCTTCACGCTCTGCATTGGAAGCCACAGGTTGCTGCGCACCAAAGGCCGCAGCGAACACCATTGAAGAGGGCATACCCTCTTCCACCAGCGCTCTTGTGACGGTCAGCGCTCGCTGGGCAGAAAGCTCCCAGTTATCCTGATAACGATAGTTGTTCTTTTGGATAGGGAGGTCATCGGTAAAACCGCTCACCATAAGCAGTTCATCTCTCTCCCCCAGGTATACCTGCAAAGGCATGACCAATGTATGCAGTAACTCTCGGCCTTCCGGCTGAAGCTCATCTGAATTCAGCGCAAACAACACGCTACCGCTGATTCCAATACGTCCGTTGTTAAGCGTTATTCGACCCGTCGCCAAGGGATCGGCCAACGCTGCTTCCAACGCCATACGCCTCTGCTCCTCAGCCTGGCGCTTCTGAACCTCCTCTTCAAGGCTCTGCGTGAGTTCGAGCTGAATGCCCAAAACCCAAACCAGCACCAGCACAAACACGCCTACCAGGCCTGACATCAGATCACCAAAAATAGCCCAGATGGGTGTTGATGCAGAAACCGCATCATCCAGTTCCTCCATCAGACCACCTCTTCTGCTGCAGGTTCGCTATCGGCCTGTTGACGCAACTCTTCAATAATCTCTTTTTGCGACATCATGCTGAGATCAATGATCTCTTTGGCCTGAGCCACATAGTAAGCAAGCTGTTCATCGTTACGCGTGCTGGTTTTATCCAACGATTCTTCAATACGATTCAGACTTTCAATCAGCTTGTCATTGGAATCACTGAATAACTCGACCGCATAACCGAACGCTTCGCCAAGGCTGGATACCTCCACAGCACTGCTCTCAAGATTGGTTGCCATATCAGACAGTTTGCCGGTTTCGGCTTCAATGTAACGGCCAAACCGGTCACTTACCTGCGTCAACTGCGCGGCGGAGCCAGCTACCAGGCTTTCAATCGCAGCACGCTGCTCAGTAGAAACCTTCTCCAAGGAAATCAGCAACGCATTGAGATCCTCCATTATCCGCTGCCGTTCAATCAAGAGCCCGTTATCGCGCTCAATATTATTGGAAATTTCCTGACGCAGTTGCTCGATAACCTCTGCAGCCGCTTTAGGTGCCTGCGATGCGGTTTCCACCAAGCGGGCCATTGGCTCTTCCAGGGCACAGCCCAGTTGAGTCAGGTGCCCAGCCACAACGGCTTCCAAGTCGGAAAGACGTTCCACTGCCGCATTTGCCCGGGCGGACTCATCACCGCGTAACGCGCTCAGCTCTTCCCGCAGCATGGAAACCAGCCCTTCCATGCGGCCAGCTTGTTGATCCAGCCAGGTTTGCTCAGTCTCCATTCGGCTACGCAGCATATCGCCAGACCGCTGCAGTACGTGCGACCATTCGTCCAACAGCTTGGTGCTGGTACGATCGGAACGTTCGACCACCTCATTGGCTGAGGACTGAATGCTGTTCAATGCTGCCTGCTGTTGTGACAGCATCTGCTCTCCCTGTCGGCACCAGCTAGCTGTCAGCTGATCCGCTGTGCTCTGCAACGATGTGCTCCACAAGCCAAGACGTTGCTCATCCCCCTGCTCCAGTCGCTGCAACGTATCATGAGCAGTGGCTTCGAAAC
Source organism: Ketobacter alkanivorans (assembly GCF_002863865.1). NCBI lineage: Bacteria > Pseudomonadati > Pseudomonadota > Gammaproteobacteria > Pseudomonadales > Ketobacteraceae > Ketobacter > Ketobacter alkanivorans. Next base: position 4,184,990 of record NZ_CP022684.1, on the reverse strand, counting down.
TCTGGGAAAAGCGGACAAGGGATGTCTCCACGGCACTCACCAGCTCAGTCTGTGACTGTTCATATCCTGCCAACCCTGTGCGCCAGGCCTCACTCACATCATGTGCGGTACTGCTGAACTGACCAGATAGCGCCTCAAGCTGAGATTGACCAACCTCTTGTAAATGTTGCTGGGTTTTCTGCGCCAGTTCGACCACAGAGCTCATTGCGGATTCAACCACGGGCTTGATGCTGTCACCGGCCATACGCCCACTTTCAGATAAGCTGGCCTGCAATGAGCCTTCAACCGACGCTGCCAGTTTAGAAAAAGTCTCTGTGGCGGTTTCCTGAAAGCGATGCTGGCCTTCAGTCAGGGCGGTGGTCATTGCCTGAGTCATGCGCTCCATATTGTCAGCCATCAACTGCAGCCGCTCTGCCACCTCAGGCAGCGCCTGTGCTTGGAACTGCATCGCTTTGAATGTTTCCTGACGATTGTGCTGTAATGAAAAAGCTCGAAACTCACTCGCTATACACTGATCAAGCAATCCAGTCGCGATCATGCGTTCACGCCTGCTCAATGTAGAGATCAACCCCAACATGGCAGAGGCAGCCACACCCGCTACAGAGGTTCCAAAAGCCAGCCCCAACCCCTTGATGGGGGCTGCTAAACCCGCTCGAATGGCCTGCAGTTCCGTGGTTCCCTCCAACGCAAACACCGCACCGTTCAACGTGACGACCATGCCGATAAAGGTACCAAGCAAACCCAGCATCACCAGCAAACCGACCAGATAGGGAGTAAACACTGGCCCCGGCAGTGCCACGCGCTCGCCTTCGATGCGCAAACGCACTGCATTCTGCAATGAGGGATGAACTTTCGACAGCCAGGCGTTCAGGTTTTCCAAATCCCCTGGCACATGACGCAAAGCAGTATTCAGCATGGCTGTGGCCTGACGAAACTGCAGCATCTCAACACAACCAAGGCCATACACCAGCCCAATCAGAATCGTAACCGCCAACGCCAGCCAATCATTACCTACAAAATCAGCGCCGATCCACACAACAGCCAACGCGCCCAATAAAAAAGCCACCACAAACAAAATACGAGTCATGGGTTTCGAATTACCTCTTTTTCCAAAGCCTCAACCAGTCCTAATACCGGCTGTAAACGCAAGTCGAGCTCTGCTAACAACAAAGCCTGAATATCCTTTCTGAATTGGTTAAGCCAGAGCGGCTGCTGATCCCGCAACAGGTTAAAACGCCTCTCCAGCAAGCGTGGAATCACACCGTAAAAACGCCGTATTTGCTCCCAAAGCGTATCGTCTAAAGCCTGATCCAAAAGAGCGAGCTTCTTCAAGGCGGGCGAACAGGCAGACAAAGCATCCCTTGCTGCCGAGCGCACTACCCGTATAGCAAGATCCTGCTCGCGCTGGTGGGCCGAATAAAATCGCAAAAAGGGTTCATAGCCCGATGCCGATTCTGCATCCACCACGGGCCAACGGATACGAGGTTTTCCATCGCCTGAGGTACAGCTTTGAATCACGTTGTTTACAAGGGTCGCCTTGGTTCGCAGCACCTCCTGCTTTACATCTTCCGCTGACTCGGTGTGGCGCTGGAAGCCCCTCTCGGGCTTGGCCTTGTGGGCATCAGACAGGATGATAGAGTCATTGAAACTCAACATCTGGCCCAGACGATCTGCAAAATCACGGTAGGCCCAATCGTCGTCAACCATGGCAAAATCCGAAAGCAACCTGACAAGCCTGGAATGCCGGTGTGGGGTAGCCGATGAAGCTTGATTCATAACCGATCACATAATCCGAAAAAAACACCACGATTCTTGCGAATGGATGCAGGCAGCCCTGTAGAGCTGAAGCAGAATAACGAGTCAGATCAGACGCTTAACGCTATGAACTGAAAGGAAAAAACGAACATCCGTGGCATTGATTGGTATTTTTATAAAGGCGCATTATGGCCAATCCAGCAGAATATTCAAGGCAAGCCGTCGTGGGTAAAAGTCGTGGTTCGGCGCGCTTCAAAGGGTTCCCGGATACAACTCATACATTAGCTGAACGGCACAGCATAACTGCCTGATATTCGAGCAAACCAGAGCAGCACGATCAGGTATTTATCCTATACTGGTGACGAAAGCCTCGCTGGGAGCCCCAACATTATGGTTTCACTTCGTCTCTGTTTCATAGCCATGCTGGCCACAACGTCCGGCTTCGCCAATGGTGGATCGGGTAAACTTCAAGAAACGGCTGGCGTAACTCAGTTGGAAGGCAGTGGCGGCGGTGGGCTGGTGCCATGGGCCACCTTAAGCGGTTATGACAGTCGGGATGAGTGGTCCAGCAGCGTCTTTATGACCCGAGTTAGCCTGCCGGACTATCGATTGCAAGCATTCGGAGCCAGTGCCAGCGTTTACGATCGGATCGAAATCAGTCTTGCCAGGCAGACGTTTGAACTGAAAAATGTTCCTTTTGGTGAGCGCGAAATCAACCAGCAGATTCTAGGGCTTAAGGGAAGGCTGTATGGCGACATCGTCTATGGTGCCTGGCCCCAAGTTGCCTTGGGTATTCAATATAAAGAACTGGGAAACGAGGTGATCGCCTCGGCCGTTGGCGCTGAAAATACCAACTCAGGTACCGACATATATCTGGCAGCCAGCAAAGCGCACTTGGGTGCCTTAATGGGCTACAACCTGGTTTGGGATCTGACCTTGAGAGCCACAAAGGCCAACCAGTTCGGCCTGCTGGGGTATGGCGGCGACAATAACGACAGTTACGAGATGATGGTAGAAGCATCCCTCGCTACCCTCTTCAGCCGTCAATTAGCGTTGGGAATTGAGTTCCGCCAGAAACCAGACAACCTCAGCGCACTGGAGGAAGAAGATGCCTTTGATATCTTCCTCGCCTATATTCCCAACAAAAATTTTAATATTACCGTCGCCTGGACTGACTTAGGCACCATTGCCGGTGAAGATGATCAGACCGGCGCCTACGTTTCTCTCACCGGCTACCTATGGTGATCACCATGACAAAAATCATACGTTTTACCGTTTTAGTGGCCTTTCTAACCGGGTTATCTGCTTGCCAAATATCACCGCCCCGGAACACCCTGTTTGATGAGCTGGGGGGAATGGAAGGTATCACTAAAATCACCGACGAGTTTATCTACGAGATCGGTCTCGACCGCAACGTTGTAAAACACTTTGCAGATACCGACCTTGAACGTTTCAGAAACAAGCTTATCGAACAACTGTGTGATGTAAGTGGCGGCCCGTGCCAATACAGTGGCGACACCATGCTGGATGTGCACAAGAAAATGAACATTAGCGAAGCGGAATTCAATCGCACAGTAGACCTGTTGATCTCGGCGATGAACGTAACAGGCATACCCCATACAACACAAAACAAACTGCTGGCAAAGTTGGCCCCTATGCGGCCAGATATCATCTACCAGTAAACGGGCGCTACACCGCCAGCCCCATCTCGTCACTAATATAGCGATGAATCTCATCGGCTGCCGAGTTATCCATATCGAAACAAACCCGAACGAAGTGGTTCTGCGTAGAGATCACTCGCCCCTGCATACGCCCAAACTCAAATTGTAATGAGACTGGGTCACCCAACTTCACTCCCATGGCTCGCCGAAATTGCAGCATCGCACCCTGCTCTGAAATATCCCTGACAAAAACTTCCACAGGACGGTTCGCTATTTCTCCCTTAATAGACTGACGGAACGAGACCCTCGGGAAGCGACGACGAGAGCCTTGCTGTTGAATGCGTTCAAAATCCATCAAAATGTAAGAAACCAGGAAAGCGACCGCAAAACCCCGACACGCACCAAACAAAAAGAACATGACAAGATTCAGTGCTGTCGTATCCAGCCCACGAAACGATATGTGAATAAGCATTTGCAGTACACCTGAAATCAAGGCGTACTGCCCGCCGATCTGAATGGCTTTACGCTGCACACCTTCCTGAGAGGTAAAATATCGCCCTCTGCTGCGGATAACCGCCAAAGCCAAAACGCCGAAATTGATTGCCAACCACAGATACTGAGGTTTGAATTGTTCTCTGGATAGCAAAAAAAACACACAGGATCCCAGTGTGGCAAACGCAAACCCCAACACATACGTTGCCAGATTCCGTTCACCAAGGGGGCCTTTAAGAGCCTCATTAAAGAACAACCCTAAACAAGCTGCCACTGCATACGAAACCCAGCCACCCAATGACCAGAAAAATATCCTATCCACTGTGAACCACTGCCCACCACGAGGAGCGGATACGCCAACGACATCAAACAACAGCATGAACAACATAATGATCAAAACACAGCTAACCAACAAACCACCCACTACTAACACAGTAGGCAATAAAATCCTGAACTCCTTCTGATCAACAAATTCCAAATTGAAACCGAACTGAGCCAATGTTGACTGCCGTGCAACGCTATCAGGATAGGATTTGACGTAGTTTTTCGCTAGAATCTCAGCCAGCATCGTCACTGAGCTTTCCAGCTCACGGCAATACCCCTGCACCGCCAACATATCCGTTTCCTGGTTTTGGGCGGGTAACACAGCAGCAATTTCATTCAGCCTTGTCTCTATGCGATATAAATCATTTGCGCCAGGGTATTGAAATTCAAACTGCTTATTCAATTTTAACAAGTACATGGCATACACCAGCATCTGCCCTGCTGCCAGCGCCTGATCAACGCCTACACCACCTTTGCCTCCCTTACCGACCGCACACCAAAACTCCGAAAAGCCCTTATCTGATAAAGATTGCACCACGCTTTTCGTGAAATCTGACCCAAGCCCTCCATTTTGAATAGCATCGACAATTTGCAGCTTCAACCCTAAAGCAGCTCTGGGCACTCGAGCTGCTGTCAACAGCACACTACGCCAGCGCTCATCAATCCTGGACACATAAGGAATCTGCAATAACACAACGATGATAGCCAAATACAGAATGAAACTTTGCGGGCCGAACAAAGCATGGAGTCTATCCAGGATACCTGCAGAATCGAGTGAGCCAGCACCGGAGGAAAGCCACTGCGTCACCATTTTACGCAGCTCTTCAAATCTACTGACTGAGAAAGCAAGAAGTACAAACGTTAAGAGATAAACAGATGCATAGCCTATAAACACTCGATCATGGATGTAATCTCTCGGCTGCCCCTGAAACTGACCCTGCTCAGAAGCAGGCCAACGGTTAAAGCGAGGCCATATTACTAATGCCAGTACGGCTCCACACAATAAATAATCCCATATAACCACTTGTTCCATTGCACTATCCCTTTGTCTATCCCTTATTCATATTCCCTGAAGAAGACAGCCCATCTTTGACAGTAGGCCAATGCATTGAAACATCAAGACTTCGATCACCGTTTGGCATTATTAAAGATTTTAAACCGCAAACTTTGAGACAATTACACCGTCATCGTTCAATCAACAACCTAAAGCACTTCTCGCTCAAGTGTCGCAACCCATTGCACCGACTGGCTAACAGGGGCAAGATACTGACAGCGCTTACTCTGCCTCCGACAAATTCATCATTGAGAGCCCGACATGACAATAAACAGCATCCCCAGCACTCAACTGAGACTGACTTCAAATATAACCAGCGCAGGAAAACTGATATTGAGCCTGGAAACCATTCCAGTGCCCGAACCTGCTGAGCATGAGGTTTTGGTACGCATAGAGGCAGCTCCCATTAATCCATCGGATCTGGCTCTGCTGGTGGGCCCTGCGGATATCAGCACCCTGCAGGCAAGTGGCACTCAGGACAACCCAACCATAACCATGGATGTACCTGAAAGCCTGTTAAAGCCCATGGCGAAGCGCCTGGATACACCAATGCCTGTAGGTAATGAAGCTGCTGGTGTAGTGGTAACTGCCGGAGCAAAGGCCTCCCACCTGCTGGGTAAAACGGTAGGCATAGCAGGTGGAGACATGTATTGCCAATACCGATGCATTCCGGCAACAAACTGCCTGGTGATGAACGAAGGCACTACCGCCAAAGAAGCAGCATCCTGCTTTGTTAACCCGCTGACCTCACTGAGCATGGTAGAAACCATGCGCATGGAAAACCATAAAGCCCTGGTTCACACAGCCGCTGCATCCAACCTGGGGCAAATGCTGGTAAAAATCTGTCAGGCAGACGACGTCCCGCTGGTAAACATCGTGCGCAACGAACAGCAGGTCGCCATACTCAAACAATTGGGGGCTCAGTATATCTGTAACTCCAGCTCACCTGATTTCATGCAGAGTTTAGTAACTGCACTGATTGAAACCGGAGCGACACTGGCGTTTGACGCCATCGGAGGGGGCAAGCTTGCCAGCCAAATCCTTACCGCCATGGAGATCGCGATCAACCACGACGCCAAGGAATACAGCCGCTACGGCTCATCCGTGCACAAACAAGTGTATGTGTATGGTGGCTTAGACCTAAGCCCAATCGTGCTGAACCGGGCCTTTGGTATGGCGTGGGGTGTGGGTGGCTGGCTGCTGACCCCCTTTATCACCCGCATGGGAATGGAACGCTTCTTACAGTTAAGACAGCGCGTTGCCAACGAGATCAACACCACGTTCGCCAGCCACTACACCCAGGAGATCTCTTTAGCAGAGACTCTCAACAAGGAAATCATCCTGGGTTACACCAAACAGGCTACCGGAGAAAAATACCTGATAACCCCGCAAAAATAGCCAAAACCGGTGTTAAACGGAGGCAGTGGGCACATCCCCAGTTGCTGATTCTGCCTCCCCCTTGCACCCAATCTGACCTTCAACCCCTTGCGCAGATGCGAATTTTTTGGGCAGCCCCTGTAACCCCGCACCCAAGTAAGGTATAAAGTGCGGCATGAAAACCCCAAAAGCTATCCAACCCCTGGTCGATGATGGCATCGTCGATGAAGTGCTTTATGCTGTCCTGAGCGGCAAAGAAGCCAGTGTCTACGCCGTACGATGCGGTGAAAACGTCTTGTGCGCCAAAGTTTATAAGGAAGCCTACAAACGTAGCTTCAAAAAAGCTGCTCAGTACCAGGAAGGCCGCAAGGTACGCAACAGCCGCCAGGCTCGGGCCATGGAAAAGCGCTCCAAATTTGGCCGCGACCAACAGGAAGAAGCCTGGCAAAACGCTGAAATCAACGCTCTATACCGCCTGGACGAGGCGGGAGTACGAGTACCCAAGCCATTCGGATGTTTTGACAGCGTGCTATTGATGGAGATGGTAACGGACGCCGAAGGTGATGTAGCCCCCCGCCTGAACGATGTCAGCATGAGCGCCGAACAAGCTCGGGAGGATCATGCCTTGATGATGCATTACATCAAATTGATGCTGTGCGCAGGTTTGGTACACGGTGATCTGTCTGAATTCAACGTACTGGTGGACGAATATGGCCCGGTAATCATTGATCTACCACAGGCCGTAGACGCCGCCGCCAACAACAATGCCCAAACCATGCTGGAGCGGGACGTAAACAACATCACCGGCTATTACGCCCAATTTGCACCGGAACTGACCTCCACTCGCTACGCCCAGGAAATGTGGTCACTGTTTGAGGCTGGGGAACTCACCCCGGAACTTGAACTAAGCGGGGAGCATATGGACGACGAAGGCGCTGCTGATGTAGATAGCGTGATGCTCGCCATCAAAGCCGCTCTGGAAGAAGAACGGGAACGTCAGGAACGACTACGGGAAGATTCGGAAGCAAGAGACTAAGGGCCAAAATGTCTCCTCTGTAACCTAGGAAACAGCTTGTAGCCGTTCTCGTATATCTTGGCAAGGCCGCCACCTTGGAGTGCCTTGAGTTTAGCGGCTGAAAGATTCAACTCCGCGAGTTCAACCGGAACCAGCGCTGCTGGCGCGAAAGGGTAATCCGTTCCGAGCACAATATTATCGACTCCGAACTGATTGATCGTCGGGTAAAGCGAGTTTTCAGTTGGCGATAGCGCCGTATCGAAATACAGTTTTTTCAGATAGCTGAGTGATCCTTGCGGTGAACGCTCACGGAGTTCAGGAAATTTAAGATCAAGTAGCGACAGCCTCCAAGCCACATAAGGAATGGTGCCACCAGCATGGGCAAGTATCCATTTTATATTCGGAAATCTTTCGAATGTTCCATTCCATACCATATTTGACACCGCTCGGGTCGTATCGATAACAAACTCCACAGCAAAAACCGGCACATCCAAACCCAACAAATCAGTCGTCGTATGGTTGTTAGGATGAACAAATACTGTTGCACCCCGATCATTCAACACGGCCAGAATGTCATCCTGGGTAGAATCACCGAGGTAAACCCCATCAGAATTTGTTAACAAACACACTCCGTCAGCCTGTAATACATCTAACGCATATACCGCCTCATTCACTGATTCATCCACCAGTGGCATCGGCAACGTTGCATAGAAACCAAATCTTGCAGGATTGTTAACTGTCAAACCTGCCAAGTACTCATTCACCTGGCGTGCCAAACTCAATGCGCCAGCTGCATCACCAAAATAGGTACCGGGCGCGGACAGCGACAAAACAGAAGCCGTTATATTGTTGAAGTCCATGACGTTAAGAGACTTTTGCGGAGTCCAATTGGGGAAAGCAACTCCGGTATTCGATACCCCTCGCCTTTGCAGCTCCCGCAAGTAGAAATCAGGCAATGCATGGTGATGAACATCAATCTTATTTGCACCTGCTCCAGAACAACCGGACAGGTTAGAATCAAGCGTTGCGACCGCCCCAACCGCTAACGTTGTTTTGAATAATTCTCTCCTATTCATGCCCACCCCTCACACGCTTTTAATTTATTATTGGTTCATCTAAAGCGAGTTTAACTTTGATTCCAGAGAATCATCCAAAACCAGCCCGGTGCTGTTGAGCACTCCGGCCAATCCTTCATAGAACCCCATAAGAAACAACAGCTCGAGCATGAGCCTTTTATTGAAACGCTCACTTAATTTCAACCACACTGCATCACTAATGGCCCTATCCCTGTGAAATTCATCGCACGCTTGCAATAACACAACCTGGTTTTTGCCAAGGCCCATAGTATCTGGGCCCTCTGCAATGCATATGATGTCATCGATGGTTAAGCCCGCGCGCAACCCTAAATCAACATGCTGCCCCCACTCATAACGTGATCGGCAGTTCCAGGCTACTCGTAAAATCACAAGCTCTGTATCGATCCGATCCAACTCACCAAAAGGCATTAGTTTCGACGCCATATACATCATTCCACGCAGCACCCGCGGGTTATGCATTAACATCAACCAAAGGTTTTCCGCATCAAGTTTTCCTATTTTCTCAACTGCGGATATAAATACCTTTATAGAAGGCCTGGCTGCCTTACGAGATACAGGAGGCAACCTGGCTGAATCATGTGATACCCACCCCCCAGGAGGCGCCATCTGACTATTGAACTTCACACTCATCTACATCCCCAACAACCAAAATTTGGCTTAATCATAAGCACATTCAACTACATGTTGTTGCCTGCCTAAATCTATAACCCCATCGCTGCTTTTAATAGTGCTTTCAATTTTGTCGCCCACGCTCAGGTATTGAGGCCTTTTTAGCTGCATTTTCAAAAATAGCTCCCAGCGCTTTGCCTCTGGCAACAAACCAGAAACCTTTACCAAGGTCGGCGATGGAAGCCCCAAAGCACAACCGGATGGTGTTCCTGTCAGCAGGACATCACCCGGTTCAAAATCGTGGATCTGTGAATATTCCTCCAAGGTATCCGCTGGTTTAAATACCAAGTTAGCGGTGGAATCCTGCTGACGAACTTCACCGTTTACCGTAAGTTGGAGCTGCAATTCATCTAGATAGTGCATTTCATTCTTACTAAGCAGACAAAGCACAGGGCCCAAAGGACAGAATGTTCGGTAGCTTTTACCTTTATGAAACTGCATCTGGGGAATTTGTACGTCACGAGCAGAAACATCATTACCGATACAAATTCCGGCGACATATTCATGCAGGTTTTCTCTATTTATCTTTAGGGCCCCGTTAGTTTTCTTACCCAACACCAACGTTAATTCAATTTCATAATCCAGCAAGCGAACGAATTTTGGCTTCGAAATCACGCCGACAGGTGCCGTTATTGACGCAGTGGACTTGGTGAAAAACATGTTGTAGGTTTTCTCATCCGGATCCATTCCAGAATCAATCATGTGCTGCCGATAGTTCGCACCTTGGCAAAGCACTTTTGCAGGGGCTGTGACGGGAGACAACAGTTTGAGCTTTTCAATATCAACACCGCTCCCCCCTCCAACTACCGATTGATGAATGGTCTCCACACCGAGTGATAGTAATTCAGCTGTTGTTGTGCATGGAATATCAAGCTCATGGACCCTACCCTTTCGTAGCAGCCCCCATTTACTATTCACTCCAGCTTCGAACCTCACGATATTGGTGGGCATAGAACACTCCTAACTTAAGTAAAAATTTTGGCAAGTGAAATCAATTTGCGCACTGAGAGATCAGGGCTATAACGAACATTATGAATCAGTGCTCTTATCGCTTTAGGTGTCAGTTTAGGTTTGGTAAAACTTCGGGGCATAGGCTGCCCCCATTGCGACATTGCTTCTCGACTTACCGGGTGAATGCCCATCTCAACATCTGCAGTAAACAGATCACCATCACAGTAATGCTCAAACTTGTTACCCCAAGAATCCTGCCAGTAATCAAATATTTGACTCCCAAGTATATGACGACCGATTCCCCAGGCATGGCGCCAGCCTCGCTCACGCAGAATGCGCTGGCCCATTCCCACGGCATCTGCATCTACTAGTTCGAATGCGCTGTGGCTATACGCTGGCATAAAGCCTTGAGCTATGGCGAGGGTATGATGATCGGTAGGTGTGTCACCCAGATCCAGCCGTAAAAACACCACAGCTGGCGTTGCATCCGGAAGCAGCTGCACATCACTGGGAATGAAGCCAAAATGCCGTGTATACCAACCACAGCTTTGCTGAAATTTCGCAACTTCCATCACGACATGGCCAAGCTTCAGAACCTCCGGTACGGATACAGGGGGGCGCTGAGTGTTGTTGATTCGCTCCATCTTTTGTTCAAAGTTGAAGCTCAAAGCAGGCCGGTGCGTCAGTGTTGGTACCGGCTCTTGTCCGTAAATGGCATCAACAATAAAACCAGAAGGATCTTGTAGCTGTACGATTTCACCACCACCTGGCTGGGTTGTCCAAGTCAAAGCTGATGCCTCATCGAGGTGGCTTAGTTTTATTAGGTCGCTCCGAGAGGCCACGTGCAAACCAAAACCAGTGAAAGCGGATTTATCCGATTTTTTCGCCACATAACAAAATGGTTCAGAATCTGCGGTGCGCATATAAAGCAATTCCGGCGTTCTTAGCGCAACACTCAGACCAAAATCTGTCAAAAACCGCTCCGCACGATCAAGATCTTGGCACTCAAATTTCAGATACGCGAGCTTCTGTGCCCTCGTGGTAGGACTGTTGTGCCTGGAGGGCTGAGGCGTAGTAAACCGATTCATATTTTCATGTCCCTTTCTCATTTGGATGCAATCTACCGCACCAATTTATGACATATTGATCAATATTGAGATTAATGTCAATATACAAACAATGCATACCATCTCAGCTTACCGTTACTACTGATTGGACTTTTTATGGATACTCTCTCTCCCAACGCTGATTCCGAACTATTTGACGTCATGATCGTGGGATACGGCCCTGTTGGTGCTGCGATCGCTGCGCTCTTAGGCCGTTACGGCATTCGCACACTGGTAATCGACAAAACAAAAGATATTGTTCTCATGCCAAGGGCTATTGCTCTGGATAACGAAGCCTTAAGAATCCTGCAAATGGTCGGTTTGAACGATCAAAGCTTTGGGCGTATAGGTATTCAGGAAGTCAAAATGCACTGCCCTTATATCGGACAGTTTGGACGGGTTAACACCGGCGGCACGATAGATGGACACCCCAAACTGATAACGTTTTATCAACCGGACTTGGAGCAGGCCTTACGCAAGCAGGTTTCCCAGTACGACTGCGTAGCAATTCGCAGTGAAGTGGAGCTGGTGAGCCTAAAACAGTCCAGCAATGCAGTGACCGCCGAAATTTTGGATTCCCATGGCTGCGCCCAAACCGTATCTTCAAGATATCTAGTGGGAGCAGATGGGGCCAGCTCAACCGTCCGCACGTTGATCGGGCAGGATTTCAAAGGACAAACGTACTCAGAGGACTGGCTGATTGTCGATGCCAACCGAAGGGAAAACAAAGCCATTGATCATGTGGAATTCAATTGCGATCCGCGACGACCTACTCCACACATGCCTGCGCCCGGCGGGCGTGAACGCTGGGAGTTCATGTTACAACCAGGCGAAACCGCCGCGGAAATGGAACGGCCAGAAAAACTGGCAGAACTGCTGTCACCCTGGATCCCCTCCGAAGAGTTGACCATTGAGCGGCAGGCGGTATATCGATTCCATGCTCGCTGCTGCAGCCGCTTCCAGCTGGATCGTACTTTTCTCATCGGTGACGCCGCTCATATTACGCCACCCTTTGTTGGACAAGGGCTTGTGGCTGGCCTGCGGGATGCGGCCAATCTTGCATGGAAGTTGGCTTGGGTCATAAAGGAACAAGCGCGACCACACATCCTTATGAGCTATGATCAGGAGCGACGTCCACACGCCAATCAAATGATCAACCTGGCAAAGATGATGGGACAACTGGTCATGCCACGCAACAAACCCCGCGCCATGGCGATCCACGGCATGATGCGTACAATTAACATTTTCCCCCCGCTCGCAGCTACCTGGAAGAGCTAAGGATCAAACCAGCCAATCGCTTCAAACAGGGTTTATTCAAACCGGGCTGTAGAATGGGCAAACTGCATTCTGGAGCTCAGCTACCCCAGGACTATACTCGGAAAAATCACACAATTTGCTTGAGTGATGATGCACTTGGCGATGCACTGACACTGGTAGGTCTGGGGGTTGATCCATGCCTGGGCCTCGATAGTACAACGCGTCAGAAATGGGAAGCGGCCGGTGGCGAATTTCTACATCTGGGCATGCGCGGACAAGCGAACAACGCATCCACACCCTTTGCCGAATCCTTAGGTAACGGGCTTTTACCCGACACACCTCAAGGCTGCTTAGTCGTGGTTAGACCCGACCGCGTTGTAATGCATATGGGGCAACCACACCATGCAAAAGCCATTATTACTGAAAGCCTGGATATGCTTTAAAGTGAAAATGTGTCAATATTGACAGCTTTGAATTTTTAGCGGCGAATGCGCCAGAGGTAACTCCGTGGCAAAAGAACCACTGACCCGCGGCCACAAAAAGAAGGCCCGTACCCGTCAGGCTCTGGTGGAAGCGGCACTGCGTATATATGCGCAAAAAGGAATTGGTGAGCTGGCACTTAAAGAGCTGGCTATCGAAGCCAACGTCTCGAATGGAACCGTGTATAACTATTTTCGCACCCGCGAAGAAGTGCTAGAGGCTGTAGGGTTAGAGTTGGCCGAAGACCTCTCACGCCAGATTTCCATACTAAGTGAAGCTGTTGAAAATGGGGCACACAGAGTCTCGATTGGCATCAGAGTATTTATGCGCAAAGCAGAGGAGGATGCCGACTGGGCACGATCCGTCATCCGCGTTTTCCAATTGGACCGCGGAATGAGATCCGCCGTTGCATTTAACCTGAGAAAGGATTTGCAGACAGCAAAAAATCAAAAACTTTTCACTTATGAGTGCGAGGCTGCGGCCATGACGTTGGTGGCATCGGTCACCATTGGCGCCATGACCACCATTGTGGATGGATTAGCTGCACCGAATTTTGAGCGAATCATAGTTAAAATGGTTTTAATGGGACTCGGGATGAGCACATCATCTGCAGACAAAATCACAGCCATGAACTTACCCAGACAAGCCGAAGCGCCATCCTCTTGATCATGGCGCCATTTCATCTTTCACCCTTTATTAAAGATCCATGGCAGCCGCATAAGCCGATGCCCAAGCCCATTGAAAATTAAACCCGCCCAGATGACCGGTCACGTCCACTACCTCGCCAATAAAATACAGTCCGCTTTTGTTCTTGCTCTCCATGGATTTTGATGAAAGCTCATCGGTATCCACCCCACCCAGCGTTACCTCGGCGGTGCGATACCCCTCAGTGCCCGCCGGTTTCAAGGCCCAGCCCTGAAGCTGCTTCTGAATTTGCAACAATTGTTGATTCGAGAATTCAGCCAGTGGCTTGCGGGCATCCTGGGGCCACCATTGCTTTTCCAACTCAGCGACCAGTTTTTTTGGTAAGCGCTGGCCCAACACTGTTTTCAACAGACTCTTTGGATCACTGATTTTGTACTGAGTTAACCAATCATCCGCACTTTCATCAGGCAGCAGGTTAATGTCCACCGTCTCCCCTTGCAGCCAGTAAGACGATATCTGCAGTATGGCAGGGCCACTTAACCCACGGTGAGTAAACAGGATATTCTCTCTAAAAGCGGCCTGCTGGTTGCTGGTGAGAGTGTCCAGAGACACACCACTGAGTTCATTACACAGGGTTTTGATGGCATCGGTGAATACGAAGGGCACCAGTCCGGCTCGGGTTGGCAAGACCGACAGCCCAAATTGCACCGCCACCTCGTATCCGTACGGCGTCACCCCCATGGTGGGAATAGACAACCCTCCGGTGGCGATCACAACGGCTTCAGCGCAGTAGGTTCCCCGATTGCTGTCAATTCGAAAACCGTTGTTCTCCTGCAACGAATGAATTTCACAATAGGTGTGAACATCCACTCCGAACTGGGCGCATTCTGCTAACAACATATCAAGAATGTCTTTGGCGCTATTATCACAGAACAACTGACCGAGCTTTTTTTCATGATATGGAATGTCATATTGACAGACCAGCCCGATAAAGTCCCAGGGGGTATAGCGGCTGAGAGCCGATTTACAAAAGTGCGGATTGGCAGAGATATAATTATCGGGCTCGGTGTACATATTAGTGAAGTTACAGCGCCCTCCCCCCGACATGAGGATTTTTTTGCCGACTTTCGAGGTGCGCTCCAACACCGCTACTCGCTTGCCTCGCCGGGCTGCCAGAGCAGCACACATTAAGCCAGCGGCACCGCCACCCACCACCACTACATCATAGGAATGTGTTTTGCTCACTTGTTCGACAACCACAGGGCCTGATATGGGGTTAGTGTCAGCATTCCTGCTTGATCCTCTATTTCTAGCCCTGAGATCAAATCGGTCCAGTTATCTGTACCAATCAAGTTGATATCACTTAAGGCTATCTGCTGGGTTTCAGAGCTGACATTAAAAATACAGAAAATGGACTGCTCACGACGCATACTTTGCCGCCAAAAGCCAAATATCTGCAAACCAAGATGCAGAGTAAACTGGGTGGCGTTGGGGTGAAAGGCTGTTTGTTTTTTTCGAATGGTGATCAAATTACTAAGCTGTTCAAACACCTTGCTATGATGGCTGAACTTATTTGCCAATGCCTCTTCCAACTGGCCGACATCCCACTGACTACGATTTATAGAACGGTTTCGGCCGGTATTTTCCATGCGGGCGTAATCGTTTTCCGTTCCCAACATGCTGTGAATATAAATAGCAGGTATACCCTCTAACGCTAACATAATCGCATGAGCACACACAAACCGCTGTAACTGCCATTTATCCGGGCCGTGTTCAATGGTGCCTTTAAGGGCATCGTATAAGCTGATGTTCATCTCATAAGGTTTATCGACGCCTTCACTGGCACGCCGATAGGCAACGCGCCCGCCAAACTGCTGCATGGTGCTGATCAGTTCATTCTTTTCCTGATCTTGTAGCAGGCCATCGGTTGGCCGCAAGCCCACACCATCGTGGGACGCAATAAAATTGAGATAGGTTGTACCCATCTGCGCCGGCGGCATGCTCATCAGCCAAGTTTTTAAATGGCGGCAGTCGCCTGATATCAATGTGTAAATCAACAGTGGTGGCAACGAAAAGTTGTAGATCACATGGGCTTCGTTGGCGTTACCGAAATAGGTGAGATTCTCTCGGTTGGGTACGTTGGTTTCCGTGATAATAACGGCATTGGGGTTGTAGTGTGCAATCAGCAAACGCAGCAGTTTGATGATTTCGTGGGTCTGCTGTAGATGAATACTGGGCGTGCCTACTTCTTTCCAGAGAAAGGCCACCGCATCCAAACGAAAAATCTGAACGCCGTTTTCCATGTAGTGGCGAATGATATTTACAAATTCCAGTAACACTTTAGGATTCTTGAAGTTCAGATCCACCTGATCTTCACTGAACGTACACCACACGTAACGCTCACCGTCTTCGGTTTGCACCGGGTTCAACAAAGGCGAGGTACGAGGCCGCACCACTGCATTCACATCCGCGTCAGGGCTGGCTTCAAAAAAGTAATCTTTGCCTGGATCAATCCGCTTTTTGAAATTATCGAACCAGCGGCTTCGAGCCGACATGTGATTTATCACCAGATCCGACATGAACTTGAACTCGGATGATATTCGCTTGATGTCTTCCCATTCACCGTGTGATTCGTTTACTGCCAGATAGTCCATTACCGAGAAACCATCGTCCGAGCTGTAAGGAAAGAACGGCAGGATGTGGACTGCGGAAATATTATCCTGCAGTTTATCCTTTAAAAAATGATAGAGCGTCTGCAGTGGCTTTTCGTCAGGCTTGGCATGATTCAATATGGAGTCGGCGTAGGTGATCAGCAGAATATCCGCTTCATCCCAATTATTCTGATGATCACCGGGCTGGTGGCATTGTTTATCCAACCCCATTGTCTTTATCAATTGCTGAGCAAGATAGTCAGTATCAATATCGGGATAGATAAAATCCAGTGATCCTGTTAGCTTTTTTGCAAGCTCTTCTAGCATGTGATTCAACCCTACTTATTGGTTACCCACCGAATTCCCGGTTGTCCTGCTCGACTGCATCCTGCAGCCGCTCCATAATGTCGGGAACAGCACTGATGATACGATTCCAGCTGGGAATGAACGGCGTATCCATGGGGTTATCCAGGAAATAGGCTCCCGCTCCCATCAGGTTCTGGGCAAATAATTCCACGGCTTGCTCTTCTGAATGACGATCAAATTTGAGGCCGTTGATTATGGCATCACTCTGATAGCTTTCAATAAAATCCAGAGCAATACGGTAATAGGTGGCCTTGATGGTTCGGAACTTCTCATTAGAGAACACTTCACCGTTGGTAGCCAGCTTACGGAACAACGCCTTGCAGATGTCAGTACTCATCTTCGACAACCCGGCAGACGCATCCTCTGCAGAGAGATCCTGATGTTTGTGATCATAGGTATCCGCTATATCCACCTGACACAGGCGGTTGGTGGCATAGTTGCGTTTCATTTCTGACAGCACACCGACTTCCAAGCCCCAATCACTGGGAATGCGAAGATCACTGATCACATCGGTGCGGAAGGAAAACTCGCCAGCCAGAGGATAACGATAGCTGTCCAGATAATCGAGAAAGTCAGATGGTCCGCACACTTTTTTCAGCGCCCGAATCAAAGGGGTAACCAGCAAGCGGCTGACACGGCCATTCATTTTGGAATCCGCCACGCGGGAATAATAGCCCTTGCAGAACATATAGTTGAAGTTAGGGTTGGCAACAGGATAGATCAGCCGCGCAATCAGATCACGCTGGTAGGTCAGAATGTCGCAATCGTGCAGGGCCACAGACTTACTGCGTTGTGCTGCCAGCACATAGCCAAAGCAATACCAGACATTGCGGCCTTTGCCCAGCTCTGTGGGAGCCAAATCATGGGCTCGCAGCTCCGCATCCAAGGCTTTTAGGCGGGGGCCATCATTCCACAGCACGTGGTGTGTTTGGGGCAGTTCAGAAAAGTATTCTAGCGCATGCTCGAATTGACTCTGATCTGCCCGGTCCAGGCCGATGACGACTTCCTCCAGATAGGGAACTTTGGTAAGTTCCTGCACGATATTTTTTAACGCTGGGCCTTCCAGCTCAGAAAAAAGTGAGGGCAGCACCAAAGACATGGGGCGGTGCTTCTTGAATGTCATCAATTCGTTTTCCAGGTCTTCCAATGACCGGCTACGCAAATTATGGAGCGTGGTTATAATTCCATTTTGATAAAAATCACCCATTTTTTAGCCTTTCCTAAACAGTGAATTAACTCAGTGCGCCACCGGCAGCAACTGATTAAGGAGCGACTGGATGCATTCGTTCCAGCCTGTTGGGCCTTCGCCCTGTGAGCGCATGACATGACCCGCGCCCGTTATCATTAACTTATCGGAATTAACGCCTTTTATGATGACAGCATAGTCGGCGCGTTCCAGCATCCGGGCATCATTGGGACTGTCACCCAACGCGATGGATATTACCTGCTTTTGCGGGTTAATGGCTTGATAACGCTGTGCCAGATATTGCATGGCATCGGCTTTATCATACTGGCCCATGACGTGATAGAAACGCCCTCCCTTGATAAGCTGCAAGCCCACCTGCTCAAGGAGGCTTTTCATTTCCAGCAGCTGATATTCCTCGCCTTGCCACATAAGTGGCTCAGTACCAATGCGCTGTTTGGCTGCGGTGGCGGCCTGAATTGTGAGCCCGGTGACATCCGCCACGTCCGCTGCACTCATGTCGTTGAAGCCGCGAAATTCATAACCTTTGCTGCGCAACCAATGCAGCTGCTCTAATATCACATCCCGAGGAGCAGCAAACAGTATTTCCTCTGGCTCTTCACTCAGGTTCCCAGAGGGGATTATGGCTGCGGCACCGTTTTCTACGATAAAAGGCGCTGTGTTATCTAACTGCTGCTTGAGCGCCTCCATTTCGGGGCGGGTCTTACTGGAATTCAGGATAACCGGTATATTGTGGGCTGCCAGCCGCTGCAATGCTGGCAGCGCGGGCTGGAAGCTGTAACTGTGATGATCCAGCAACGTGCCATCCAGATCCGTGAACACCAGTATCTGCGGCTCAATCACCATAGCGTGCCTCTCGAATACGATGCTGCTCATCAATCACAAACAAAGTATCGGACCGGGCAGGCATTTCCTCCAGCATCCAGCGGGTAAGCCGTTCATAGTGCATGATAAAACGCTGAATCTGCCGAGGGGTCATTATCCCGACATGGGGCGCACCATCGTGGTGCGCGGCAACTCGGTCTGTGAGTTTCTGCTCTTGAAGGGTGCGCCATTCCTGCACACATTCCATGGAGGGGGCCTTTAACATGATCAAGTATGCCAAGCGCGCAAAAAACTGCTGATACTCGCCGGCAAGATGTTGATTCACATAACCACGCCAATGACCGTTGGCATCTTCACTGCGTTCAAGAGCATTAATTGGCTGCTGAAGTAGTAGCTCCGGCTCAGGAATAGCCCCCACACACCAGCCTTCGAGTAAAACCACTTTCACCGGGCCACGATGAAGCGGCCATTCCTGCATTGGAGCGCGATCATCACGGGACTTGTCGAATGCTGGTATAGGCACGACATCGTTGGTGTCGGCCGCCAATAGTTGATCCAACACACGATGGCCCAACGCTATGTCGTGGCTACCAGGCACGCCTCGGGTTTTTAGCAGTGGGTGAACATCCAAAGCCAGCGCCTCACGCTCTGCCCGGGTAAGGTAAATGTCATCCAGGGAAAAGCGCGCACAGGGGCAATCAAGGTGCTTTGTCAGTAATACTTCGAGAAATAAGGCCAAGGTGGACTTGCCCGTACCTTGAGCGCCATTAATGCCAATGATAACCGGCATGTTATGTTGGTTTTGCAGGTCTCGAAGGCGAATGGCAAGGGGGTAAAAATACTCTGCGACCGTGTCAGCAAAGTCGTCCGGCAGGTGCTCCTGTCGAATCAGGTTGGCAATAGTGGATTGTATGGCTTCCCGCTGCTGATCTGACACGTTGATCCCTAAGCATTTCACTTGACTTACAATAAGATAGTAAGCCAGCCGCAGCAAGCTTAACAGCCATACAGGGCTTATTCACAATCCATACCAAGTTTGGGGTGTGCTTAGTCAGTGGAATACTTATATTTGCTGAGCAGTGGGTTGGCGTACATTTCAAGAATAATTCGCTGCAACTGTGCAGGATAATGAGCAAGACGAGCAGAAAACTCGGAAGCCTGCCGCGCCAGATCCTGGGAATCCACCGCAGCAAGGGTGTCTTTGGCCTGCTGGGCCACCGCCTGGAATCGGGCAATGGAATCATCCCGCAGGCTCTGCATGGCTTTGCTTAGGCTCAGCAAATGCTCTATGGCCAGTAAACTGGGGGGGAACAGGCGATAGTTCTGTATGATTTGTTGATCCAGTGCATGAGCAACGGCTTCGGCATCCTCAAACTCGCCTTGCAAAGGCTTACCGATTTCGATGTGCACCCGCCCCTTCGGTAAGGCGATGCCACGCATGATGCTTTCAACATCCTCGCCCGCCTTTTTTACGTAATCCTCGGCGGCACGGGCCTGTAATTCAGCGGCTTTGAGTCCATCACAAGGGTCGTATTCGTAGGAGATGGACACCGGCACCACATTGAGGCGCTTAATGGTTTCAGCAAACGAAGCACCCTGCTTTTTCTGCCATATATGCAGCATTTTAATGATGGCAGGATCGGTGATATCGAAACCATCTTTAGCACGCCCTTCACGCTGGGCAATCCATACCGAGCTGCCTTGTTCGTTGGCCAGACTGATGTAATGAGACAGCTCCATCAAGGCGCGATATTTTGCTTTAACCCCAGTAACAGAGCGATTCACAACAAAACTTTTGTTCAGCCTTAACAGATCAGACACCAGCGGATTGGTCAGCAGGTTATCACCTACGGCGATTTCTGCCGTTTCCAGACCCGCCTGCATTAAGGCATAGTTCAGCAACGCCGAATCCAGCGTGATATCACGGTGATTGCTGATGAAGACGTAGGGCACACCTCGCTCGATATTGTCCTGACCAGAGAACGTGAACTCGGTAATGCTCTTTTCAATAGTGCTTGCTACAAAGTCTTCCATACGCTGCTGAAAGTCGGCAACGGTGTGAATCTCTTTGAGGTTATTGTGAATGCGAAATCGAACGAAACGGGCAAGGGGCTTTTCCAGATAGCGTGGCACCAGTGGAAACTGCACATGAATAATAGCCTGAATCAACGCATCTGATTGCAGCAACCGCTCAATCACAGCTGGAACTTCATGATCGTGATAAGGCCTAATTGATTCAAACTGCTGCATAGACATGGATAACTTTTTGCCGCCTGCTTCTATGATGATTCGAGTTTAACTGTCTTGGCCTGACTGCGCAGCAAAGGAATCCGCTACTGGCCAGGTTTTCGCTACAAAATGTGTCGACAGGTCAATATTAGCAAGATATCACTGTTATTCATGTTCGTGTGGGAATAAAATTTGCGTGTCACTGAGTAGAAATATGACAAGAATCAGTGTGAAGACCCATTTTGCTTTATATAACCCTGTTTTGACTATTTTTTGTTGGCACACTGATTCGTGTCGTTTGGATAAACTTTGATTTCTACAAGGAATGCAACGGAATGACCCCACTGAGTCCCGCTGACCAGCTTTTTCTGTGGCTTGAAAAACGCCAGCAACCCATGCATGTGGGAGGCTTGATGCTGTTTTCTTTCCCCGATGGCGCAGGCCCCAAGTATGTGACCGAACTGGCCGCATCGCTTCGCGCTTACCAACACCCAGAAGGCCGCTATGGGCAGCGGCTTGGCCGCCGCTTGGGCCAATACTACTGGGAAGAAGACGACCATTTCGATCTGGAGCACCACTTCCGGCACGAAGCACTGCCCAAGCCAGGCCGGATCCGTGAGCTGTTGTCGCTGATCTCGGCTGAGCACAGCAACCTGATGGACCGGGAGCGCCCCCTTTGGGAGTTCTACTTGATTGAGGGAGTGCGCGGACGCCGCTTCGCAGTGTACTCCAAGGTTCACCACAGTATGATGGACGGCATTGCCGCCATGAAGACCTGCATCAAGTTCCTGTCATACGACCCGACGGAAATGAACCGCCCGCCGATCTGGGCCATGCCGCCCAAACAGCGAGCGCCCAAGGCTCTCATCAAACCACAGGATCTGGTGAGCGGGTTTGGTGATTTCTTTGGTGGTGCAGGCAAACAAATCAGTACACTGCCCAAGGTTGCGTCAGAAGTGGCCAAGCTGTTTCGCAGCGCACGCAAAGATTCATCTCACGTGTCCATTTTTCAGGCTCCAAACTGCGTATTGAATGAGCCCATCACTGGATCTCGACGCTTTGCAGCCCAATCCTACTCCATGGAGCGAATCAAGCACGTTGCCAAAGCGTTTCGTGGCACCATGAACGATGTGGTGCTGGCTATTTGTGGCAGCGCTCTGCGCGACTACTTGATCAGCTTACATGCCTTGCCGGACAAGCCCCTGGTGGCCATGGTGCCGGTATCCATACGCAGTGACGACAGCGACAGCGGCAACCAGATCGCCATGATTCTGGTGAACCTGGGCACTCACATCGCTGACCCGGCCCTACGCATGGAAACCATTCAGGCGTCCGTCAAGGAGTCCAAGGATCGCTATAAAAGCATGACCCCTGAGGAAACCCTGAACTATACGGCCCTCACCATGGCACCGGCTGGCTTCAACATGCTCACCGGTCTGATTTCCAACTGGCAACCGTTCAACGTAATTATTTCCAATGTCCCTGGCCCCAAAAAAACCATGTATTGGAATGGTGCCAAATTGGAAGGGATGTATCCCGTCTCGATTCCTATGGATCGAATCGCGCTGAACATCACCCTGCTGAGTTACGAAAACCAGCTGGAATTCGGCCTTACCGCATGCCGCAGAACCCTGCCTTCCATGCAGCGGTTGTTGGACTTCATTGATAATGGCATACACGAGCTGGAAGTGGCCGCCGACATTCACCACAAGTAGCCACCATCGCTTAGGTATTGAGTGTTAACACGGTGTGAATCCCCGCTAACGGATCACACCGTCCCCTTGCTGCCAATTGGGTGTACAATGCCCGCCAGAATATGAACAGATACCTCTGGCGGAACCCTCATGGCTCTCAAATCCACGGTGTATAAAGCGGAATTGCAGATTTCCGATATGGACCGGCATTATTACCAGCCCCACACCCTGACTCTGGCATTGCACCCCTCTGAAACCATTGAGCGCATGATGATTCGCTTGCTGGCCTTTGCGCTGCACGCCAGTGACAACCTTAGTTTTGGCCGCGGGCTCAGCACCGAAGACGATGCCGCCCTGTGGCGCAGGGATCTAACGGATCACGTTGAGCTGTGGATTGATGTAGGGCTACCGGACGAAAAACGCATCCGCAAAGCCAGTCATCGCGCCGATCAGGTGATCGTATACAGTTATGGTGAGCGCAACGCCCCCATCTGGTGGGAGCAGAATCAGAAAAAATTTCGCTGTTTGGATAACGTGCACGTCGATTATGTTAGCCCTAGAACCAGCGCAGAACTCACTCAACTCTGCGCGCGCACCATGCAACTACACTGCAATATAATGGATGGTGAAGTGTCTCTGGGTAATGATACCAGCAGCGTGCAGATCGAACTGGATCGCTGGCTCTGACCTCGGCTCACAACGAGAAACCGCAAGGATTTTTGAGATGAAACTGATTGAGAACCTGAAAGCACATACATTGCAATCGCTGCTGCGTTTGCCGCGTTTTGCCAAACGTCGCATCGCGGGTAAACCGATTCGAATCGATGGCCTGGAGCTGGATCTGGACATGCAGCTGCTGGTAAAGCTCTCCAACCTGGAGCCACCGATACGCCCCTCCCTTGACCCTAAACAACTGCAGGCGAGTCGCAACGCCTTCAACGCCAGCACCCGCGTGGTGGCGAGTAAAATCGTCAAGATGAAAACCCAGGATATTCTGGTTGGGCAAGGGCAACCTAAAATGCCCGCCAGACTCTACTCCCCGGATCAACACATTGATGCGATGCTGTTTTTTCTGCATGGAGGTGGCTGGGTGCATGGCAACCTGGATACCCACGATAACCTGTGCCGACACCTGGCCAGGGTTACAGGGGCCAAGGTGCTTTCGGTTGAATACCAAAAAGCACCGGAAAACCCCTGGCCCACTGCCGTAGAAGACGCTATGAGAGCGTACGAAGATGTGGTTTCCCGGCTGCCGGAATTCGGTTTGAACGCTCCGTTCATTGCCGTTGGTGGTGACAGCGCCGGAGGCAAACTGGCCACAGTATTAGCACGCCAACTGTCCCACACAGACATTCAGCAGCCACAGGCCCAACTGTTGATATACCCCTCTGCCGATAGCCCTCGACAAGGCGGTTCCCGCACGCTATTCGCCGATGGATTTCTGCTGACCGGTGAAAGTATTCGCATCTATCAGAACTGCTACATCCCGGCACAACAGGATCACAGCCATCCTGACATTTCACCATTGTACGCCGATGACATTCACAAGCTGCCGCCAGCCATTGTGGTCACTGCCGGGTTCGACCCGCTGAGAGATGAAGGCCGGGACTACGCGAAAAAGCTGGAACAGGCCGGTGTGAAAGTAAAATGGATTGAATACCCAGGCATGGTGCACGGCTTTGCCAATATTCTGTGTTCAGCGTCTGCGTTGCATTCCGTAGAAGACATGGCTGGCGCGCTACGCGGCTTGATGATGGAACGCTCGAACTAGGCCTTCCTCTGCCAGATCCACACTTAACACACTGCAACTCCCTGCGTGTCAGTAAGGGCACCTTAGATAGCAAATATGCCAGCTCAGCGCAGGTGAAAACGGACTAATTTCGTCATTATTGGCACCATAGACACCGATAGCGCCATTTTATATTGGCATCTTTCCTGCCCTGGCCTAAGATGATCCAACTTTCTGGCCAATCAACGGTGACCTACATGCAATTCCGTGAGCTTCTCAACAGCATCGACTCTAAGCCCGGCAAGAGTACCCTGAGCGATCCAGGGGACTGGTTGCAAGGCCGAGCCATGTTTGGCGGCCTGCAAACCATTCTGTGCCTGCACGCAATGCGCAGCCTACTGCCAGACACACCCTTGCGCTCTCTGCAAACCACCTTTGTTCAGCCTGCCAAAAGCCTGCAAGTAACAGCCCACGCCAACATTGTACGGGCGGGCAAAAGCGTAACCCATGTGGAATCCCGGCTACTGGATGACGACAACAATGTCATCGCACTGGTGGTGGGCGTTTTCGGCGCGGCACGGGAATCTCAGATAAACCTCAAACCGGTTCAAACCGGCCTTGGCAACGGCAGCCAGCGGATTGAATTCCCCACTGCTGGCGGTGTCCCCAGCTTTACCCGCCACTTCAAACCCGTTTGGCTACAAGGCACACTGCCATTCACAGGAGACACTGAAACCCATCATATTGTCCAGATCTCCATGCCTGGGGAGACGGATTGCAACGAATACCATGTAATCGCGCTGGCTGATTTCATTCCCCCCATCGCCATTTGCCACCTCACCAACCCCGCCCCCGGTAGCTCCATGACCTGGATGCTGGAATTTCTGAACGAGGATTACCAAGGCTTGGCGTTGGAGAATTGGCGAGTGGATGCAGAACTCATGGCCGCAGGCGAGGGCTATACCCATCAATCGGTTATGCTGTGGGGCCCCGGCGGCGAGCCAATAGCCTTGAGCCGTCAAAACATGGTGGTGTTTGGTTAAATCTGAACCCTGCAAAACAACAGACACAAAAAAGCACG
The DNA here is from genome assembly GCF_002863865.1 of Ketobacter alkanivorans. Lineage (NCBI taxonomy): Bacteria > Pseudomonadati > Pseudomonadota > Gammaproteobacteria > Pseudomonadales > Ketobacteraceae > Ketobacter > Ketobacter alkanivorans. Next base: position 4,159,328 of record NZ_CP022684.1, on the reverse strand, counting down.
CCCGAAAGCGTGCTTTTTTGTTGATATGACCCGGTATTACAGGTCTTTCATCGCACTGGTGATTTCCTGCAATACCAACTTGGCATCGCCGTGCACCATCAGGCTGTTATCATTAATGAACAACGCATTGGGTATCCCGGCAAAACCGGGAGACAAGCCACGCTTAACCACGATAACGGTTTTAGCGTTCTGTACTTCCAGAATCGGCATGCCAAAGATTGGTGAATTTGGATCCGAAGACGCCGCCGGGTTGGTAACGTCGTTGGCACCCAATACGATGGCAACATCAGTCTGTGCAAACTCGGGGTTGATGGTATCCATTTCAATCAACTGCTCATATGGCACTTCTGCTTCAGCCAGCAATACGTTCATATGGCCAGGCATACGACCTGCAACCGGGTGAATCGCGTACTTCACTTCAGAACCACGCCCCTGCAGAATATTCGCCAGCTCACGGGTTGCATGCTGGGCCTGAGCCACCGCCAAACCATAGCCGGGTACGAACACCACTTTCTTGGCAGAATCCAGCAGCATGGCCACTTCATCCGCACTGGTGACTTTCACTTTGCCTTCATAGAAAGCATCGTTCTCGTCTTTAGAGATACCGGCCTGGGCCGCCATGGAGCCACCGAACAATACGTTGGTGAGAGAGCGGTTCATGGCTTTACACATGATGGTAGTCAGGATCAAACCCGATGCACCCACCAAAGAACCGGTGATGATCAAGCCATTGTTGCCCAGTACGAAACCCGTGGCAGAACCCGCCAGACCCGAATAGGAGTTCAACAACGCGATCACTACGGGCATATCAGCGCCGCCAATGGGGATAACCAGAGCCACACCCAATAGCAAGCAGATCACGATCATCACAATAAGCAGATCAGACTGTTCCAGCGGATTGGTGCTGACGAAATAGATGGAACCGGCCACCAGCAAAGCCAAGCTCACCTTAACGATCATTTTGAACATGCCAATGGAAGATGGATCGCCCAGCTTGCCCATCAGTTTGCCCACAGCAACAAAACTACCCATCAGGGTAACGGCGCCGATCAGGATACTGATAATAACCGCTATGGACCATTTCATATCCAACGCAGGCATCGTGGCAATCAGTTCGGCATTACCACTGCCGTATGCGGTTTGCATTTCCAGGTAGTTGGCAACGGCAACCATCAACGATGCACCACCACCAAAGCCGTTCAGGGCCGCCACCATTTCTGGCATGGAGGTCATCTGTACCTTTTTGGCCAGGAAAATACCGATACTGGCACCGATCAACACACCCATAATGATGTAGTAGTAATGCACTACGTTGTGATCAAGCAATGCGGCAACCACCGCGATCAGCATACCCACTGCCGACAGCTGGTTACCACGCACCGCTGTTTTAGGAGTGGTCATCCCCTTGATGCCGTAAATAAAGAATACGGCCGCGATCAAATAAGCTAAATAGATAAAAACTTGCATGTGCCTTCCTTCTTTTCGTTATTTCTTCTTGAACATGTGCAACATGCGATCAGTAACCATAAACCCGCCAAAAATATTTATGCAGGCCAGTACGATCGCCAGTACACCAAGAAAAGTGGAAAGGCCGGAGGTTTGTTCACCACCACCAGAGCTGATGATGGCCCCCACCACGACAATACCGGAGATGGCGTTGGTTCCGCTCATCAACGGGGTATGCAGGGTTGGTGGAACTTTGTTAATAACTTCCACACCCACGAAAATTGCCAACACGAAAATCGTGAAGGTCAACATTAACATTTCCATTAACTTGCCCCCTTCTCAATGGCTTCTTTCAAGCCAGCATGTTTGATTTCACCGTCTTCGGTAATCAGCGTGGCTGCAACGATTTCGTCTTCCATATTCAGATTCAGCTCACCTTCTTTTGCCATGTTCAGCAAGAAGGTTGAGATGTTTTTGGTGAACAGCTGAGACGCGTGAACAGGTACACGGGAGGGATGATCGATGTAGCCAATGATGGTGACACCATCGACATACACTTTCTGGTTTTTCACCGTACCTTCGACGTTACCACCACGTTCTGCGGCCAGATCCACCACCACGGAACCTTTCTTCATGCACTTCAGCATGTCGGCCGTTACCAGGCGCGGCGAGGGCCGACCGGGAATGGCAGCGGTGGTGATCACCAGATCAGACTGAGCCACCTTGGCCAGCATTTGCTCACGCTGGGCACGATAGAACTCTTCTGACTGCTGCTTAGCGTAACCGCCAGCACTGGTGCCCTCTTCCTGGGGCAGATCAAATTCAACGAACTTGGCGCCCAGACTCTCAACCTGCTCTTTTACTTCCACGCGGGTATCGTAGGCTTCCACCACAGCACCCAGGCGGCGCGCGGTAGAAATGGCCATCAAACCAGCCACACCGGCACCGATGATGAACACTTTAGCAGGGTGAATGGTACCTGCAGCGGTCATCAGCATGGGGAAGTACTGCGGCAATACCATCGCCCCGGCCAATACGGCACGGTATCCGGAAATGGCTGCCATGGAGCTGAGCACATCCATACTTTGGGCGCGAGTGATGCGGGGGATGAACTCCAAGGCAAAGCTGCGCACGTTCTTGGCTGCCAACTGCTGAACCAGCTCCAGATTGAACCAGCCATCCAGCATGCAGATCAGCGTGGAGCCTTCTTTGATCATATTGGGCTCATCATCCACCAAATGGCGAACTTTGAGAATCAGATCAGCCTGGGCGTACAATGACTGGGCATCGGGAGCGATGCTGGCACCAACATTACGAAACTCATCGTCATCATAATGAGAGGCTTCACCGGCGCCACTTTGAACAACAACATCAAAGCCTGCGCTTGTTAAATTTTGTATACCTGAGGGAATTACCGCGACACGATTCTCCCCAGGGTATATCTCTTTCGGAATACCCACTAACATTCCATAAACTCCAAACCGATTGATTTTTATAAGTTTTTTTGTTTTATAGGCCTATAAGAAGGCACTGTAAAGCCCCACCGGGGCAACGGAGGTCTTAACCTATCGTGAGTCAAAGGAGATGACAAGAATTAATTTGTGTCAGAAACAAACCGTAAACCAATGCCCTCAGGAGCCATACGAACCACTTCAAGGGTCACAATGGGGGCATCGTCCATCATACCCTGCACCTGACCTTTCAGTATTGTTCCCATTGGGGGGATGTCTTCTGCCACTGGATCCATGATGAGAAACACACCGCCATCGGAGACATCTCGGGTCTGAACGACCTTTTCACCAATGGAATCATGCCAGATTTTAAATTTGCAGCGCAAAGCAGTGCGCAAGTGGCGACGCTGATTTGACATAACTATACGATCTTCATGCAATTTGTATGTATAAAGTGTAGACGAATTTGACTAGGGGTATGGTGAGAGTCGTTGAAAGCAGGTTTCATCTCTTGATAGCATCGACCATCCCAAGCGTAAAGTGAGCAAGCCATGGCCAGTAAGAACAAGTGGACCCAAGACAACATTCCATCCCAGCGGGGAAAACGCATCCTCATCACCGGGGCCAACAGTGGCATTGGGCTGGAAGCCGCTAAAGTAATGGCGGCCAAGGGCGCAGATGTCATTCTTGCCTGCCGCAACGAGAGCAAGGCCATTCAGACCATGGCCACTATACGCCAGCAAACGCCAAAGGCATCTCTGCACTTTCTGCCGGTGGACTTAAGCAGCCTGCAGTCGGTGCGGGACATGTGTGAGATGTTTTTTGAGCAATACAACAAACTGGACGTGCTACTTAATAATGCCGGTGTTATGTGGCTGCCCAAAGGCCAAACGGTGGATGGCTTTGAATCCCAGATCGGCACTAATCATTTCGGCCACTTTGCCCTTACGGGGCTTTTACTGCCGGCTCTTCTGAAGCAGGCCGGGTCACGGGTGGTGACGGTAAGCAGCATTGCCCATCGGGCTGGCAACCTGAACTTTGATGATCTGTTCTTTGAGCGTCGCCCTTATGGCAAACACAAAGCCTATGGTCAGAGCAAACTGGCCAACCTGGTGTTTGCCCGAGAGTTGGACAGACGCCTGAACGCAGCAGGGGCACAAACGATTTCGGTAGCGGTTCACCCTGGAGCAGCCAGCACCAACCTGGCGGTGCCGGGCTACCAGCAAAGCGGATCTACCCTGCTGGCGAATGTGGCTAAAGCGGTGTCACCCCTGATTACTCAAAGCGCTGAAAAAGGGGCCCTGCCCAGCCTGTATGCAGCCACGGAAAGCGGCGTGCACGGTGGCGATTACATTGGGCCGGATGGATTCTATGAAGCTTTTGGCTACCCGGCCCCCGCCAGCTCTACAGGTCGCTCTCGGAATCCAGAGATTGCACGCAAGCTATGGGAAATATCAGAGCAGCTCACTGGTGTGAGCTACTCCTTTGACTCATCCAAAGCCGCTGCCTGAAGCGGCCTTAGGGCAGGCGGTTCACCTCATCGATCTGGCCATTAAGCGTCCAATAATCGTACAGATAACCGATCAGGAAGAAACCGCCAGTGACCAAATACAGTAAACCGGTAAGCCACTTGCCCATGTAAAAGCGGTGAATACCAAACAGGCCCAAAAACGTCAGCAGAATCCAGCAAACGGTATAATCCACTTTGCCGGGCGAATACTTCCGATCCGCTGCGCGATCCATGGAAGGTATCAGAAACAGATCGATGATCCAGCCAATCAAAAACAGGCCAAAGGTGAAAAACCAGATGGTAGCGGTGATGGGTTTACCGTAGTAAAAGCGATGGGAACCGGTAAACCCGAAGATCCACAGAATATAACCAATAACTTTGGAATGGGTGTTGTTCTCTTCCATACTTCCCCCGAAGCAACTTGTGTAGATGATGGTTTTGGCACGTGGAAATCACCTTACGCAAGTTGCACAGATCTGTCCACGAGCTGTGTCAGGGATTTTGCTTACTCTCTGGGTCGAATCGCTCTAACGGCAAACGCAAGGTAAAGGTGCTGCCGTAGCCATGACGACTGTCAGCACTGATCTTGCCACCCAGTAACGCTGCCAAACGGGCACAAATTGCCAGGCCCAACCCGGTACCCTGGATGCTTTGCTGTCGTGCCTCCTTGACCCGCACAAACTCCTTGAACAGGTTGCGCAGTTCCACCTCAGGAATCCCAAGGCCGGTATCGGTCACCCGCAAGACAATACCATCGCCCATCTGGTTGAGCTCAAGCGTGACCTCAATCTTACCCTCCTGCGTATACTTAACCGCATTGGAGACCATATTATTAAGAATCTGCAGCAGCTTGGAGCGATCTGTGGTGATCATGATGGGCTCTTCGGGCAGGCTCACCCTCATATGCAACCCTTTCGCTTTGGCGGAAGGGGTCAAAACCTGCAGCTGAACATCCAATAGCTTACATAGATCGAAGTGCTCCCAATCCACCTCCATACGGCCTGCCTCAACTTTGGACAGATCCAGTATGTCGTTTATCAGCGCCAACAGATGATGGGCATTGCGCTGCACGGTATCGAGCCCGTCGCGCTCGCGCTCCCCTAAACCGACGCCTGCGCCTTTCAAGACCCGCTCAGTGAACCCAATAATGGAATTCAAGGGGGTGCGCAGCTCGTGAGACATGCTGGCAAGGAACTCTGATTTGTAACGGTTGGCGCGCTCCAATTGCTGAACCAGGTTGTGCTGTTTGGTTATATCCGCCACTGACACCAACACATAGCCCTGATTGTCATAATTCAGTGGCTGCAGGGCGATATCCAGTATTAATTCGCGACCATCTTTGGTAACCCCTTTCAAACTGGAACGTGAGCTCATCTTGCGTTGATAAGGGTTAAGACCATAAGCCGCCACCTGCCGCCCGTGACTGGCACGCAGATCCTGGGGCACCAGGATACCGATTTCGTTGCCGGGCAATTCCTCAAGGCCGTAACCGAACAGCTCACACAATGCCCTGTTGGCCAGCTGTATGGTTTGATCGCTGCGCACCAGCATCAATCCGCAGGGGGCAGAATCAAACAGGGTGGTAAAGCGCTTTTCGGACTCAAGCCGGTCGGTGATGTCGATCGCCGCACACAAACTGTATTCCTGGTCGCCCCGACCGTTGTCAATGCTGGTTCGGCTGACTGTAAACCAGCGTGTGCCGGTCTGGGTTTCAACATCCAGCTGTGCCATGTAGTCGGCCTGGCTATCCACGCCCGCCAGTCGGCTCTGATTCTCCACCCGCGCCACAAAGCGATTCAAAAGCTCCCCACCCGCTGCAGAATTGATGCCAAACACATTGCGCGTGTAGGGGTTGATGCGCATGATGGTGTCGCTTTTATACTCCCTGACAAACAGCACCAAAGGCAGGCTATCAATCACCGCATTGGCGAACACCCGCTGCAGTTCCAGATCTTCCTGGGTCGCCCGTAACTGCTGGGTACGCCGCTCGGCAATCGTCTCCGCTTTCTGCCTGACAAAGTGCAGGGAAAGAATCACGTAGAACAGCAACAGATCAATAATGACACCCCCCACTGCTACGTACTGGGGCAGATCTATATGCTCTACGCTCTGAGCAAAACCGTCTGCCGGGGTTACCCGCAATGTCCATGGCCTGCCTTGCAATTCGATCTGACGCACCGCCACCAGATCAATGCTGCCGGTACGAGCCACGTTCCTGCCGTGAGAGGAATACAACAGGGCAGCCGGTTCCACGCTAGCGCCGTCGTAGATTTCGTATTCCAACATTAAAGCATCGCCACCGGTCACACCGTTCATCAGGTCACCCGCCCTGAATGCGGCGTAGATCCAGCCTTCGAACTGCGCCAGTCGTTGCGCTTCGGTATAAGGCGTCGCTTTGGCCCGATACACCGGCATGTAGGTCAAAAAACCGTTTTGCACATATTGTTCAGTTTCCTGAACTAATGTGATTTTGCCGGAGGTCGAAGCCTCTCCGGTGGCGCGGGCCCGATCCATAGCAATACGTCTGACTTCATTGCTGTACATGTCATAACCAAAAGCACGCCGGTTACGCCAATCGAATGGCTCCAGATACACAATGGCTGAGTAAATGGTGCGATCACCGGAAGGCTTTATGGCATATTCGGGAAAGCCTTCATCGCGAATGGCTTGGGTATGAGCCTCTAGTTCTGAGGGCTGCAGGGGCACGCTGTAACCAATGCCCTGAATACCTGGCCAGTATTGATTCAGCTCCAGGCTACGGACGAAGGTAGCAAAGGTAGATCGTTCCAGCTGGTCGCTTGAGTATACAAAGGCCACGGTAGACCGCAGCACTTGTTCATACACGCTAAGGTGGCTTTTGATGGCTTTTTCAAGCTCATAGGCACTGAATTGGAATCGATCAGACTGGCGCTGTTCGATGATCCGAACGGAAACAACATAAGCCCCAAGCGTCACAATCAGGGACAATAACAACACCACCCACGCAGTATAAGCATTGTGGACAATGTCGGCGGCCGCATACCAGCGTCGTGAAGGTTTATCGCTCATCCTTTACAGCAAAACCCAAAGTGGACAAAGAATCAGTGGGGAAGGCCCCACCTATTGTAAGCGTAGCCCACTCCACATAGATTGCATCCACTTACGAGCCAAACTCAGCCGCCCACGTCTAGTGGTGATGGCCACCTACGCCATGAGCGTGTCCATGAGACTTTTCTTCTGCCGTTGCAGGGCGAGTTTCAATAATTTCTATATCAAATGTAAGGGTTTTACCGGCCAATGGGTGATTCAGATCGCAATCCGCATTGAATTTGCCAACTTTCACCACGGTTACCTGTCGCTGCCCCTTGTCAGTCTCTACCCATGCCATCATGCCCGGCCGCCATTTTTTAGCACCTTGCAGATGTTTCAGTGAAATCCGCTGAGAGGCATCCGCTTTGCGTTCACCATAGGCCTGTGCGGGCTCTACGGTTACCGAAAAGGTATCGCCTGGGGCTTTACCTTCCATCGCCTTTTCCAGGCCGACAATAATATTGCCATGGCCATGCAAATACGCCATGGGGTCACCGCCTGCGGTGCTCTCCAGTTGCGTCTCGCCTTCTGTCAGGGTGTAGTGAAATTGAACCACGGTGTCTTTAGTGATACTCATTGCATTTACCTTCTGAATATTTGCCTTTATCTATACCAGCTGAGTTAACCATCAACAGAGTTAACTGCTAACCTGCACCAACCACTCCGCACCATCATCCTGACCCAGTATCTGGGTGAGCGTTGGCATTCCTTGTTCCAGTTGTTCTTTTAGTGTCCAGGGCGGATTTATCACAAACATGCCGCTGCCGAACATGCCATGCCCTTGAGGTGGCCGACTAACCCGCAGTTGAACATCCAACCAGCTTTCACAGGGAATTTTGCGCAACTGCTCTGAGAAACGCTGGGCATTAACGGAATTGATCAGCGGGTACCACACCAGAAACTGGCCTGTCGCAAAGCGTTTCAGCCCCTCATTAATGGACTTGATCACCTTGCTGTAATCGGTTTTCACCTCGTAAGAGGGATCCATCAACACCAAGCCCCGGCGACTGGGGGCGGCAACAGCCCTTTTAACTCAACAAAGCCATCCCCTTCCACCACTTTTGCCCGTCGGTCACGCGCGAAGTGTTTTTGCAGCGTGGCGCTGTCCGCGCCGTGCATCTCGATCAGGCGCAAGCGATCGTCTTCGCGCATCAGCTGAGCCGCAATAGAGGGCGAGCCGGGGTAATGAACCAGTTTGGCTTTATTGCACTGTTTTACGATTTGGACGTAGTCCTGCAGCCCTGCTGGCAACTTTTTCTGATCCCACAGGCGGCCGATACCCTGGCTGGCCTCGCCGGTTTTCTTGGCATAGGGCCCGGTTAGGGAATACATACCCGCACCGGCATGGGTATCAATATAGAAAAACGGCTTATCTTTCTGTTTCAGATACTGCAGACATAACACCTGCACCCAATGTTTGAGCACATCTCCATGATTGCCTGCGTGAAAACCGTGTCGATAACTGAGCATTTACTACTCCCGCAGCCAAAAGTGCATGAATAAAAGATTTACTGGTTCTCGTTCAGATCCAGGCCTGACCGAACAATGGGCGTCTAACACGGTCTGGAACGAATGAGTGACATGACAATGCTGGGCAGGTATTGAAAGGGGGCAGGCTACCACAGGTGGGAATTAATGAGAATCCACCGGGTTTGGTTAATTTTGAGTGGGCAAGACACCCCAGAACCACAGCTCTGTTGAGCGTTCACACCACCGGGTACGCCGGGCTATTTGCCCTGAGCGACTCTACGCCGGGATAGCCAGCTTTTCGCGCTGCTGTCTAGCTGGCCTGGCCAAGGCCTTGGGTGTTAAATCCGCATGGAAACCACACTCACAATCAAAGGCTTTTTGCGCTTTGATTTCAGTCAGGGATTTGGGGGTGAGGGATCCACAGGAGGGGCATTTCAGGTTGAGCGTCAGTTCTGCTTGCATGTCTGAACCTCGTCAGGAGTGCGTGCATTTTTTACTATTCAACTGCACTGATAAAGCTACCAGACGGTTCTACATTTGTGAAGAAAAATGTTTACAGAGTAGCCGCTCAACCACACGAACAACATCAACTGATTTTCAACAGGCTCAAATTTAACTTTCCATCTTTCATGGGGGGGCACCAGAAATAGGCTCCGTTTACCGGCCGGGTAAAACGAAACAGGCCATCGGTGATACCATCTTCCAATCCCACCATGCGCCGCATAATGGCGTCAAACGCGGCCAAGCTGTGCCCGAACGAAAGAAACACCAAGCCTTCCTGGGTTGCGTTATTCCAAGGCATGGAACGACGCAGCATAAAGGCCTCCGGTGTAAAACTTTCCTGCGCGGATCGCTTTACATGCGCTGATTCGGGGGCAGAATCGAACTCTTCATTGGTGTCACGATGACGCCCGAATATGTTGTCCTGCTCGGTTTGTGGTAGTGCCTGGAAATGAGAAAGGTTGTGCAACCATTGCTGTATCGAGGCAAAGCTGGAGCCATCCAGCCCCTCGATACCGCTGGACACCAACGCCGCGCGCTCGGCGTCCTCCCCTTCCGGGTTTTCAGTGCCGTCTTCGTACCCGGTAAGGTCGCGGCTGTCATGATGCATAAAGCAATCCACCGCATCCCTCAGTTCGAATGCCCCCGCCATGCGCTGCTTCAACGCCAGGGTTTGCACCACAAGATCACCTCGATCTTCACCCCGCAGCCAAATCCACAGGGAGGCCGGTGTAGAAGGTATTTCTACGGATGAACCAGACAGGGCAGGCATATCCTGCATCCCTTTAACGTCGCACCCTAAATGCAGCAACAGACTTTGCCCCAGCCCCACCACAATGCTGTCGCCGTCGGCCACATCCTGCAAGCGACGTAGCTGCTCTACAGGATCGCTCTCCAATGAGTGGGTAAAAATCAGATGACGGGCCACCTTGGGTACGGGTTGCAGAATTCCGGCTTGTGATGCAGACATAACGAACAGATCCAATCCTTTATATTAATGAACAACTTTTATAACACAGTCACTCAGTCACGCAATACACCCAGATCAATATCTGTCGAGAATCGGTTTCACGTTTTACTGACACAAAAACGCCCCACAGATGCGGGGCGTTTTTGTGTGGGCATAGAATACCGCTGTTACTGCTCGATCTGGGAAAGATCCCTCACACCACCACGATCCGCACTGGTTGCTAACGCAGCATAAGCACGCAAGGCAGTACTGACTTTACGGGTGCGCTGCTCCGCAGGCTTCCAACCATCCTTGCCCTTGGCGTCCATTGCGGCACGACGCTCTGCCAGCTGTTCATCGGTCAGCAGCACATCGATGGTGCGATTGGGGATGTCGATTTTAATAAGGTCACCAGGCTCCACCAAGCCAATGGCACCGCCGGATGCTGCTTCCGGCGACACATGGCCGATAGACAAACCGGAGGTACCTCCAGAAAAACGGCCATCGGTCAGCAACGCACAATGCTTGCCCAGGCCTTTTGATTTCAAATAACTGGTGGGGTACAGCATTTCCTGCATACCGGGGCCACCTTTGGGGCCTTCGTAACGAATAATCACGACCTCACCGGGCTGAACTTCGTCACCCAAAATGCCTTTCACCGCAGAATCCTGACTTTCGAAAATACGGGCCGGGCCTTCAAACACGTGAATGCTTTCATCCACACCTGCGGTTTTCACCACGCAGCCGTTAAGGGCGATATTGCCCGTCAATACTGCCAAACCGCCTTCGCGGGAATAGGCATGCTCCAATGAACGGATACAGCCGTTGGCACGATCCGCATCCACGGAATCCCAACGGCAATCCTGGCTGAAAGCCTGCTGAGTAGGAATGCCAGCTGGCCCCGCTTTAAAGAAGGTATGTACAGCTTCGTCATCGGTCACAGTGATGTCCCACTTGGCCAGGGCATCCGCCATGGTAGGCGCATGGATCGTAGGCACATCGGCGTTCAACAGACCCGCACGATTGAGTTCGCCCAGAATACCCATGATGCCACCGGCACGGTGCACGTCTTCGATGTGATACTGCGGCGTATTGGGCGCGACCTTACACAACTGCGGCACCTTGCGGGACAGTCGATCAATATCGGCCATGCCGAAATCCACTTCACCTTCCTGGGCCGCCGCCATCAAGTGCAGGATGGTGTTGGTAGAGCCGCCCATGGCGATATCCAAAGTGGTGGCGTTTTCAAAGGCTTTTACACTGGCAATGGAGCGCGGCAACACGCTTTCGTCATCCTGCTCGTAATAACGCTTGGTGATGCCCACGATACTGCGACCGGCTTCCAGAAACAGGCGCTCACGATCTTTGTGCGTGGCCAGAGTGGTGCCGTTGCCGGGCAGAGATAAACCCAGCGCCTCGGTCAAACAGTTCATGGAGTTAGCGGTAAACATGCCGGAGCAGGAGCCACAGGTCGGGCAGGCGCTGCGCTCGTACATGTCCGCCTCTTCATCGGTGATATTGGGGTCTGCGGCTGCCACCATGGCGTCCACCAGATCCAGCTTGATGATTTTATCGGCCAGTTTGGTTTTCCCCGCCTCCATTGGGCCACCGGACACAAAAATCACCGGGATATTAAGACGCAGGGCAGCCATCAGCATTCCCGGGGTGATCTTGTCGCAGTTGGAAATACACACCAAGGCATCGGCACAGTGAGCATTCACCATGTATTCAACGGAATCGGCAATGATTTCGCGGCTGGGCAAACTGTAGAGCATGCCGTCGTGTCCCATGGCAATACCATCGTCCACCGCGATGGTATTAAACTCTTTAGCCACGCCGCCTGCCTTTTCGATCTCCCGACACACTAACTGGCCCAGATCCTTAAGATGCACATGCCCTGGTACAAACTGGGTGAATGAGTTGGCCACCGCAATAATCGGCTTCTGGAAATCGCCATCCTTCATACCGGTGGCCCGCCACAGGGCACGAGCGCCCGCCATATTACGACCTTGGGTGGAGGTTTTGGAACGATACGCCGGCATGTGGTGCTCTCCTGCTTTACTGTCTGTTAGCAAAATTCAGGCTGGGGTGCCTGATGATTCGAAGCTTGTTTAAGGGTGCATAGAATATCAGGAAGCGGCCCGTATCAACAGGCATTCAGACGTTGAGGGCGCGACTGCCCATCACGACCATCAGTATCTGGCGCTCTAAAATAAGCAGGCGCTGCTCACGCTTTTCCTTACTTAGATCAAGGGCATTCAGAACGAAAGTAATCAACAAGGAAAAGATCGTATCGGACTCCAGCTCATATTCATGATTGGCCAGCCCCCGGCCAGCGGCAGCGTCTCGCATGTCCACCGCCATCTCACGGCGCATAATGGAAAGCTCACGGCGGATAATGCGCCGATATTCGGGGTTAACGTTGAACCACTGCATGATCAGCAGACGCAACTGCGGCTCGAAATGGGCTACCGCGCCGGAAAACTGCAGCAACAGGCTTTTCAGGGCCACTGCCGTGTCATTGTTGATAATCTCTTTACGGGCACCACGGGCCACCGCCCGCAACCGGATCAGACAATCGTCCACCAACGCCAACCCTAATTCATCCATATCGGCGAAGTGGTTATACAGGGAGGGTGCCGCCATACCGGCCATACGAGCTACCTCCCGCAGCCCTAGTGCATCCGGCGAACGCCCCTCTTCCACCAGCTGCATGGCAGCGGCCAGTATCCGTCGCCGGGAAGCCTCCTTGCGATCGGAGCGGGTGTTTCGGGTGCTGACTTGATTCATCTGCTGGCCTTTTTTTGAACAAACAGCTGTTAGTTTATCCTTCAATATAGGAATGAACAATTTTTTATACCAAGCCCAGGTTGACAAGGGCTTAACTGCACATTAACTTAACTAACACTTGTTAGCTTTATCTATCGATGGAAGACACTATGAACTACCTGATTACCGGTGCCACCGGCTTTATAGGCCGCTTTGTGGTGGAAGAACTGCTGAAGCAACCCCAAGCCACCGTGTATGCGGTAGTTCGCACCGGCTCAGAGCATAAGCTGGATAAGGTAAAGCTACAGCTCGGCAAATCCGCAGAACGCTTGCACGCCATCAGCGGCGACCTGACCCAGCCCGGACTGGGCATCAGCCCAGAAGACGCAGAACCGCTAAAAGGACAGATAAACCATCTGTTTCACGTTGCGGCTATTTATGATCTGAAAGCCGATGCCAATGCTCAGCAGCAGGCCAACGTGGAAGGCACCCGCCATACGCTGCAGGCGGCGCACACCCTGCAGGTGGGATGCTTCCACCATGTCAGCTCCATCGCCGTAGCGGGCCAATACCCAGGCCAGTTCACAGAGGACATGTTTGACCAAGGCACCCATTTCACCAATCCTTACTTCCTCACCAAGCATTTGGCCGAAAAATGCGTGCGGGATGAAGCCAAGGTGCCCTTTCGTATTTACCGACCATCTATGGTGGTTGGCCATTCCCAAAGTGGCGAGATGGACAAAGTCGACGGCCCTTATTACCTATTCCAACTGCTGGAAATCATCGGCCGCTGGCTACCGAAATGGACACCGATTCCAGGCATCGAGGGTGGCCAATTCAACATTGTGCCTGTGGACTACGTTGCTCAATCCATGGTTTATATTGCTCATCAACCCAACCTGGATGGCCAGTGCTTCAACCTCACAGATCCACAGCACTACTCACTGGGTGAGCTGGTCAACCTGATTGCAGACACCTCCGACTTACCTGGCTTCCGCTGGCAACTGCCCAATAAGATTCTGAATAAACTTCCGGAATCCACCATCCCTACATTGGCGCAGCAAAAGCTGGTTCAGAAGCTGTTGCTAAGTATGGATATCGCTCCAGAAGCGCTTAGCTTTATTACCTATCAAACCACCTTTGACCGCCGCAACGCAGCCCAGGCGCTGGCAGGCTCAGGCATTACCCCGCCAGACCTGAAGCAGTACATGCCCGCGTTATGGCAATACTGGCGGCAGCATCTTTCACCCCAAACCAAAGCCTCCACCGCGCCTCAGCCTGAGGCCGACAAAGTATTATTTCGCAAGCCGAAATTACGCCCGTACTTGCAGCGAGCCCAGGATCATTGGAAGTGGAATGCGAAAAGCCTGTTCCAATCACGGACGGCTCTGCAGGAACGAGTAGATGGTAAGACTATTCTGCTCACCGGGGCCAGCTCCGGAATTGGCGCACAAGTTGCGCAGCAGCTAGCCGAGGCCGGTGCAACCTTGCTGTTGGTGGCCCGCTCTAAAGATAAGTTGGACACCATAGCGGACGCTATTCAACGTGCCGGCGGTAAAGCCTTCGTTTACACGGGCAACCTGGCAGATGGCGACGATGTGGATCGCCTGTGTCAGCAAGTCATCTCCAACCACGGCGGCGTGGATATCCTGATCAATAACGCAGGCCGCTCAATACGACGCTCAATCAAATACAGCCTGGATCGGTTTCACGATTACGAACGCACCATGCAGCTAAACTACTTTGGGTCTGTACGTATGGCCCTGAATCTTCTGCCCGGAATGATGCAGCGAGGTGACGGCCATATCATTAATGTTTCCACTGTGGGCATTCAAGCCAACCCAGCCCGCTTCTCGGCCTACCTTGGCTCAAAATGGGCATTGGAGGGCTGGAGCTGGGTAGCCGCCAATGAACTGGCTCACACTGGTGTAACCGTATCCACCATCAATTATCCGTTGGTGCGCACCCCCATGATTGAGCCCACCAAAATCTACGATTACACCCCGGCCATGTCACCAGAGAAAGCCGTAGATTGGATGTTGGACATCATCATTACTCGCAACAAGCGCAAGGTCGGGCCATTAGGTCGGGCGGCCTTAGCAAGCTACTACGCGTTCCCAAAAATCTCAGAGAGCATTGTCAACCTGAGCTATCAGGTAGTGCGCGAGGCACCTCCGCAACCAAGGGAAAAGCCAGAACAATCGACCAGAAAGAAAAGCAAACAGCCTGTGGAACGACAAACAACGAATAGCGAATCAGGTCGCTGACGTGAACATGACGACGTTGTCGGGGCTGAACCGATCCAGTAACTCTTCGAGTTCGCTGGCAGGCGAAAACAAGTGCCCCTGCCCCAGAGCACAACCCTGTTCACGCAGAAACCTAACCTGATCAAGGGATTCAACCCCTACCGCAATCGCTTGTATGCCCAAGCATCGAGCAAGCGCCAGAGTTGCACATATCGCCTGCTGTGAAGCAACGTTATAGGCACATTCCTGAACAAACTGCCTGCTGATTTTGATGTACTCAGCGGGCAGTTCGCTCAACATTCTTACCGATACACCTCCCTCGCCGAATTCATCAATAACCAGTTTGAAACCAAGTTCAGTCAAGCGCCGCAGGTTGACGCCATCGTTGCGCCCATCATCCCGCAGGGCACGTTCAGTCAGCTCCAGCAGCAGCCTGAAATCGTCGACACCCTGACGTTGCAATATCTGACTGACATCTCGTAACAGTGCATCATCACGCACCTGCTTCGGGCTCATATTGATACTCATCATTAGCCCGGTAACACCCACACTTGATATCCGCTGCATGGCAGCAATCAACTCATGAGCAAGCCATTTCCCCAAAGGCAATATCAACCCGCTTTCTTCGGCCAACGGAATAAAATATTCAGGTGAAATACTGCCTCTTACCGGGTGCTGCCAGCGCAGTAACACTTCAAGCCCTACCAGTTTGCCGGTAGTCAGCTCTACAACCGGCTGATATACCAACTTGAACTGGCGCTCGGACAATGCCTCTCTCATGTCCTGCTCTAACTGCTTTTTCTCTCTAACCCACTCATTCATAGAATGGGAGAAAAATTGCACGCCATTACGCCCGCTTTTTTTAGCCTGATACATGGCAACATCGGCATGCTTGGTTAAGGTCTCCACATCATTGGCATCACTGGGTGTGATTGCAATGCCGATACTGACACTGACAACGTGTTCAATGCCCGCCACGTTAATTGCTTTGGTCAAGGAATTAAGAATATCCTCAGCCACTCTGCGCACCACGGTATGATCTACAATATCGGATACGATCACCGTAAATTCGTCGCCACTGATGCGAGCCACTGTGTCATTACTGCGCACCGTTTGTCTGATTCGAGTGGCCACCGCCTTCAGAACTTCATCCCCCACGTCATGGCCATAGTGATCGTTTATTTTCTTAAACAAATCAAGATCGATAAACATGAGGGCCGTCATTTTGTTATCACGGGCAGAACGTGCCAGTGCATTCTCCAATCGCAGCTTGAACAGCAATCGAGATTCCAGGCCTGTAAGTTGATCGTAAAACGCCAGCTTTTCCATCTGTTCTTGGCTTTTCTTCTGGGGTGTTATGTCCTCGCATGAAAACACATAGTGGCTGACAGGAGCAGGCTCCCTGTATAGCTCCACCCCCTGATCTGGATACTCTAAAATGGGCGAAACCGCCACCTGCACCCAACGCTCACTTCCATCTGCAAACCGGCCCTTCACTTCCACTGGCACAGCAAGCTCAGCTGAGCCTTCCCAACATCTGGAATCAATTTCGGGCAATGCCAGATAACGTCGCACATCACTCAGGTTCATGCTTTGCAGCTCAGGTGCATCTAACCCACACTGCTCACAAAAGGCTGGGTTGGCATAGACAACCTTTTCGCTGCTGTCGATGATCAAGACGCCTGAGTGACTGTTTTCCACCGCCTTCGATAACAAACGCAGGGATATTTCCCGATGCTTGCGCTCGGCGAGCTCCAGCGCATGCGCTGACACTTTTCGGTTTAACCGCCAATTCAACGCAACCAGCAACAATAAAAGCAGGCCCACTAGCGCCGCAGCGATTACCATCCACCAAATCAGCTGCCGCATCCGCTCATTAAATACCGTACGATTCGGGTCGTATAAAAAGCCATCCAAGTCGATTTTTTTGGGGCCCATACCCAGTGCGGCAAACGTTTCGCCGATATGCTGCCAGCGCCCAGGGTTCATATGGCCCAGGTCCACCAAGGTTGGTGCCATCAATTTCCGCATTGCGGTTGCTTCGAATTGCAGCGCTTCCAAATCCTTCGAGCTACGAAAGCGAGTTTGCAGAAAACCTATAACCTCTTGTGGGTGTTCCAAAGCGTAGCGCCATCCCGCCAGGGTCGCGTTACGAAACAAGCGCACCTCTTCACTCTTGTTGCCTACCCGATCCCGCGAGGTGAAAAGGGTATCCCCATAAAAATCGATACCATAACTGCGCGGCTGGATAAGATTAAAGGCAACACCTTTTTCATTGAGTTGATAAGGCAAATCCGTCGCGTAACCCACCATGGCATCCACTTGGCCATTGATCAGGTCATCCACATTAAACGACATCGGCACCTGCTTTACCTGTGAAGCTTCAACACCCTCTCGAGCCAACAACCCCAACGTATTGGCGCCGTAGGGGCCAGCGGGAAACATTACGCGTTTGCCAATCAAATCCTGAGGGCTGTATATCCCCGAGTTTTCAAGGCTTACCAGAACCAATGGGGAATGCTGAATCAGAACGGCCAGCGCCGTGACAGGGCTGCCTTTTAGGTGATAAAGCAGTAATTCCGAATTGGCGACACCGTAATCTGCTTTTCCGCTCAAGACTACTTCTATGGGGTTAACGCCCACCGCGGCTTGCTTAAGGGTTACCTCAAAACCGGCCTTACGATAGAAGCCTTTTTCCACGGCCGCGTAAAAGCCTGCAAATTGAAATTGGTGTTGCCATTTAAGTTGAACAGTGAGGGGCTTGAGTTCTTCTGCCGAAGCAGAAAAAGCTATAAAAAAGAACAACAATATGAAAGGAATATGCCTAAGCAACCCACACCAACCCTGTGTAAGAATCCTTCTGACATTCTAGCTCAACTTTGCTGCCATAGCTGCAAGGTTTACTTCTGCTCCTGCTTGAGAGCATCCTTCATCAAACGGGCTAATGCCTGGAGTTGAGTATCCGGGCTGGCTGCAAACTTCTGAATCACACCTACGCGATCCATTTTGCTGCGATTCTGGCTCAGCTTGGCCTTACCCTCCATTGATTGGATTTTGATACGGAAGAACACCAGTGCTTTGAGCATCATGCTCAACTTGTCCGCAGCCAGCTCATCAAGCGTCCAGCCCTCGCCATAGTGCTCTTCATTTATTTCGGACATATGGCGTAGAACCGATACGGATTCGGCTTCTGTCTTAATCAGCTCTGCCGCTCCAACCACTTGAACACTCAAAAAATTCCACGTTGGCACACCATCCGGCTGACTGTACCAGCGCGGCGAAACATAACCATGGGGGCCGTCAAAACACACCAAGAGGTCATCTGCCCGCATCAAGCTTTGCCACTGCCTGTTGGTGCGCCCCATATGGCCCACCAACTCATGCTTCTCCCGATCCAGATAGAACGGAAACGAATTGATTTCTATGCGTCCACGCTGGGTTGTCGCCAGCTTGCCAAAGCTCCAGCGCTCGATCCAGTCATATAACACTTCCCGTTCAGAAACCAAAAATGAATCCGGCGTATACATCACAAAGCCTGCTTAGAACCTACGTTGCCACACCTAGACGGTGAACCTGTCTGATCAATACTAGGTGGAACCACACCATCATACAAATCAACAACATGGCAAGCGCTACCAAATTCAGCCCTTGCCACCCAATCAAAGCCAGCAGAAAACCCGCGCTGAGGGATGCAACCCCCTGACAAGCAAACACAATAAAATCATTATTGGCCTGCGCCTGAAAGCGCTCCTCTCCGGCATGGGTAACCGCGACCCAGTGGGTTCCCGCCATAAACAGTGCGTTCCAGCCAAGCCCCAACAGCACCAGCGCCACCAGATAGTGCTGCAATGTCACACCCGACAGCGCCATTAATACGCAGGCGATATTGATCAGGATGCCCAGTAGTGCAACCCACTGCACGCCTATGCGCTTGATTAGATAACCGGTAAAAAGAGACGGCACAAACATGGCCACAATATGCCACTGAATCACGTCGGCGGTTTCAGCCAAGGGCAACCCCTGATGGTGGTGCATACTGATGGGTGTGGCTGTCATCACCAAGCTCATCACCGAGAACGACGTGGCACCACACAATACACCCAATACATAACCTGGACGCCACAGCTGCACCCGGGTTACCGAAGTGGGCTCGCTCTGACTGGGCCGGGCTTGGGAGCGATAAAAGGACATCACCAACAAACACGCCAATGCCAGCACAGCAAGGGCAACAAATGATCCAGCGTAAGGCAGCTCTGGCAGCCACGGCGCTGCGGCCACCCCCAGCCGGGGGCCGATCATGGCAGAGCCAATTCCGGCAAACAGAATCATGGAAACCGCCAGGCTGATCTGGTCTGGCCTGGCATTCTCCGCTGCGGCAAAACGAAATTGCTGCATAAATGCCAAGGTGGTGCCCAGCACAAACATGGCCACACAAAACAAGGTAAAACTGTGGAAGTGAATGGAGCCAATGGCCAGAGCCGAGCCCAGAATGCTCAGCATTGCTGCCACCATAAAGCCAAAGCGGCGGCCCCGCCGCTGCGCCAACCTGGCAGCAGGCACAGTGGCCAGCGCCGTACCCGCCACCAACGTACCCATTCCCAGTGTCGCCAAAGCTTCGGTGGGAGCCAACTCTGTACCGATAAATCCGTTGATTAACACCAACATGGGTGCAGTGGCGCCCAGGGTACATTGCCCCAATACCAAAAGGATCAGGTTACGATAATTCACCGGTTTCCCTACGCTCCAAGCTGCGTTTCACTCAGCCCGCAACAACGCCCAATCAAATACTACCAATAGCGCAAACATCATCCCCCAGCCAAAGCGCCACATCGCAAGTGGTGCAACCAGACAGGGTGATACCAGCCAGTACCAGTACAGTAATCAATCCAATTTTTCTTATCATGGTGAGGTTCCTTGGTCAGAATATCAAAAGCCGTCAAACCCTCACTTTACACGCTTCCACCTCATTCCGTACAGCGGCCATCAAACGTCATCCACAAAAAAGCCCGCTTATAAAAGCGGGCTTAGCGGCCATCAAACCTTGTGGGTTCGATCAGCGAGGCGCCATACGGATAGAGCCGTCCAGACGCACAACTTCACCATTAAAGAATCCATTTTCAACCATCTGGCAGGCCAGCTGACCGTACTCGGGGGGATGCCCCAGACGTTTGGGGAACTGAGTCATTTCAACCAGTGGCAGTTTCACCGCGTCGGGGGCTGCATTCATTAACGGAGTATTAAAGATCCCCGGAGCTATCACGTTCACTCGAATGCCGTAGGTAGACAAGTCACGAGCTATCGGCAATGTCATGCCCACAACACCACCTTTAGACGCAGAATACGCCACCTGACCAACCTGACCATCAAACGCCGCAACCGACGCCGTGTTGATAATCACTCCACGCTCACCATCTTCGGTAACCGGATCGTTTTTAGCCATGGCTTCTGCCGCCAGACGGGTAACATTGAAAGTACCCACCAGGTTTACCGCAATAACCTTCTGGAAAATTTCCAGCGAGTGCGGGCCTTTGCTGCCGTAGGTTTTCATAGCAGAACCAATACCGGCACAGTTCACTGCAACATGCAGCGCACCGAAAGCGCTTAATACGTTGGCGATGGCACCTTGCACAGACGCTTCGTCGGCCACATTCACTTTTTCGAATCGGCAGTTAGCGCCCAGCTCAGCAACAGCCGCATTACCGGCATCTTCGTTCAGATCGAAAATAACAACCTTGGCACCTTTGGCCAAAAACGCTTCTGTGGTCGCTCTACCCAGACCTGACGCGCCCCCGGTTACGACAGCAATCTTGCCTTGTAAATCCATGTTCAATCCTCGCCTACATAATAAATTTTGATGATTTGAGTATGGGTGTGACTATCGGGTCGAAAGTATACACAGGGCAATATCAACACGCTACTGGCCAAAACTGACAGTTAATTAGCCTTTTCAGTCAGTGATCGCGCTTCTGATTGACTTCAAAATTGCAGACTGCGTAACCTTCTCTGCCACGACAACAACGATACGACAACGAAAGGGAACATACCCATGAAAGCGGTGCTTTGTAAAGAATACGGTCCGGCGGAAAAACTGGTGGTGGAAGAAGTACCCTCCCCGAGTGTTGGCGCTGACGGCGTACTGATCGCCGTACATGCTGCGGGCATTAACTTTCCCGACACGCTGATCATCGAAAACAAGTATCAATTCAAGCCGCCCCTGCCTTTCATCCCCGGTACAGAGGTGGCGGGCACCGTGAAAGCCGTAGGCGACAAAGTAACCCACGTTAAACCAGGCGATCAGGTGATGGGTTTTGCCTTTGTGGGTGCCTACGCGGAAGAAATCGTGGTGCCAGCAGCCAGCTGTTTCCCTATGCCGTCGGCGTTCAGTTACGAAGAGGCCGCCGCCTTCACCATGATCTATGGTACCTCTTACTACGCGCTCAAGCAGCGAGGGCAACTGCAAGCAGGTGAGACCCTGCTGGTACTGGGTGCATCTGGCGGTGTGGGCATGGCCGCCGTGGAATTAGGTAAATTGATGGGGGCAACGGTCATCGCGGCAGGTGGCAATAATGAGAAGCTGGCGGTGTGCCAACAACGCGGGGCGGATCACATCGTCAATTACAACGATGCGGACTGGAAGGATCAAGTGAAAAAATTGACCGGCGGTAACGGCGCTGATGTCATATACGATGCAGTGGGTGGCGAATACACTCAAACAGCCATGCGTTGTATTAACTGGGGCGGCCGCCTGCTGGTGGTGGGTTTTGCCAGTGGCGATATTCCGCAGCTGGCAGCCAACCTGACTCTGTTGAAAAGCAGTTCTGTAGTGGGCGTGTTCTGGGGCGCTTCCCTGGCCAAAGAAGCCCAAGCCAATCAGGACAACTTTAAAGAACTGTTCCAGTGGTCGATGGAGGGCAAGATCAAGCCTTACGTGTGTGCCAGTTACCCGCTTGAACAGGTAGCGGATGCGATGAATTTATTGCTGCAACGGAAGGCGGTTGGAAAAGTTGTACTGACGATGCAGTAACGGCCACGCCGTAGTCAGCACACCAAACAAACCCAAACCAGTGCAGGTAGTATCATGTGGTTTATAGTTCGGTTCATTTTTGCGCTTTACGTTCAGAAAATAAAACCCACCAAGACCTTTCAGGATTGGGTGTTCGCACGCTATCGCTGCATGCCCTGGGATCTGGATGCCAACGTTCACATGAACAATGTGAAATATCTGAAATATCTGGAGCGTGGGCGGGTTGAGTTCATGATACACACGCCGTGGCTGCAGGAAATGCATGGCCGCGGCTTTAAAGCCCTCATCGCCAACACCGAAATCAGCTACGTTAAAGAAATACGCCCACTGCAACGTTTCAAGGTAGAAACCCGCATCAGCAGCTGGGATGAAAAATACATCTACATGGAGCAACTGTTTACTTACCGCAAAACCGTATTTACCGCTGCGGTCATCCGAATGGCAATGGTGAGCATTAAAACTGGCAAACGGGTGTCACCCTTGGCAGCATTTAAAGAAATGGCACCCGGGGTAACACCCGCAACACTGCCCGACAGCGCCCAGCACCTTAACCTGCTGGTTCAGGCGCAACGCAGTGAAACCCAAGCCATCGCTGCGGCCCATGCGTCTGTAGATGAACAACCCAATCAACACAACAATAGCCACAAAGAGAAGACCCTCCCATGACCGAACAAGTACTCACCGAGATTCAGGGCCACATCATCATCATCCGACTGAATCGGGCGGACAAAAAAAACGCCCTCACCGGGGACATGTACAACGGCATCTCCGATGCTCTGGATCAACTGGAAAACGATTCCAACCTGCGCGTTGGCGTGATCACGGGCACAAAGGATTGCTTTACCGCTGGTAACGATCTGGTGGATTTCCTTAACAGCTCCAGTATTGGTGGTGACTCCCCCGTGGGCCGTTTTCTGCGCACCCTCCCCAACCTGACCAAGCCTCTGGTAGCCGCAGTAAATGGCCCGGCTGTAGGGGTAGGCACCACCATGTTGATGCATTGCGACCTGGTATACGCCGCACCGGGCGCCAAATTTCAAATGCCGTTCGCCACATTAGGCCTGTGCCCGGAGGCAGGATCCAGCCTGCTGTTCCCCCAGCTGATCGGCTATCGAAAAGCAGCCAAACTGCTGATGCTGTGCGAAATGTTTCGCGCCGACGAAGCGGTGGAAATGGGCATAGTTAATGAAGTTGTGGATGCGGAAGAATATCAAGCCCACGCCATCGCCAAGGCTCAGCAACTGGCTGTGCTGCCGCCGCGCTCGATCCGGGTAACCAAGCAATTACTGCGCACGGGTAATGCGGAACAACTCAAAGCCATCATGAAGATGGAGGAAGATTACTTTACCGAGATGCTGCAAGGCCCTGAAGCCAAGGAAGCGTTTAGCGCGTTTTTAGAAAAACGTAAGCCAGACTTTTCCCAATTCAACTGATGCACACAGCGCGTGAACAGCCCACTTCTGGCTGTTCACGCGCTGTTTAAAGCATTTGCGCTTGCAGGCTTACTGCCTGATACCTTCCACGGAAATGTAGATATCCACCACTTCAGACGCTGGCCCCAAATTGTAATCAATACCGAAATCTTTTAAGCGCAACTGCGTCGTTGCTTCAAAACCCTGACGATAACCACCCCAGGGATCTTTACCTCCCCCCACATATACGGCATCCAGGGTTACCGGTTTGGTTACCCCTTTTAAAGTAAAGTCGCCGGTGATTTTGGCAGTTTTATCACCGGTTTTTTCGATTTTAGTGCTGACAAACGTGGCCTTGGGGAACTGGGAAACATCAAAGAAATCCTTTCCGCGCAAATGCTTGTCCCGCTCACCATGATTGGAATCCACGCTTGCCACATCAATGGTGACGTTCACCTTGGAGTTCTGAACATTGGCCTCATCCAGGACAAACTCACCCTCAAAGGTATTGAAACGGCCTAACAGCCAGCTGTACCCCAAGTGCTGAATCTTGAATTGAATAAAGGCATGGCTGCCTGCTGTATCCATTTTGTACGTCTGTGC
Source organism: Ketobacter alkanivorans (assembly GCF_002863865.1). NCBI lineage: Bacteria > Pseudomonadati > Pseudomonadota > Gammaproteobacteria > Pseudomonadales > Ketobacteraceae > Ketobacter > Ketobacter alkanivorans. The sequence continues at coordinate 4,134,878 of NZ_CP022684.1, read as the reverse complement.
TGCTTGCAGTAATCCAGAGCACAACAACATCGCTCCGGCAATAGCGGCGGTCAACACACGGTGAAAGTTCATTCTCATAATCAGCTCCTGTTGCGGTTTAGCGGGGTGATTACCCCTTGATGGTAAAAATGCGCGTTAACGTTTGATCGTGATTGATAAAATGGTGTTTGAGCGCGGCCAGTGCGTGCACAGAAACCAGGCCGACCAACACCCACGCCACCCAAAGATGAATCAGACCGATCAAATCAACCTGATTCGGCGCGAGTTTCATTAGCGCCGGCAGCAACTGTACATCAAAGCTGCTCAATGGCGTTCCTTTCGCCGTCGAGATCAGATAACCACTGATCACCAGCAGCAGCAATATCAGGTAAAGCAAGCCATGAACCAACTTGGCCAGCACAGCCTGCCAGCGATGTTCAGACAACACACGGGGCGGCCGACTCAGGCAGATCCAAACCAGTCGGATCAACGTCAGCCCCCCTAATATCACGCCCAACAATTTATGCCACTCAGGCAGCTCGTGATACAAAGGATCGTAATAGGTCAGTTCAACCATATACACACCCACGCCAAACAGCCCGGCCACCATCAGAAATGATACCCAATGGATTGCAATGCTAACCACGCCGTACCGGGTGGCGGTGTTCTTAATTGTTACCACATCCCCTCCACACCATCTCTGATCCGATATTCGTCGCTCTTTGACCTCGGCAAATGAGAATGGTTCTAGTTAGCATGATATGGTTTTTCCCACAAATTCATAAACTTACAAGAAAAATACAGATCAACCTATACGGGTACGGTATTTTTTCACAATTTACATGGATGTTATTCAGTAGAAAAGATTGCCGATCAGAGCACAATAGTAAACAAGGACATGCAGCACACAAGACCGCTTACGCTTGCCTCTGATCGAAAGAGCAAACAGGATTAAACCATGAACATGAAATCCATTACTGCCAGCTGGGTAATTGCCCTCGGTCTATTGGGCATTTTCAGCCTGATGAAACAACCAACCCTGAATCACAGTGCTGAGGACAAGGTAATCACCATACCTCAGGATGATGCACCCCACACAGAAGAACAAATGAATGAACTTGAAGCCAAGGTATGGTGCGCCCTGGACGGGCATCAAGTAGCTCAGGTTCAATTTCAGGGTACGACCCGAACACTGGAAGGAGCCATGGCCATCGCCCCTCACTGGGCAGGAAACGCATTCAGTGAGCAGCAACTACAGCTGATCACACCCTGCATAAATCAACGACTGCAGCACTTGGCTTTGCGGCTGCAGCATCAGAAATCTGCACCTGCTATGGACTATTTGTTTACGCAACTCTAAGGCAACCCCATCATGAACCGGGCAGCTTTATAATAAGTGACTCGCAAGGATACGACATACAGCCAAGCACATAGCCGTTTTTCGCATCCTCGAGGGACAGCGAGTTCGGCTCATCCATGATGACCATCCCCGACTTGATTTTCACCTTACAGGTCTGGCAATTGCCAACCGTACATTTCTGCGGAATGCTAACGCCATTGCGCCGCGCAGTTTCCAGAACCGTCTCTACCTGACGCTGACGCACCCTGATTGTGTTACCCAGCACCGTTGGCGGCAAAAATGTGATGGAGCGAGGCTTGAGTTCGTCGGAAATAAGGGTGGCCGGTGGCGAGCCAAAGGTTTCAATGTTAATCCTGGACTCCGAGATACCCGCATGATGAAAGGCTTCCGTACATTTGCTCACCAACCCATAGGGGCCACAAATGTAGAACAGGGCGCTGGTGGGATCTGCGACCCGAGACAGAATCTTTTCTCCATTCAAGCGTCGGTAAGGGTCGTGTCCGTCCCCTTCCCGGCGGGTAAACTGAAAACGCAGACTAAACCCAGGATGCTCCTTCTCCAAGCGCTGTAACTGCCGATAAAATATCGCCTGCTCCTGATTGCGGCTGGCGTAGATCAGCTGTATGTCTGCCATTGGATTCTTACCCAGCAGATCCTTGATCAAGGAAAATACCGGCACAATACCGGCGCCTGCGGCCACCGTGACATAGCGTTGATCCTCTGGATGCGTTACCGGCGGCACAAACTCGCCCATGGGGTCGTCGATGTAAAACCGATCGCCAACGCTCAGGGAGTTGTTGAAATAAGTCGAGACCCGCCCATGAAAGATCCGTTGCACGGTGATCGCATAGCGGCGTTCATGGGGTGCACTGGAAAACGAATAGCAACGCTGAAACAGGGTTGGCCCAACCGGCAGCGATACCGTGACACATTGGCCCGCTTTATAGCTCAAGCGATACCCTTCCAGCAGCTCAAATTCAACGGTAACAGAGCGGGAGGTCTCCCGCTTGATGTCGGTCACCACCGCCTCATAGGCGTTTTCCAGTACGGTTGATGTCCGCCGTGGTGCGGTGGTGGCTTTACGCACCATGGGAATAGCACGAGTCACGCGCTGGAATAATCGTACGGGCAAAGTCTGGCCGAGGTTTTTTGAAATCCGATTCACGACGGTTTCCTGAATGCGAGCGACAACAACGGTTTACGACGCCATTAAATCACATTACAAGCGCCATTTACCATGTAACAACCGGCAAAGCGGCGAAGGATCGTCTATAACTTTAAGAAAAGGAAGGTAAATTATGGCCTACGACCCGAACGACCCGCTCTATAAGATGCTGCTGGATGAAAATATCAAGGCATTTAACGATGCCCGCAAGTCTGGCAAAACCGTTGAACTGCAAGGCGCGCTGTTCAGAGGCATTGATCTGCGCAATATGAATGCCGATGGCCTGGATATGCAGGATGCTTACTTTCGGGGAGCAGATTTGCGCGGAGTTGATCTGCGCAACACCAACCTGGAAGGTGCCAGCCTGTGTGATGCCAAGATTTCGGGGTGCTATTTCCCCAAGGAGCTTTCGCCTGAAGAGATTCGGCTATCCAACGAGAAAGGCACCCGAATGCGGTATTCACGCCCATAAATATCTGGCATAAAAAAACGCCAGGGCGATTAACCCCGGCGTTTTCATTAGTGCTGGTGATCAGCCGATATTACTTCGCCGCACGACGACGAGAAACACCCAGACCAGCCAGACCTAAACCAAACAGAGCCAGAGTAGCTGGCTCAGGCACGGCAGCAGCGCCAAACGCTACATTGCCGCCAGAAATAGTTTCAGCACGGAAGCTGTAAGCACCGCTGGAGTTATAACCACCGTTAAGGCCAGCAACAGCCTCAGACAGGCTCAGGTAAAAGTCGCCAATAGCAGCGATGTAGTTACCAGCGGCCAAGTTAGTAGTAATTTGAGAATTACAGCAATAAGGATAATCATCGTTAGCCGTAATGTAGTCGCTAGCGTCCAGCGATCCGTCATCACGGAACAGATACATATATGTATCAAAAGATGAAGAAGAAGAGTTCAATCGAACAGTGCTGTAAGCATCCAGGTTGAAAGATACATAATCTACGGTACCTGCGCCGGACGCAGTCACAGAAGATGTAGTAGTAATAACGTTAGCGCTAGCAGCAAATGGCAGAGCCAGTGCAGCAGCAGCGATCAAGCTTTTAATTTTCATAATAATTACCCCTAGTTTGTAGTAAGTAAAACATGGAAAGCATGTTCAATGTCCTCCCTGTTTTTGCCCCAATTACACCTGACAAGCAAGCATTCACAGAAGCCTGCAACATATAAAGCAATTACCAGTCCAGTCTGCATAAGCGGTTGATTTATATCACAATAATATATTGCACCAGCGTACCAGATGTAAGTAAATTCGACGCTATAGCAAGCGTAAACCCAACAGGACAATAGAGTAGGTTGATTGACTATTTCGAACAAAATATTAGCACCGCTATAGTGCGTTTTTTATACAGCAAGCACGAAAGTGGATACATCAAGGATAAAAGAATCACGCTATCAAGCAGGATGCGCGGAAAAGGAGTTTCAACTGAGTGAATCCGTGTAAAAAAAGCCGACGTTTTATTAGGCTATTCATCCCAAAAGCGGCGTAACTGGAACGCACAATAACCCAACGCGAATAGCACATTGACGATAATACTGGTACGGATGACCATGGTCAGCTGCTGCGGTGTCATTATGTCCTGGGCCAGATGGGAGCCAGGCAGCCCCCACAAAGACAAAGCAACCATCATCCCAGCAATTACGAACACACCCAGGATCATACCCACAAAGGCCTTGCCCCGATCCAGCCACTCCCGAATCGCCGCAAATTCAATAAAACCATTAAGAGCGCTGCAAAGCACCCAGGTCAGCAACAGTGATCCCACCAAATAACCGGCCATCAGTGCTCCCGCGTTTTCTTGAATTTAACATCCGGCCAGCGCTCCATAGTCAACTCCAAATTCACCCTTGTGGGTGCCAGATACGTTAGATAACCGCCTCCATCAATGGCCAGGTTATCGTGGCATTTCTTCTTGAAGTCTTCCAGCATCTTGGCGTCTTCACAGTACACCCAGCGAGCCGTAGCCACACTGATATTGTCATAGGAGCATTCGACCTTATATTCATCTTTAAGGCGATAGGCCACTACATCAAACTGCAGCACCCCCACCGCGCCCACAATGATGTCATTGTTACGCAAAGGCATGAACACCTGCGTCGCGCCCTCTTCCGACAGCTGAGTAATGCCTTTCTGAAGCTGCTTACTCTTGAGGGGATCACGTAACTGCACCCGGCGAAACAACTCAGGAGCAAAATGAGGAATGCCCTGAAAGTTCATCACCTCACCATTGGTGAACGTATCGCCGATCTGGATGGTGCCGTGGTTGTGCAGGCCAATAATATCGCCAGGCCAGGCATCTTCCAGGTGTTCGCGCTCACCGGCACGAAAGGTTAACGCATCAGAGATGCGCACGTCTTTGCCCAGACGCACATGACGCATTCTCATCCCTTTTTCGTAATGGCCGGAGCACACTCGCATAAAGGCAATACGATCCCTGTGCTTGGGATCCATGTTAGCTTGGATTTTGAAGACAAAGCCGGTGAAGTTCTCATCCTTGGCTTCCACCATCCGGGTATCGGTTTCGCGCCCTTGCGGAGATGGAGCCCATTGCACCAGGCCATCCAGCAAATGATCCACACCGAAATTCCCTAACGCGGTTCCAAAGAAAACCGGGGTCAATCTGCCTTCGAGAAAGTCCTGCATGTCGAACTCATGGCTGGCACCCTTTACCAGTTCCAATTCATCCCGCAGATCCCCGGCCAGATCACCCACCGCAGCATCGAGTTCAGGGTTATCCAGGCCTTTGATTGCCCGCACTTGCTGGATTGTGTGGCCCTGCCCGGTTTTATACAGATAGGTGGTATCTTGATACAGGTTGTAAACACCCTTGAACAGTTTGCCCATCCCAATCGGCCAGGTAATCGGTGCGCAATTTATGTTAAGAATGCTCTCTATTTCATCCAGCAGGTCGATGGGGTCGCGAATATCGCGGTCCATCTTGTTGATGAAGGAAAGAATCGGAGTGTCCCGCAGGCGGCAAACCTCCATCAGTTTGATGGTTCGAGGCTCTACACCTTTGGCTCCATCAATCACCATCAAAGCCGAATCCACAGCAGTAAGGGTTCGATAGGTATCTTCCGAAAAGTCTTCGTGTCCGGGAGTGTCCAGCAGGTTTACGGTGCAATCTTTATAAGGAAACTGCATGACCGAGGTAGTCACCGAAATGCCCCGTTCTTTTTCCATCTCCATCCAGTCGGAGGTGGCATGACGGTCTGAGCCGCGGCCTTTAACTGTACCGGCCACCTGGATCTGGTTTCCGTACAGCAGCAGCTTCTCGGTCATGGTGGTTTTACCAGCATCGGGGTGAGAGATGATAGCAAACGTGCGTCGCTTTTTGATTTCATTAATAAAATTGCTATCGCCCATACCCGACCAAACCCTATTTACACCTAAATTTACACCCGTTTGTATAACCACCTTCAATGCTCTAACGAAGGCTTATCTACAAGCTCACTAGCCAGCCCCACGGACTGACCTACAACTATTGCAGCATTATAACCTAAAAAACACTTGACACAATAGCCTAAAATTACAAATACTTAATAACCTAAATATCGACAAACCCAAAAACCTAGAAAGTCTGTCATGGCCTCTCCTTCTGAAAAGCTTGCGCACTCATTATCTGTCCTCAAAGAAATTCAGGATAGAGGGCAAATCGCGATCCGCGCAGGCGACATGACGCGCACCCACCGCGAACGACTGTTAAAGAACGGTTTTATTCGCGAAGTGATGAAAGGCTGGTATATCCCTGCCCGCGCTGACGAAGCGCCAGGCGAGAGCACGGCATGGTATGCGTCTTTCTGGGGTTTTGCGAGAGATTATCTTAATTCCCGCTTTGATGAAGATTGGTGCCTGTCCCCTGAACAATCTTTGGCTTTGCATTCAGGGAATTGGACAGTACCAAGACAGTTACTTGTTCGCACACCCAAAGGCGGCAACAAACCCACAGGACTGCTACACGATACGTCTATATTTGATCTGCGCTTAGAGCTACCAGATAAGGATGATATTGTGCTGCTGGATGGTCTTCGCACCATGAGCCTACCTGCTGCGCTCATCGCCTGCCCACCGAATTATTATACGGCGAAGCCATTAGAGATGCGCTCAGCGCTGTCTATGATCAATGAACCTTCTGACGTACTGAGAAGATTGCTCGAAGGCAATCACAGCACAGTTGCGGGACGCCTAGCGGGTGCATTTAGAAATATCGGCAGAACAAAAATCGCCGATACAATACTAGATACAATGCGCAGTGCTGGTCATACGGTTAATGAGACTGATCCCTTTGCTGAACAATCCACGGTACTATTTGGCAACCGTGAAGTCTCACCCTACGTTAACAGACTACGCATGATGTGGGCGGCTTTTCGGGAACCGATCCTGGAGCATTTCCCCCCTGCCACCAATATACCCAAAGACATCAAAGCCTATCTGACACAGATCGACGACATCTATGCATCTGACGCTTATCACTCCCTATCGATTGAGGGCTATAAGGTTAGCGCTGAACTGATCGAGCGTGTGCGCGAAGGTAACTGGAACCCCGCTAGCATCAAAGCCGACCCCCAATCACAAAGAGATAGAGACCAACAAAACACCCTTGCCGCGAGAGGCTACTGGCAAGCCTTCCAAGCGGTTAAGAAAACCATCAAGGATGTTCTTGAAGGCAAAGACGCAGGTGAGGCGGCTGAAGATGATTACAGCGCATGGTATCGAGAGTTATTCGGGCCAAGCGTAGTGGCTGGTATTATCGGTGCGGCTGATTTAGCAGGCTATCGCAATAGAGCTGTATATATTCGCCAATCAATGCACACGCCACCAAGCCCAGAAGCGGTACGCGATTTAATACCAGCCTTCTTTGAGCTGCTAAGAGAAGAACAAAGCCCAGAAGTTCGCGTTGTGTTGGGACATTTTATTTTCGTTTATATCCATCCCTTCATGGATGGAAACGGCAGAACAGGTCGCTTCCTAATGAATGTCATGTTAGCCGCTGGCGGCTATCCGTGGCTTGTTATTCCAGTGGAGCGACGAAGCGACTATATGAGTGCACTGGAAGCCGCCAGTGTCGATCAAAACATCGAGCCCTTCACGATGTTCCTGTCTGATCTCTTAAAGGATCAGACATAGTTTAAAAAACAGCCTATATTGGTACTTAGAGTACCAATATCCATCAAAATCCAAACCGCTTTTGAGGCTTAAGATTGACGATAAGCGGAGTCAAGACAAGCGAAGCATGAACGGACATTTGACCCGCTAGCGCACTGCGCAAGCTATTCATCTTACGCGTCGTTTTCCTGATAGCCTCTAACGCCTCAGGCTTGATGGCATCTTCTATTTGGTAAATCGCACTAGTCTTAACAACCTTTTCCAAAGCCTCTCTAGAAGATTCAATCGCCTTAACAGCAGAAGGACTTGGCTTGATTTACTCGATACTGTCCATTGCCTTCTTCAGTTTTTCTAGCTCACCTCACGATATTGATGGTACTTCAGGTATAGACGCAACAATATGTTTATACTACTACGCACAATAGACTTAATAGCAGGCACGACCTTCTTAGGAACAAGCTCTAGCCCTACCCGCCAAAGCGATCAGACTGGAGATACGCTGTTATAGATCGCCCGCCCTGAGAAAACTGGCAGAGTGGGCTTCTAGGCAGGCGATCAAATTGGAATTTACCAGCCTGGGAACCCTCAGAAAAATACGTATGTGGAGCGTTACAACCGCAGTGTTCGATATGACTGGTTGAGCCAATATCTGTTTGACTCAATTGAGGAGGTTCTGGAGCATGCCACTTGCTGGCTGTGGACATATCATGATGAAAGGCCAGAAATGCGGCGCACCAGCCTGCGATTATAAGAACGCAGGGCAAGACTGAGAAAGCAAGGGTTGCCCGCAAACGGACAACCCCAAGCAATCAGAGAGGATCAGCCTTTTTGCTGGAACAGGTGCACGTCGCGCTGTGGGAATGGAATGCTGATTCCAGCGGCATCCAGGGCTGGCTTGATGCGCTTGTTAAGTTCGAAAAACACACCCCAATAATCTTCGTTCAAACACCAGGCACGAACAGTAAGGTCAATGGAGCTGTCTCCGTAACCGGTTACTCCAACAAAGGGGGGTGGATCCTGCAACACTCGCGGCTCTTTCTTGATCATCTCCAGCAATGCGGCCTCTGCGTGCTCGAAGCTACTGTGGTAGCTGATGCCCACGGACAGATCAACTCGGCGATTCGCGTCTTTGGTGTAATTCACCAAGTTGCCATTAGCCAAGGGGCCATTGGGCAGGATGACATGCTTACTGTCTACGGTATGCAGAAACGTATAGAACACATCAATGGCTTCAACGAAGCCTTCTTCTCCATTCGTCTTGATGTAGTCACCGACTTTGTAGGGCTTAAACACTAGAATCAGCACGCCACCTGCGAAATTGGTAAGGCTGCCCTGCAGCGCCAAACCGATGGCCAGGCCTGCGGCACCTAAAATGGCGATGAACGAAGTGGTCTGCACGCCGATCATGGAGATGACTGAAATAAACAAGCAGGCCTTAAACGCTACACCGAGGATACTGATGAGCCACTTGCGCAAGGACACGTCAAACTCACGCTTTTCTAGCAAAAAGCCAACGCCTTTGCAGGCCATGTTTATCAACCACAGGCCAATAAAAAGTGTAATGAGCGCTAATAACAGTTTCGGTGCATAAAACATGACCATCTCAGCGGCTTTGTCGATGATCGGCTGTACGTTAACTTTATCCAATTCCATGGTTACGCCTCTTCAGTCTCGATGTTAGGAGCATTATGTTGTGAAAAACAGATAGTAAGACCTAATTCACTGGTTGCAAAACATCTTTTTAATCAACATCACTTTCTATACCTGCTATCGATTAATGGTCGACAGTTCCAATCGGTACACCAATGCGTCTTCGCGCCCATCGTCTGCCGGGTAGTAGCGTGGACGAACGCCCACCACTTCGAAACCCGTTGCTTCATATAAATTGATGGCAGCGTCGTTACTGACGCGCACTTCAAGAAACGCTTCGTTGGCACCAAGATCCAGTGCCACGCCTAATGCGTAGCGAAGCAATTTGCGGCCCAGGCCGTTACCTTGCTCTGCTGGATCCACACACACATTCAGTATGTGACACTCCCCTGCTGCCACATAGGCGACGATATAACCCAAAGCACGATCGCCGTCTGACGCCAGATAGCAAAGATGCCCGCTACGTATACTGTCGGCAAACATGCCTTCTGTCCAAGGCCAGGGGTAAGCCTCGTTCTCAATATCCATAACCTGGGGAAGATGGCTGAAACTAAGCAGGCCAATCTGCATGGGAGCTAAGCCTAATCGATGCTGTTAAGGAAGGGATGAATGATGCCCCAGGCTTCAGCCTTGCGCGTCCAATCATGTTGCATTTCGCTAAGAGAGCAGCAGGCAACGGCATCCAGAGCGGAGCCATTCAGCGCGAACGACTGGCCTGTGGCTGCGTCACTGATTACAGACGCAGCCTTAGTACCCAGAAATACACTTTTGATAACAGGGGGAGCGCTGGCTACAAAGCCCAGCAAGCCTTCTCGCGCTGCTTGTGAATCGGCGGCAATACGCGGGTTGTCTACCATGGGCCAGCGATACAATTTGGCACCGTATTGATCTAACGCATTATGATGGCCAAGCACCCCCAGCAGATCTGACACCATGCGGTGTTCCACTGCCGACAGGCCTGGCGCGTCAGGCAATGTCAGCTCCACAAATAACCGGAATCGCTCGGGCACGGTAATCACCGCCAAAGCAAATCGCTGCGCTTTTATCACTGGCTTGGCGGGTGCGGTTTTGGGCTGAACCTGTTCCTGCCTGAGCTTGCTTACGTCCAATTGTGGAATAGAGCCATCGTCCTCGATGTCTGGCCGGGGCGACGCTTCGCTTATTGGAGCTGCCTGTTCGGCGACAGCAGGTGATGACTCAGGCGGCTGGGGTGCGATATCAGGCTGAGCAGGCTCAGCACTGATTGCAGGGGTTGGGGCGGCAGGCCAAATTTGCTCGGCTGTGAGCTCAGGCAAAACCGGAGCGCCCGCAATGGTATCCAGCGCAACATACTGGGTGATACCCAATGCGTGCAAATAGGCTTGGCGCTCACTTTCCAGCATCAAGGCTTATACACCTGAGGTTTGCGGATGGGCTTTCTGGGTTTCGGCGCTGAGCAGGTTCAACGCATTCAAATAAGCCTTGGCAGAAGCCGCCACAATATCAATATCGGAGCCGTGACCATTCACAATACGCCCCCCTTTCTCAAGACGCACAGTAACCTCGCCCTGAGAATCGGTGCCACTGGTGATGGCGCTGACATTATACAGTTCAAGACTGGTGCCGCTGCTAACGATACGCTCGATCGCCTTGAAGGTGGCGTCCACGGGGCCTGCCCCCTCGCTCTGTGAGCGTTGCTCTTCATTACCAATGTTCAAGACGATGGTGGCGTTAGGTACTTCACCGGTTTGGGAACAGACGCTCAGCGAAACCAACGAATAGAGTTCGTTTTCAGTGGCTTTCTGGGTATCGCTTACCAAGGCCTGGATGTCTTCATCGAAGATTTCGTGCTTTTTGTCCGCCAGATCCTTGAAGCGCTGGAACGCATCGTTCAACTCCTGTTCGGATTTGAGGCTGATTCCCAACTCATCCAAACGGCCACGAAATGCGTTACGACCGGAGTGCTTGCCCAAGACCATACGATTGGCATTCCAGCCTACGTCTTCAGCCTTCATGATCTCATAGGTTTCGCGATGCTTGATGACTCCGTCCTGATGGATACCGGACTCATGAGCAAAGGCGTTGGCACCCACGATCGCCTTGTTGGGCTGCACCGGGAAGCCAGTAATAGAGGATACCAGTCGTGATGCCGGTACGATCTCTCGGGTGTTGATGCCGGTTTCAATATTGAAGAAATCGGCACGGGTTTTGACCGCCATGACAATCTCTTCCAGGGATGCGTTACCTGCACGTTCCCCCAGACCGTTGATCGTGCATTCCACTTGACGGGCCCCACAGGTAACCGCCGCCAGTGAGTTAGCCACGGCCAACCCCAAATCATTGTGGCAATGCACTGAAAAAATAGCTTTGTCGGAGTTGGGAATACGCTCGATTAACTGGCGAATGGTGTCACCGTACTGCTGAGGCATGGCGTAGCCGACAGTATCTGGAATATTGATGGTACGGGCACCGGCATCGATAGCAGCTTCTATGACTCGGCACAGAAAATCGATTTCAGAGCGCCCTGCATCCTCACAGGAGAATTCAACATCATCACACAGGTTACGCGCCCGAGTAACGGCTTTCACTGCCTGTTCCACCACTTGATCCGGGGACATACGCAGCTTGAATTCCATATGAATAGGAGAAGTAGCAATAAAGGTGTGAATGCGCCCGGCAGTGGCATTTTTCAATGCCTCACCAGCGCGATCAATATCGGCATCCACGGCGCGGGCCAGTGAACAGACGCGACTGTCTTTAATACTCTCGGCAACGGCCTTAACGGATTCAAAATCCCCTTGGCTGGCGATAGCAAAACCCGCCTCAATCACATCCACCTGCATGCGTTCCAACGCCTTGGCGATGCGCAGCTTTTCTTCCTGGGTCATGGAGGCCCCAGGGCTTTGCTCGCCGTCGCGCAAGGTAGTGTCGAATATGATGAGTTTTTCGGTGGCGCTCATGTTTCTCTCCAATGGGGTAGCCGGAACCCTGCCGATTATAATGGGCCGGTACGGGCAAAATCTCAACCGCCGCTGACCGCGGGCGGGTAACTATATCCAAGGGTTAGTATGATAGCAAACCGGGGCAGATCTTATGGCAAACCCGTGTTATTACGTAAAAAAGCAAGCGCTTCATCCGCCAACACCCGTCCGGGAATGGATTCTGCGATAGGCTGCTTGCCTGTATTGTGCTGCAAACGGATCTCAAACCAGTTTTGCATATGCTTGCCATTGCTGTTGCTGCTTTTTTTGTGGGTTTCCAGCTGGGATACTCCGTCCAGAGCGATGCTTTTCTGGTAAACAAGCTTGCCCAAAAACCAGCGCCGCACGTGCACCGAGTGGCGATCAATGGCGGTCTCAAGCCTTGTTGTGGGAGTAGCGATCCCCGCCAGCAGAAGCAACAAGCCTATGCCACCAAAGACCGTACAGAACAACAACTTCACTGGCCATTCCAACAACCCAGCCCCCATATCCACAACACCGATCCCAACCCCCACACCAAAAAATATGGCCCCGAACAGGGCCGCCATTACAGAGCCCGCCAGCTCACGCCCGTATCGGGAATGCATAAACAGCGTATCCCCCCGCTGCTCTACATTCAGCACTTGAGCCAACTGTTGGGATCGCTGCAGTTGCTGCTGCCGTGCGTGGCCGGGGATTCGAATGCGGCTTTTTGCCTCACCCTTCTGAACCGGCAATTCAAAGTCCAGCGCCAGATCCAAACCGGGGATGTCGGCACAAATATGGAGCTGCCAATGATGCCAGTCGGTGGACTTGGGCTGAGTCGCAGGCAAGTCTGCCGGTACATCAAACAAGAACTGCACCCGCGTTTTGCCTGCCTCACGTCGGCCCCGCACGGTAATAGAATCCTGCCAACTGACACTGGTGGAAATGCGCTTATGCCCCTTGCTGTTACGGGTCTCATAGGAATGCTGGCACTCAAGCCGGATCTCGCATTGGGCATCCAGAGGCAGTGGCTTGCTAAGCTCAATATCACCCCCCACCTGCCCCCCGGCCTGACCAGGATTGGGATCCAGTCGCAGCAGGGATTTGCCGTAACGAACATAAAGGATTGAACCCTTAATGGCCTGCCAGACGAGAAACACGCCCACCAGAGGAAACAACAAAATCAACAGAAGCAGATAATCTTCTGTTTTTTGAATGCGGCTGATCTCATCCATGGCTGCAAAGCAAGCCGGGAAAGCAATCAGGTTCCACAAGGTGGCAAACAGCCACATCATCCAGTGCTGCCCGGTAACACTTGGCGATATCGGCTGACGATCACTGAAATCAAACGGCGCTGCCATTTCACCTGCCATGGGTTCAGCGCCAACGCCTGTAGATTGAGCTTTGCCAAACCAGCCAACAATCACCACAACCAACCCCACTAAGGCAAACACAACGGCGAACACCGCCTGCATCAGCATCAACCCCCAACGCAGATCCCTATCCACAACGGCCTGATTGGGGTCGGCGGGGTCGTACCAAACGGTGAGTGGCAACTGGTCACGCTCAATCCGCTGCAAGCGCTGATACTGCTGCTGGTGATAGTTGCCAATATTGTCGTTGCCGGTATGAATGCCATAACGCGACGACTCGTAGATGTGGCCCGATACCTCAAAACGAAAACGGGCACTGATGGAGTAAGTGGAACCACCTTCACTGCCTTTGGCTGTATTCAAACGGTATGAGAGCAACTGGCCCTCGGTATACTGCCAGCTCCTGGCATCCAGCCAGTAGGAAAATTCCGGCCACACCTTGAAGTAGCCAAAGCCCACGCCAAAACCTAAAAAGGGCAGGCCAAACAACATCACCAACACATTCCGTCTTCGCTTTTGCTTGCGTGTCACCACTGACATCCCTGCTCATTCCTTAATTTATTCAAACGCTTAGCTATTCATTTTAGCGATAAGCAGGCAAAGGGGTAGCCTTAAACAAACTTATGGTTTGACAGGGGCTGCCCGCAGCCATATCATAAAACGGAATGAACGTTCATTCCGTTTTATGATTGGAACCGTATTGATGTCGAAGAAAGCCCAAAATGCCGCTGAAAAAGAACAACGCATTCTGACTGCAGCCCTGCATTTGTTTGCCACCCAAGGCTATGAAGCCACAGCGGTACCTCAGGTTGCCCTGAAAGCAGCGGTCGGGTCAGGCACGATCTACCGTTACTTCGACAACAAAGAAGCGCTGGTGAACGCCGTGTTTCGCAGCGCCAAAGCCAAATTGAAACACTATCTGCATGAAGACCATTTCGACGATGAGCCACGGCAGGTGTTCCATCGTTTCTGGAACAACCTGATTCGCTTCACCGAAGACAACCCTGAAGACTTTCACTTTTTGGAGCTTCAGGATCACGCCCCCTACCTGGATGACGCCAGCCGACAATTGGAACTGGAGGTGCTCGCCCCCATCAGTCTGTTCTGCATCGAATACGGCCGCAAAGGGCTATTCAAGAGCCTGCCTGCGGACGCCATGATGGCCATGATCTGGGGGGCATTCGTCGGCTTGATGAAAGCTGGCAAATTGGGCTATGCCCGACTCAACCACAGCGTGCTGCGGCAGGCAGAGGAGGTGTGCTGGCAGATGCTGCTGAAATGAGCGCAGCCCACCCCACGCTATCGACTCACCACAACACAACTCGCAAACATAAAGAGGGACATCATGACCACAATAACCGCATCAACCATTTCCGATGATACTCTGCACCTGGATCAGCTATCGTCCATGCAGGTTGACGAGCTGGACTCGCTCTACCGCCAAGGCACCCTCCCCTCCAGCTTTAACACACTGAACGGCACTCCCAAAGGGCGCATGCTGGCCATTCGAACCCTGGATCAAACACCCCTGTTTGGCCCTATCAGCCTGCTGAGCAAAGCCAAAGTATTTCCATGGGAAGGCAAAAGCTTTAACGCCACCAGCGATTGCACTGGCACAGGCATCAACCGCATCAATCTGACCCTGCTAAAACAACAGTGGTTTCCCTTTAATACTCGCGTGGAGCCATCGGTAATCGACGGCAAGGACTGCATCTATCTGGATTATGACCTACCAGAAAACCCATGGTTTGTGCGCAAAATACGTGATGAGCTACGGGAGGTATCGCCAGGCTTGTTCCTTGGCCCTGCCATGTGGAAAACCGGAGATAACGAGGCAGCGCTGGTGCTGTGGTTTGCCATCGACACCACTCAGTAAGTAAACAGCAGGCAAAAAAAAGCCCCACTCAATTGAGCGGGGCTTTTTTATATCAGCGTATAAGCGCCGGGGGAATGATTACATCATGCCGCCCATGCCACCCATTCCGCCCATGCCGCCCATATCAGGCATGCCACCACCTGCACCTTCTTTCTCTGGCAGATCAGCAACCATTGCTTCGGTTGTGATCATCAAACCAGCGATAGAGGCAGCAGCTTGCAGCGCTGAACGGGTTACTTTGGCAGGGTCAAGAATACCCAACTCGATCATGTCACCGTACTCGCCAGTGGCAGCATCGTAACCGAAGTTGCCGGAGCCGCTTTTCACTTTGTCGACGACTACGGATGCTTCGGCACCAGCGTTAGACGCGATTTGGCGAATAGGGGCTTCCATAGCGCGCAGCGCCAATTGAATACCAGCGGTCTGATCTTCGTTAGCACCTTCCAGAGAGGAGATGTTGGACAGCGCGCGAACCAGCGCCACACCACCACCAGGAACCACACCTTCTTCAACCGCAGCACGGGTAGCGTGCAGAGCATCTTCAACGCGGGCTTTCTTCTCTTTCATTTCAACTTCAGAGCCAGCACCTACCTTGATTACGGCAACACCGCCAGCCAGTTTGGCTACGCGCTCTTGCAGTTTTTCTTTATCGTAATCGGAAGTGGCTTCTTCGATCTGCTGACGAATCTGCTTAACACGAGCCTGGATTTCAGCTTCAACACCGGCACCGTCCACTACAGTGGTGTTTTCTTTGGTGATGGAGATCTTCTTGGCAGTACCCAGATCATCCAGAGTAGCGCCTTCCAGAGACAGACCCACTTCTTCAGAAATCACAGTACCACCGGTCAGGATAGCGATATCCTGCAGCATGGCTTTACGACGATCGCCGAAACCAGGTGCTTTTACCGCAGCAATCTTCACGATACCGCGCATGTTGTTCACTACCAGAGTAGCCAGTGCTTCGCCTTCAACGTCTTCAGCGATGATCAGCAGAGGCTTGCCGGACTTGGCAACGGCTTCCAGGATCGGCAGCAGGTCACGAATGTTGGAGATTTTCTTATCAACCAGCAGGATGTATGGGCTTTCCAGCTCAACACTCATTTTTTCCTGGTTGTTGATGAAGTAAGGAGACAGGTAACCGCGATCGAACTGCATACCTTCCACTACGTCCAGTTCGTTTTCCAGACCACTGCCTTCTTCAACAGTGATAACGCCTTCTTTGCCCACTTTTTCCATCGCTTCAGCGATGATGGTGCCCACAGACGTGTCGCTGTTGGCAGAGATGGTGCCTACCTGAGCGATGGCTTTTGAATCTTCACAAGGAATAGACATGCCTTGCAGTTCAGCAACGACCGCAGAAGTCGCTTTATCAATGCCACGCTTCAGATCCATTGGGTTCATGCCAGCAGCAACGGCACGCAGGCCTTCGCTAACAATGGCCTGAGCCAGAACAGTTGCAGTAGTGGTACCGTCACCGGCTGCATCATTGGCTTGGGAAGCAACTTCCTTAACCATTTGAGCGCCCATGTTTTCGAACTTGTCTTCCAGCTCGATTTCTTTCGCTACGGAAACACCGTCTTTGGTGATGGTGGGAGCACCGAAGGCTTTGTCCAACACAACGTTACGACCTTTGGGGCCCAGCGTTACCTTAACCGCATCCGCCAGGATGTTGATGCCCTTAACCATTTTGACGCGGGCGGCGTCACCGAATTTAACTTCTTTAGCAGCCATGATTGTATCCTTTAGAATTCGTTAGTTTCTTCAATGAGTGAAATGTGGCGGAGGCTTAGCCTTCCAGAACACCAAAGATTTCGTTTTCGCCCATGATCAACAGCTCTTCACCGTCGATTTTTACGGTGCTACCGGCGTATTGACCGAAGATAACTTTGTCACCAGCTTTTACATCCAGAGGGCGAACTTCGCCAGTCTCTGATACTCGACCAGGACCCACAGCCAGCACTTCGCCTTGAGAAGGCTTTTCAGTGGCGGAACCGGGCAGAACGATACCACCTGCGCTTTTAGTTTCCTCTTCAACACGACGAATCACGACGCGATCATGTAAAGGACGGATATTCATGAGTTTTTTATCTCCCAATTAACCTTGATGTTGGCCAAGTAGCTAGCCAGGTTGATACAACGATTAGAGCGATACCAGTTATTAGCACTCTCAATCCAAGAGTGCTAATAATAGTGCCGCGAAAACTTCCGTCAAGAGCTCAGATTACCTTTCCGGGCACATTGTCGGCGATGCCCCATAACTGGGGCTGCGAAGAGTGATTTCAAGGGGCTGATCGAACTTTTTTTATAAAAATCAGTGAATACTGGTGAAGAAAGCAGCAGTTTTTAAGGGGTTTCGTCTTTTTTCTCCACTTCGCCTTCGATTACGAAATGGCCTTGACGATCTTCGTAGACGGTCGGCCGCTGCTGATCTGAATCCGGTTGAGTCGCTCCAGGGCCGTAGCTGCCACGCTGATAAACCCAGACATTGCCCTGGCCTGGGCCGCGGGTAAATGCCTGCATCATGCCTTTTTTAACAACATACGAGGCGAAAGCCTTACGGCTTTGAGGCAGCAACAGCAGAAAACCCACTGCGTCCGTAATGAAACCAGGGGTGATCAGCAGCGCACCACCCAACAGCAGCATAACCCCTTCCACCATCTCGGCACCGGGCATCTCACCTTGCTGCATACGTTTATTAAGGCGGATCCAGGTCTCTACACCCTGCCAGCGAAACAGCAACGAGCCCATCATCGCCGTGAGCACCGTCAGCAAAATAGTCACCGCCCAGCCAATGCTCTGGGCCACTTGCCCCAACACAATGGCCTCCAACAGAGCGAAAACAAAAATAAAAATAAAAACGCGCCCAAATCCCATAGCTTTAATCCTGCTTGACTGGTGTACGGGCCATTTCCACCAAAATCGCCCTGGCTTCTTCCGATGTGGTGACAATTCGTTCAAATTCAACCCTGAACAGTCGGGCTTGCACCCTCAGCACCATTCCCTCTGCGTCGATAGAGGCCATACAGGCATCCCGATCCGGGTTGGCAATGGCCTGCAATGCGCAATAGTGCTGAATGGCATCTGCATGATCCTCATTCATATGACCCACTATACGCGACCATTGTTCCAGCGAAAACGGGCTGGCTTGCACCACATCGCCCGGTGACAGCCAGCGCGCCTGACCAAAACCTTCGATAAAGCGCAGCTGCTTCAGATTGAGCCGGTAGAATTCAAAATCCAGCTGGTTGTGATAGCCGGTAGCCTGGGGAAAGCAGTGGTAATACAGCTGGGCCGCCGCTTCTGTCTCGCTCACCGGCTCGGCATCGGCAATCAGCGTCAGGCGCTCCACCTGCTGGACATCCCCCTTATCGGGGTTGGCCTCCAACAGTGTCAGTGACAGCTTTGGGTTAGCTCGAATATTTTGCGTGTGCTGCGCCAAGCGGCTGATCAAAATCAGGGGCTGGCCGGTCTGATCCAGACAAAAAGGCACCACAGAGCCGAACGGATAACCGTCATATTTTTGCGAGTGTGTACTCAACACACCACTGAATACCGATTGCAACACCGTGCGGGCGCGCTTGCCTGCTTCCATGGTCATCCTCTCTATATACCTGGGCAATAACTACTATTGGTAGTGACTGCGCTTATCATGAGGTGATGGTAACATGCCTGCTGTTTTTTTCAGGAGATGGAGAGTAAGCCGAACATCATGTTAAGGATTTTGACAGCCGCCATGCTGGCGATGCTGCTTTCTGGCTTAAGTTACGCCGCCGAACCGCCGCCCGAAGAACCAGCCAACTATGCCTTTGCCACCTACATGGGCAGCGGTTTATACGGTGCCACCAATAGCACGCTGTTCGTGCTCAATATCCCGATGACCTTCCAGTGGCGGGATCGGGAGGACATTCGCATCCGCCTATCCACCTCGGCCGGCTTTTTTGACTACGACAGAGACAACCTCGGCGATCTGGAAATACCGGACTCCATCGGCACCCTCACCCTTATTCCCGGGGTTGAAAAGGTCTACAAAGTGAACCATCGCTGGGAGCTGATTCCTCACATTGATTACGGCTACGCCAAGAACTTTTCCACCAAAGAAGAAGCCCAAGTGTTCTCCACCGGCCTGCATACCCGCTTTTATACCCAAGGCGAGATCGATAACCACGTTTGGGTGAACAAACTGATTCTGGCGGGATACCGGACCTTCTCCAGCAACGTGGAAGACAACTATGTAAAACTGCTGACCGGTTTCGATTACAAGTCCGGCATGTACCTGAGCCTGAAAGCCGGTATGGCCATCCCTACCCTGTATGGATCGGTATCCTGGAGCCACAACGGCATCGACTATGCGGATCAGTTCAAATCGCGTACGGCCAGGGATCTGAATTACGAACTTGGCGCATCACTGTATGCCCCGAAGCCTATCGATCTATGGATAACAAAGGTAAACCGGGTTGGGCTGGGTGTCCAGCGCAACCCGTTTGGCACGGTGATCCGCCTGTTTGCCGGAACACCGTTCTGAACCGTTAGTTAGTGGTGTTTAACATCATGCCGGAAGGCGCACTAGGAAGGCTGCTGCTGGGCTTTTCCAGTGATATGGCCAACGCCTCGGTATAGGTCACCACAACTGACTGGCCAATGCGCAGCTTGGGCAAATTGGCCGGATCTTTAACGGCCACCAAACCATAGTTACCACGGGGGCCTTTCAGGGTTACGGTTTCCGTCACTCGATCAAGGCCCTCTATCGTGCATAAGGCACGAAACTGTTTCAAAACAGCGCCGCCGGGCAATTGCTCAGCATCAGCCTTCACCGCCTGATCCAGCACTACAAACGGCTCCTGCTTCTCAGCATCAGTGGGTTCACGCAGTTCGTAAGCCACCGACAGAAAGAAATCCACAGTGACCGCATCGCCCACTTTAACCTCATCCAGGCGCTTGACGTTGTCTCCAACTGTCATCTGCTTTAGGCTGCCGGTTGGCCCACGCAGAGTGACTTCGCGGGTTTCGTGATTGATCGCCTCAACCACCTCAGTTACCTTCACCAACGTTACGTCTTCACGGGTTGGCACTTCAGCCTGAGCCTGGCCAGCCACAATCATCAACGCACCCATTATGCTTACGAGCCTCACTGCTATACCCTTGGCCTTCATGCTATTTGTCCTTCTCATGATTAAATTATTCAACCGACTTAAACTTTCATCCTTGGAGGCGCCACCTAGGTTTGTTAGCCCCCTGACTCGGCACCTTAACTGAGTTTTCATTCGCTGCCAACCACACACTGGGCGTGATGACGGCCCGGACACCGGCCCCGCTGACCCTTTCCCCTCTGGAAATCCGGCCACAAACAGGGAATAATCGCGACTCGCTAGTCGAACCGACTATTACAGCTACAGCGGACTAACTATAGTCACGAACATAGAGGGTTAAGCAGTCATGGAATTAAAAGATAAAGTTGTCGTCATCACCGGTTCAGGTCGCGGATTGGGCCGTGGTATGGTTCTGGCGTTTGCCCAGAAAGGCGCCAATGTAGCCGTAGTGGATTTGAACGAAGACGACATTGCACAAACCGTTGCTCTGGCAGAAGAGCTGGGAGTGAAGGCGAAAGGTTATAAAGTAAACGTTGCCAAGGAAGAGGAAGTCGAAAAACTGTTCGCCGATGTGGTTGCAGATTTCGGTACCTTGAGTGGCGTGATAAACAACGCGGGCATTACCCGTGACGGCTTGTTGATCAAAGCCAAAGACGGCGTCATCACCAAAATGTCCACCCAGCAATGGCAAACCGTTATCGACGTCAATCTGACCGGCGTGTTCCTGTGCGCCCGTGAAGCGGCAGCCAAAATGATTGAACTGGGCGTAGACGAAGGCGTGATCGTGAACATTTCCAGCTTGGCCCGTCACGGCAGCTTCGGCCAAACCAACTACTCCGCAGCTAAAGCGGGTGTGGTTGCAATGACCGAATCCTGGGCCAAAGAACTGGCTCGTTATAACATCCGTACCGGTGCCATTGCCCCCGGCACCATCAATACCGACATGATTGCAGCGATGAAGCCAGAAGCCCGCGATCGTCTGGTCAGTGCTGTGCCGCTGAAGCGCTTGGGTGAAGCCAGCAACATCGCCAAAGCCGCTACCTTCATTTTTGAAAACGACTATTTCACAGGTCGAGTTGTAGAAGTGGACGGTGGCCTGCGCTAAGCACCGCCTATTTTACTGCCGGAAAATCCTCCTGCCTCTGTAGGATGATTTTCCGGTGGCCCCATTCCCTAATCTGCTCTACCCTCTACTCCATGTCCTCTGCTGAATTAAAACAACGCCTGCTGCAGGTAATTGGCTCAATCCCCAAAGGTCGCGTAAGCACTTACGGCGATATCGCACGCATGGCCGGAGCACCCAACCACGCCCGTTTTGTGGGAACGCTGCTGAAAAACCTGCCCACAGGCAGCAAGATCCCCTGGCAGCGGGTAATCAACAGCAAAGGCGAGATTGCATTCCCTGCAGGCTCCGATAACTGGATACGACAGCAACAACGCCTGTTGGCCGAAGGGGTTGTGCTAACGGGAGGCAAAGTGTCGTTACGACAGTATCGCTGGCAACCCTAAACCTGAGTGTTCGGCTTGTTGTCCCGCCACATCATGTATATCGCCAACAGCACCGCAGGAATACCCAGCACCGCCGCATACACAAAGAAGGACTCATAGCCGTAACCATCCACCATGATCCCCGAAAAGCCACCAATGAACTTACCCGGCAATGTCATCAAAGAACTGAACAGTGCGTATTGGGTGGCGGTGTAGTGTTTGTTGGTAAGGCTGGATAAGTAAGCAATGAACACCACATTGGAAATCCCCCCAGACAGGTTATCGGCGCTGATCACCGCCGCCAGCATCGCCAGATCTTTTTCCTGCCCGGCCATCCACGCAAACAGCAGATTGGTGCTGGCCACCATGACCGCACCCAGTATCAAAGGGCGGAACAAGCCAAAATGGGAAACCAGCACGCCCCCGATAATAGACCCGGCAATGGTCATGAAAAAACCAAAAATCTTGGCAACAGAGGCGATCTCTGATTTTTCAAAACCTAAATCCAAATAGAACGGGTTCGCCATCACCCCCATGGTAATGTCGCTGATCCGAAACACCGCAATAAAGAACAGAATCACCAGCGCATACACGCCATTTCGCTGAAAAAACTCCACAAAAGGTGCCACCACTGCCGCCAGAAACCACTCCAGGCGTGCTCGCGGCATCACCACAGGAATCGACGGCAGACGCTCTGCCCAATGAATCAGTCGGCCTTCCAGCTTCCGCGTACCGCTATCAATCTGCACGTCTGGTTCCGACACCGTCAGAGTGCACACCACCCCCACCAGCATAAAACCCGCCATGGCCAGGTACGCTGTCTCCCAGTCATACCAATCAGCGATATAGAACGCCCCAGCCCCCGCCACCAACATAGCCAGTCGATAACCGAATATATAACTGGCGGCCATGGTGGCTTGCAACTCGCTTCCCGCCGATTCGATTCTGTAGGCATCAATGCAGATGTCCTGAGTGGCAGAACAAAAGGCCACCAACACCGCCAGCCTGGCTAGCAGCTCCAGTTCACTGCGCGGATCCGTCAGGGCCATGCCAATCAGCGCCAGCATGATGCCAACCTGCGCCAACAACATCCAGCTGCGCCGCTGCCCCAGCCACCGGCTCAACCAGGGCAACGCCCTGCTGTCCACCACTGGCGACCAGAACACCTTGATGGAGAACATAATGCCCACCCAGCTGAAAAAACCGATGGTGGTGCGATCCACCTCTGCATCCCGCAACCAGGCCGACAGCGTAGAAAACACCAACAGAAACGGTAGACCGGCAGAAAAGCCCAAGAACAACATGGACACCACCCGCGGGTGGCCATAGGCACGCAGCGATTCCAGCCAGGTAAGTTTACGATCCTGCATCAAGCATCCTTGGTCATTAAGGGAAACATGCTGAATCCTAACCGCATTCCCGTCCGATTCCAAAAATTCAAATCCAATCAGTGATATAGTTCCAGAGTCGAGGCCAATCCAGTGCTATATTAATTAGACAGATCCTGTGCTCTGAACCACACTTACTGGCCAAGAGACACCACAAATAATAACAAGCCGGGATTGAAAAAGGTCATATGCCTAATCCAGATCTCCCTATTATGATCGTCGACGATGCCAAGTTTTCAGGTGCCGTCATCGGCCGCACACTAAAAGCCGCTGGCTTTAAAGACATTCGCACCGCCAGCAGCGCACAGCAGGCCCTGGCCATGCTGGAATCGCGCCCGGTAAACGTGCTTATCGCCGACTGGTTGATGCCCGAAATGGACGGCCTGGAACTGGCCGGGCAGGTTCGCCAAGTGGATGAAGCCACCAACCACTTTACCTACATTATGCTGCTTACGGCCAAAGAAGGGGATCAGGCCCTGGGTCAGGCATTCGATCAGGGTGTAGACGACTTCATTAACAAGTCAGTGATGAACCAGCAGTTACTGCCTCGCATCTACGCCGCAGATAGATTGTCTTCCCTGCATAACCGTCTGCTGCAAGAAAACCAGTTGCTGGTGGAATCCAACCAGCGCTTCAAAAAGCATTCTCTGGTTGATCCCTTGACCGGCATGGGCAACGGCCATTTTGCCATCGAACGGCTGGATGCCACCATTAAACACGCCCAGTCCCGCCAGGGTGCCGCCTGCGTTATGATCATCAACGTTGATAACTACAAGGAACTGATCCAGCAGCAAGGCAAGAACATCATGCGTGAGATCATTGTGGGCACCGCTCGCCGCCTGCGTCAGTTGGTGCGCCCTCTTGACGTGGTAGCGCGGCTATCCAACGAACAATTTGCCATCGTCACCCACCAGACTGATATTATGCAGGCGAACGCGGTGACCTATCGCCGAATCTACGATGCCCTTAATGTGAAAGCCCTGAAAACATCCAAGGGGTTTGTAAACATCAAAGCATCCATGTGCATGTCCGCTGCGGATCAGGAAACCGGCTTCCCCGCCGCCGACAAGATGCTGGCGATAACCCAGCAGCAGATTCCGTCCGCCCGTGAGACCGGTCGCCTGATGGTGATTCGCTGGCGCAGTGCCAAAAAGAGCGATTGATAAACCAAGTTCTACCCAATCTGTATTTCAAGGCAACATCATGCAACCCACTTGGCACATTCTGGGGCCCGGCGCGATTGGCTCATTGTTCGCCTGTCATTTACAGCGGGCGGGGTTTCCTGTGGTGCTTATCGGCCGCAAGGCCAGCCCGTCACCAACAAGCATCCTGCTGCAAGAAGGGGATCACACCCAGTCATTTTGTTTTGAGTGTGACGATGGGCAACGCCCCATCACCCATCTGCTCATCACCGTAAAGGCTCACCAGACTGACGCCGCACTGCGCCCTCTCAAGCACCGCCTGGGTGCCGACAGTCTGATCGTATTGATGCAAAACGGCATGGGCGCTTGGGAGACCGTACAACAATACTGCCCCGAAACGGTTTGCCTGCTGGCCACCACCACCGAAGGCGCCAACCGCCCGGCCCCCGGCCAAGTGATCCACGGGGGCAGCGGTACGACATACGTAGGTGCCCTTGCACCCGATCTGCAAGCCTGTGCCCACCAACTCTGCGCCCAGTGGAGCGGGCTTGGGCTGAACCTGCAAGAGGATCAGGCCATTCTGCGGCAACTGTGGCAAAAGCTCGCCATTAATTGCGCCATCAACCCGTTAACGGTGATGTATGATTGCCCCAACGGGGCTCTGCTGAGCAATGCCGAAGCCCTGGCGACAATGGAGAAAGTGTGTAAGGAGGTTGAAACGGTGATGACTCATGCACTGCGGGAGCCTGCAGCTGACTTATTCGAGCTGGCAAAAACCGTGGCCACAAGAACTGGGCACAACCGGTCATCAATGTTGCAGGACGTAACCTGCGGACGGGAAACAGAGATAGATTACATCACAGGATTTCTGCTGCGTGAGGCGAAACGCTTCAACCTGAACTGCCCCCAAAACCAGGCTCTATACGATCAAATCAAACGCTAGTGCTCATGGTCGTGATGGATTTGCTTACCGCTCCACCCATACCGCCACTTAACTCAGAATAACGGCTCAGTGCATCCAACGCTAATTGCTGACACAACATTTCCAATTCATCATGACCGGATCCAGCCACCAGAACATACGCCATGTTGGCAGTTGCTTCTAACTGACCAAGCACGTAGCTTTCGTGTTCACTGCCGCGATGGGTAAGGGCCGTGCGGGACGCCGCATTGAGTAATTCCCTCAACAACTCTACGTCTACGCTGAGTCTGTTCATTCGAGCCTCCATATCATTACTACTATGTGGCAAAATCAGGTCAAATCGCGTTACCGTCGACTTGACCCACCTACAGCTTAGTCGTAAATTGCAGCCCAAATAAGTGACTTATTTTACAAAATCCGCCTGCAATTCCTCATAAACTGCTCACATTGTAGCCGATTCATCCAAAATCTATATCAGTAAGGAATAACACCAATGGGAAACCGCCTATCCAAGATATATACGCGCACCGGTGACAAAGGCACGACCGGACTTGGGGATGGCTCCCGTGTAGATAAGGATAGCCTACGAGTAGAGGCCTATGGCACCACCGACGAACTAAATTCTGTGATTGGCATGGTTCTGTCCGAAGCGACCGTAACCGAGCCCGTGCAGGGTTGGTTACTGGAGATACAGCATGACCTCTTTGATATCGGTGCCGAGCTTTGCGTACCGGGGCACAAAGTCATCACCGAGGCCTTCGTGCAGCGCCTGGAGCAACACATCGACGCCATGAACAGCGAGCTGCCCTATCTGAAGGAATTCATCCTGCCTGGCGGTAATCGCGCAGCCACCACCTGCCATCTGGCCCGCACAGTATGCCGACGCTCTGAGCGAAGGGTGCTATCACTGTCCAAAGCGGAGCCAATCAACGAGTGGGGCCTGAAGTATCTGAATCGCCTCTCCGACTTTCTGTTTGTAGCGGCTCGAGTGTTGGCACGCGCCGATGGAGGTGAGGAAGTCATGTGGAATCGGAAGCGATTCGAATCATGATCCAGTTGATTCTGGGAGGGGCCCGCTCCGGTAAAAGCACATTGGCGGAGCAGCGCGCCACCGCCAGCGGCAAACAAGTGGTGTACGTTGCCACAGCCCAGGATCTGGACGGCGAAATGGCCGCCCGCATTGATCACCACCAAACACGACGCCCAAACCACTGGCTGACCGAAGAAGAACCCGTCGCGCTGGCCGAGGTATTGGCCCGCCACAATACAACGGACACCTTGATTCTGGTGGACTGCCTGACCTTGTGGGTATCCAATCTGCTGTGTCTGGATAACGGCATCCATTTGGAAGAGCAAAAGCAGGCTCTGCTGCAGCAACTTTCAGAACAACAAAGCGATGTTATTCTGGTATCCAACGAAACCGGCATGGGGGTTATTCCCATGGGAAAACTCACCCGTCGCTTTGTGGATGAGAGCGGTTGGCTACATCAGGCATTAGCCGCACGCGCACACCAAGTCACCCTGGTGGTGGCGGGGCTTCCACTTCAACTCAAACCTGCAGTGACTTCATGAGCACACAAAACTGGTGGGTTAATCCTGCCGTACCACCTAGCGCCGCGATGGAATTGGCTGCAACGGAACGACAGGGCCAACTTACCAAGCCCCCAGGCGCACTGGGGCGACTGGAACACATTGCCATCGCATTGGCGGCCATCCAAGGGCAGCTCAAACCGCAACTTGAGCAGATCTTCATTGCCGTTTTTGCAGGGGATCATGGCATTGTGGAAGAAGGCATTTCGGCCTTCCCTCAAGCTGTCACCGTCGAGATGCAACGCAACTTCATTAACGGCGGTGCCGCCATCAGCGTACTGGCCAAAGAGCTGGGTGCATCACTGGAGGTAGTAAACACGGGCACCCATGCTGACCCGGCAGACCTGCCCGGCGTAGTGCATGCCCCCATCGCCCAACAGACCGCCAACTTCCTATTGCATGCAGCAATGGACGAGGCGCAATGGCAGCAGGCGCTGACACTGGGTCAAGACTCGGTAGCACGCGCCTTGGAACACAAAGCGCAGCTGTACATCGGGGGCGAGATGGGCATCGGCAATACATCCGCGGCTACCGCCATGCTGGCGGCGTTAACCGGCTATTCAGTGGCCGATATTACCGGCCCAGGTACAGGCTTGAATCAACAGGGTGTGCTGCATAAAGTGAAGATTCTCCAACAAGCACTGGATAATCACCGCGCAGCATTAAACTCCGCTCAGGCCATTTCCCGCGTCGTCGGCGGCTTCGAGATCACCGCCCTCACCGGCGCTTACATCGCCGCCGCACAAGCGGGCATGGCGGTGATCGTGGATGGATTTATCTGCACAGCGGCGGCCGCGGCGGCCCTGCAAATAAACCCATCGATCCGCCCTTATCTGTTCTTCAGCCATTGCTCTGCAGAACCCGGGCACCGGCGGGTGATTCAGCACTTAGAGGTTGAGCCGATTGTGGATCTTAACCTGCGCCTGGGCGAAGGCAGTGGTGCTGCGACCGTAGTGCCGTTGCTGCGACTGGCGTGCGCCCTACACAACAATATGGCGACCTTCGCGGAAGCGGCGGTATCCGAAAAACTGGAAGAATAAGGCATGTTCGGATCACCCACCGAGACCCGTAAAATCACATTAGACCTGCTACGCCACGGCGAACCTGAAGGTGGTGTGCGCTACCGGGGCTCTATCGATGATCCCTTGTCGGCGACCGGCTGGCAGCAAATGCGTCATGCTACCGCCCAGGCAATGGCTCCAAAAACATCGGGTTCAGGCACAACGTGGCACGCTATTATCAGCTCCCCCATGCGTCGCTGCCAGGAGTACGCTCGTGAGTTGGCTGATACGTGCAACCTGCCGATCAGCATCGAGCCCGACTTGAAAGAGTTGTGCTTTGGCGATCTGGAAGGGCTTACCCCCAAGCAGGCCTGGGAACAACACCCGCAATTGTTGCAGGCGCTGTGGCAAGATCCAGAGCAAACCACCCCTCCCGGCGCAGAGCCATACAGTGAGTTTATGCAACGGGTAACAGCCCGCCTTGAGCACATCATTCATGCACAGCCGGCAGAGCAGGAAAGCATCCATCTCTTACTGGTGGTTCACGGTGGAGTGATTCGGGCAAGCCTGTCTCACTTTTTGAATATTGCCCCTGCCGACAGCTTTCGTATTGAAGTTCCCTACGCTGGCATCACCCGGCTCAAACTTTATCTAGAAGCCGATGGTTCCTACAATGCCGCGCTCAGCTTCATCAATCGTTTCACGGGCGACTCATGAACGCGCTGAAAATTGCCCTTCAGTTTCTCACCCGCTTACCGGTATCCAATACGGACTACAACGACGCCGATGTAAAAGCATCCATCTATTGGTATGGCGTTGTCGGCTTGATCATCGGGGCAATTTTAATGCTGGCCAGCGGGCTGCTGTATCAGCTGGCTCCGAACCTGGATGCTCTGATCGTAGCCGCCCTGCTGCTATGCCTGTGGGTAGTGCTCACCGGCGGCTTGCATCTGGATGGGCTGGCTGACAGCGCCGATGCCTGGCTGGGGGGCAATGATAAAGAACGCACACTGGCCATTATGAAAGATCCGCGCTGTGGCCCGGCGGGGGTCACCAGCATTGTTCTGGTCATGCTGGTTAAACTGGCCTGCCTGAATGTACTGGTGCTGCAATCCGCCTTTTTTCTGCTGTTGGCCCCAGCCCTCTCACGTTGCACCATACCCCTGTTATTTTTAATCACACCCTACGTACGGGAGCACGGCCTGGCAGCTCCATTTAAAGATGGATTGTCTCAACGAAGTGGCTGCCTGCAAGCCGCGTTGATGGCGTTGTTGTGCTTTACGATCCTGGGAACTTCCGGTGTGATGGTCGTGCTGATGGTTACTGGCACGTTTTTCTGGTTGCGACACCTGATGCTAAAGCGACTGGCTGGCACCACCGGTGACACCGCAGGAGCCAGTATTGAAATACTTGAGGCCACCGTACTGCTGGGCATCGCTCTGACGTTGACCTGACTCATCCTAAAATTGCGTCGATAGCCTCCATATCCAGATGCTGTTCGGCAGAGTCTGCCAAACGGTCGATGTGATGCTCCCGCTCGGCGTTATAATCGAACACTTCCACCTGCTGTACACCCGCCCAGCGCAAAACAGCCTCCAGCGCTGTATGCGAATCAAATATGCCATGCAGATAGGTGCCGATTACTTGCCCATCGGTGCAACGGGCACCATCCACTTCGCCATTGTCGAACCGAACCAACGGCATGGACAAGGCCTCTCCAGTGCTGACACCCGCGTGGATCTCATATCCAGTACAAGCCTCGTTGCCGGGCAACAGTGCGCCTTGTCGACGCTTCAAATGCTTCTCCGGCTGCAGCCGGGTTTCCATGTCCAACCAACCGAAGCCCTGTTCCTGTGAAGGCACGCCCTCAATGCCCAACTCGTCCAACAGCTGATGGCCCAACATCTGGAAGCCACCGCAAATACCCATCAGCTTGCCACCGTAGCGCAGATGCTTCTGCAGCGCCTGTTGCCAGCCGTTGTCTTTCAGCCAGCGTAAATCGGCAATGGTGTTTTTACTGCCCGGTAGAATAATCAGATCCGCCGGGGGAATCGGCTGCCCTGACCCCACATAGTGAAAATCCACCTGAGGGTGCAACCGCAGCGGATCAAAATCGGTGTGGTTACTTATGCGTGGCAACACCGGCACCACCACCTTCAGGGAGTCCGCCGCCTTATCTGCCATCTCCACAGGGTTAATGCCATCTTCTCCATCAATGTGTAGGCCATGCAGATAGGGCAACACCCCCAGCACCGGTTTGCCTGTGCGCTGCTCGAGCCAATCCAAGCCATTTTGCAACAAGGCGATATCGCCTCTGAACCGATTGATCACAAACCCTTTCACGCGGGCCTGCTCGGATTCGCTCAGCAGTTCCAGCGTGCCCACCAGATGAGCAAAAACACCGCCTCGATCAATATCCGCCACCAAAATCACGGGGCAGTCTACCGCTTCAGCAAACCCCATATTGGCGATATCACGATCCCGCAGATTGATCTCTGCCGGGCTGCCAGCACCTTCCACCATAATCAACTCATACTGATGCTTCAGCCGTTGATAACTCTCCAGCACAGCGTTCATGGCAATGGTTTTGTACTGGTGATAGCCAACAGCATCCATCTGATGACGAGCCTTACCGTGAATAATGACCTGCGCCCCAATATCCGTGGTGGGCTTTAGCAACACTGGGTTCATGTCCACCATGGGCTCCAGCCACGCCGCTGCCGCTTGCAACGCCTGGGCACGGCCAATTTCACCACCGTCGGCCGTCACCGCACTGTTCAATGCCATATTCTGTGGTTTAAACGGCACCACTTTGGTACCACGACGGGCGAAAACCCGACACAACGCTGCCACTAAAGTGGATTTTCCAGCGTCGGAGGTGGTGCCCTGCACCATCAAAGTCTTGGCAGTCATGCTACAATCGCTTCCTTTTTTTCGGCGGGCTCGAAGACGTGCCTATTGTAGTGATTAAAATTTTGATTGCACTGGGTTTGGACCAGTTACTGGGGGAGCCCAAGCAGTATCACCCCCTGGTGGGCTTTGGTCGTCTGGCCGGGCGCCTGGAATCGCGCATCAATCATCCGGCGAGCAGAACCCGGCAGCGATTGCTGGGGCTACTGGCTTGGCTGCTGGCGGTGACACCCGTGCCGCTGGCGTTGTGGTGGCTGCAACAAACCTGGCTAGGGGCTTCGCTGCTGGGTATCACACTCGATATATTGCTGCTCTATCTGTGTGTAGGCCGCACAAGTCTGTTTGAGCACAGTCTGCGGGTACACCGTGCGTTAGAGCAAGCAGACCTGCCCCTGGCCCGCCAGCACACCAGCATGATCGTGAGCCGCGAATGCCAACAACTGGACGAAGCCGGTTGCGCCAGAGCCACTGTCGAATCGGTACTGGAAAACGGCAACGACAGCATTTACGGAGCACTGTTCTGGTTTACGTTACTGGGGGGCAGTGGAGCCGTGCTGTATCGCTTGGCCAACACGCTGGATGCCATGTGGGGATATCGCAACCGGCGCTATCTGCATTTTGGCTGGGCCGCAGCCAAACTCGACGATCTACTGAACTATTTTCCTGCCCGCATCTGCGCCCTGTGTTATGCCCTGGCTGGCAACCGACACCAGGCGCTTGCCAGCTGGCGGCAACACAGCCATCAACTGAGCAGCCCCAACGGTGGCCCCGTAATGTGCGCCGGAGCCGGGGCTTTGAATGTACAACTGGGTGGGCCGGCCACCTATCACGGCACGCTCTTGCACAAGCCCTACTACGGTGGCAACACGCCCGCTTGCCCGCGCCACATCATTGCAGCTAATCGGCTGGTGGATCGCAGCCTGGTCATCTGTATAGCGCTTTGTTTAGTCATACCGGGCATCCTGTATGGCGTCATCCAGTTTTCTCTGCAACAAGGTGGATAACATCATGCAAAACCTGGATGCACCACAGCACGGTGGTCGCCTGCACGCCGCCGCCGATCTGTTCTCTATTCCCCTGGCGCAGTGGCTGGATCTTTCCACAGGCATCAATCCGTATTCCTGGCAACCACCAGACATTCCCCTGTCCGTCTGGCAGCGACTGCCTGACTCCTATGCCGAACTGGAAAGCGCCGCGCACCATTATTACGGCGCAGAGGTGCTGTCCATTCCTGGCAGCCAGTGGGCAATTCAAACCCTGCCAACCCTGTTCCCACAGGCCCGCACCTGGATTCCCCGTGAAGGCTATGAAGAACACCGCTACTGGTGGCAAAAACTGGGGCATGAGATCCGCTTGTACGATGATCTGCCTTCACTACCGCTGCAAAAACATGATGTTGTGGTCGTCATTAACCCCAACAACCCGACCACAAACAGATACGAGCGCGATGAGCTGATAGCGCTCGCCGACACACTCAATACTTTGCAAGGCACCCTGCTGGTGGATGAGGCCTTTATGGACGCGACACCGGAAGTTTCGGTGTTTGCTGGCAACTCAACACTGCCTGCCAATCTGATCGTACTGCGCTCTATGGGAAAATTTTTTGGCCTGGCAGGGATGCGGCTGGGCTTCATTTACTGCAATGAACACCTGCAACAAACGCTGCGCTCTGTATTGGGCCCTTGGGCAGTGAGCCACCCAGCCGCCTATGTAGCAAGCCTCGCCTTGCAGGACACGCACTGGCAGCAACAAAACCGCCTGCGCCTGGCGCAAAGCTCCATCAAGTTAAAAGCAATATTGCTGGAACATTTTGATCAACACAGCATCAGTTGCGACACGCTGTTCTGCACCCTGCAGCTGGAATCAAATAAGGCTGCGCAGTTATATAATCACTGCGCGCAACAAGGCGTCCTGTTGAGGCTGTTTGAACAATGGGGAAAAATCAGAATCGGACTGACGACAAAACCCGGTCTGCAGCGGCTGCAATCTGCCTTGCAGTGTTGGAATTCTTAACAGTTTTCGCATTTCGCAAATCACGAGGCTTATTCAGCCTGAGCAAAGCGAAAGAATGGTTAACACGCTTTTTCATATAAGAAGCCCATTTAAGAACCCTTACCTATATCAAAGCCTAAGAGTTAAGCTGTTTTTTTACGAACTTTTATGCCCATTGGCCGCTATAAGCCTGTCCTTCATGCATTACGGTTCTTAGTAACTGGGCGGCTTCCATCGGCGCTTTCAAGCATTCACTGCAAAGTTATTCTTTTCCAAGGCAGTTTCTGACAAAAATGGGCACACAACCCAATTCGCGTTATTCCCAAACATTACCAAACGCAACATTAATCAACCTTTATTTCATTGAAACATTCCGGGTTCAGGCCGATCTTAATAGTAAGCGAATACAAAACGCACGCCATGATAACTGGCAAGCTCTTTGCTTTGTATAGCTAAAGACGGTGTTTTGACAGGAGTAGAATCATGGGCATTAACTGTCATGAGTTCCTAGAGTATGTAATCCAACCCACATTAAAACAGTTGGGCGAAGAATCTCCGGTTGCCGAGCGACTTTTGCAGGCAACGGCTTGCCATCAATCGGAAATGGGCCACCACCTCCAACGCAGTGATGGTATTGGCATTTACGGCATTACCGAGGCCATGCATCAGGCCGTATGGGATCATTATTTAGCGATGGACTGCGAACTCGCCAGCCACGTGCGCGGCATGGCATCACAACATGAGTTTCCAAAATCACCCCATAGCGAACTGGCTACCAACCTACGCTACGCAACCGCGATCGCCTGGATGATTTATCAACATAAAGGCGTGACTTTGAGTGCCAACAGCAACGCAGAAGACCTGACCTTAGCCTGGCAGAACTGTTTTATGGATCGCCCCATCAGCTTTAAAGAGCGAGATGAATTCAAAAGCTGCTGCGCTAAATTCCCTACCGCCAGAAAATCCATTGCCGCTTAACCTTCAGCGACAATGGATTACCCGCAGAACCGAATGATTTACAACAACAGTCGCCGAATGTCAGACAATAGCTCGGACAAATAGGTAGTAAACCGAGCAGCTTCAGCGCCGTCTATCACCCGGTGATCATAGGAAAGAGACAACGGCACCATTAACCTGGGCTCGAAATCCTTACCGTTGTACACCGGTTTCATCTGCGAACGCGACACTCCAAGAATCGATACCTCTGGCCAGTTCACGATGGGGGTAAAGGCCGTTCCACCGATCCCACCCAACGATGAAATAGAGAAACAACCACCCTGCATATCACCAGGAGACAGTTTTTTGGCGCGCGCCTTTTCACTGAGCGTTTGCATATCCTTGGCAATGTCTGTCACCGACTTTTTATCCGCATCACGAATCACCGGCACCACCAGTCCATTAGGCGTATCCACAGCGATGCCAATGTTGACATACTGCTTGAAGATCAGATGAGTGCCCTGTGCATTCAAAGAGCTGTTAAAACGCGGATACGCCTGCAACGCCTTCGCACAGGCCTTCACCATAAACGCCAGCAGGGTCAACTTTACACCTTGCTCTTTCAGCGCTGCCGATTCAGCTTTACGGAATGCTTCCAGGCTGGTGATATCTGCTTCATCAAACTGAGTCACATGGGGAATGTGCACCCAGGAACGATGCAGATTAGCCGCACTCAGCTTGTTGATCTTACCAAGCTCAACGGTTTCTACCTCACCCCATTTAGTGAAATCAATCTCTGGCAACGGCGGCAAACCCGAACCTGCAACGACGGTATCCGACTTACCCTGCATACGGCCTTTAACGTACGCATGCACATCTTCTTTAAGGATACGAGCACGGGGGCCGCTGGCTTTAACCTCAGCCAGATCCGCGCCCAGCTCGCGCGCCAACCGCCGCACTGCGGGGCCAGCATGAACCCGCTTGCTCGGGCCTCTATCTACAATATCTGATTTAGGGGCCGGTTTAGGGGCCGATTTAGGGACCGGTTTAGGATCAGGATCAGCGGCGGGCCTGCTATCTGCCTTGGCGCTGGCAACATCAGCCTTACCCACCACCAGCAACTCCAGAACAGACGCACCCTGAGACACCTTGTCGCCCACTTTAAGCAGCACCTTACGCACGGTTCCCGCTGTAGGACAAGGCACCTCCATGGTTGCTTTATCGGATTCCAACACCACCATGGTTTGTTCCGCTTCAAGCTGATCGCCTTCCTGTACGGAAACCTCAATCACCTCGACATCTTCGGCACCACCAATATCCGGCACCGCCACCACTTCCACCTGACTGCTGCTGGCAGCTGCGGCTTCCGCTTTACCCGCCGTCTCACTGGCAGCACGACTGGGCTGGCTTGAGGCCATCGCAGCAGGCTGCTCAGGGGCTTTATCTTTGGGCTTGCTGGTAGCGGCCGCAGCGCCTGCCTCCTCCACCTCCATCTGCGCCACCACATCGCCTTCTTTCACGGTCTGGCCGATGGATACAGAAAATGAGGAGACAACACCACTGAACGGTGATGGCACTTCCACTGTTGCTTTGTCGGATTCGAGAACCAACAAGGTATCTTCTTTCTCAACCCGATCACCAGGTTGCACGGATAATTCAATTACATCCACCCCATCTGTACCACCCAGATCGGGCACTAACACGTCTTTCACTGCCACGGTCGTTCTCCTTGATCACACATGAGGTGGGTAGGGTTTTTCTGCCTTGATGCCAAAACGGCGCAAGGCGTCGGCCACCTTGCTGCGGCCCAACAGGCCTTTGTCCGCCAGGGAATTCAATGCAGCCACCGTGATGAAGTAACGATCCACTTCAAAGAAATGACGCAGCTGTTCACGGGAATCACTGCGCCCGAAGCCATCCGTACCCAATGCAGTGTAATGATTGCGCACAAAGGGACGAATCTGATCCGCGTGAGTTTTGATGTAATCAGAAGCGGCCACCACCGGCGCCTTACGAGCCCGCAGTGCCTTGGTGACATAGGGCACCCTCGGCTCTTCTTCCGGATGCAACATGTTCCAGCGCTGCTTCTGCAACCCTTCATTACGCAACTCGGTGAAGCTGGTAACACTCCAGATATCGGAAGTCACCCCATAAACGTCCTGCAACAACTCAGCAGCTGCTTCCACCTCACGCAGAATAGAACCGCTACCCAGCAATTGAACGCGTAACTTGTTGTTGCCATCGCCCTCTTTCAGCAAATACATGCCTTTGAGAATGCCCGCTTCCGCCCCTTTCGGCATGGCAGGATGCTCATAGTTTTCGTTCTCAACGGTTATGTAATAGAAGACGTTTTCCTGCTCTTGATACATACGCCGCAAACCATCGTGTAGAACCACCGCCAGCTCATAGGCGTAAGCCACATCATAGGCCACGCAATTGGGGATGGTGGACGCCAGCACATGACTGTGACCATCCTGATGCTGCAGGCCTTCCCCGTTCAAAGTGGTGCGGCCGGCCGTGGCACCAATCAAGAAACCACGCGCCTGAGAATCACCGGCAGCCCAAGCCAGATCACCAATGCGCTGGAATCCAAACATGGAGTAGAAAATGTAGAACGGAATCATCGGGTGATTGTTCACAGAGTAGGACGTAGCCGCCGCAATCCAGGCAGACATCGCCCCCGCTTCGTTAATACCCTCTTCCAGAATGCGGCCCTTGATATCCTCGCGGTAATACATCACCTGCTCGCTATCGGCAGGCTTGTACAGCTGACCCACCGCAGAATATATTCCCAATTGCCGGAACATGCCTTCCATACCAAAGGTACGAGCCTCATCCGGAACAATAGGCACAACACGCTCACCGATGGATTTCTGCTTGATAAGAGAATTCATCATCCGCACCAGCGCCATGGTGGTGGACATCTCACGGCCACCGGAGCCTTCCAGTAAAGGTCCAAACA
The DNA here is from genome assembly GCF_002863865.1 of Ketobacter alkanivorans. NCBI lineage: Bacteria > Pseudomonadati > Pseudomonadota > Gammaproteobacteria > Pseudomonadales > Ketobacteraceae > Ketobacter > Ketobacter alkanivorans. The sequence continues at coordinate 4,098,016 of NZ_CP022684.1, read as the reverse complement.
CACCCAATTCTGGAATTTCCAGCTTTTCACTTTCTGTACGGCGGGAAGGCAAATACCCACCCAGCGAATTGCGACGCTCATGCAGATAACGCATTTCGTTACTGTCGTCTGCCGGGCGATAGAAAGGAATCTTTTTCAGTTCTTCATCGTTAAAGGGCATGTCGAAACGGTTGCGGAATGCCTTTAAGCTTTCCATATCCAGGGTTTTCATCTGATGGCTTTTATTGGCAGCCTCACCAGACCCCATGCCATAACCCTTCACTGTTTTGGCCAGGATCACAGTGGGTTGCCCTTTGTGATTCATGGCAGCGTGGTAAGCGGCAAATACTTTAAAGGGATCGTGTCCACCACGATTGAGCTGATAAATTTCTTCATCACTCATATGCTCAACCATCGCACCCAGTTCCGGATACTTGTTGAAGAAATGCTCTCGGGTAAACGCACCGCCATGGTTTTTGAAGCTCTGGTATTCGCCATCGACGCACTCTTCCATGCGTTTGCGTAACACCCCTTCACCGTCACGAGCCAGCAACGGATCCCAGCGTCGGCCCCAAACCACTTTTATAACATTCCAGCCGGCACCACGAAAAACGCCTTCCAACTCTTGAATGATTTTGCCGTTACCACGTACCGGACCATCCAGACGCTGCAAATTACAGTTCACCACAAACACAAGGTTATCGAGTTTTTCCCTGCCTGCCAGGGATATACAGCCCAGGGATTCCGGTTCATCGGTTTCGCCATCACCCAAAAACGCCCACACCTTGCGATCATCTTTCTTGATCAACTCGCGATTTTGCAGGTACTTCATAAAGTGGGCTTGATAAATCGCCTGGATCGGACCTAACCCCATAGACACAGTAGGGAACTGCCAGAAATTAGGCATCAACCACGGGTGCGGATAAGAGGACAACCCCTCCTGACTCACTTCGCGACGGAAGTTCTCGATCTGCTTCTCGCTGATACGGCCTTCTAAAAAAGCGCGCGCATAAATACCCGGTGCTGAGTGACCCTGATAGAAAATCAGATCGCCACCGAAGGTTTCACTGGCTGCCCGAAAAAAATGGTTAAAGCCCACATCGTAGAGCGTTGCCGAAGACGCAAAACTGGAAATATGACCGCCCAACTCATCATCAGTGAGGTTGGCGCGCTGCACCATGGCCAATGCATTCCAGCGAATCAAAGAGCGAATACGGCGCTCCATAAAATGGTCGCCCGGCATCTGTGCCTGGTATTCGGGGGCAATGGTATTGACGTACGGCGTGGTGAGGTCATTGACCTGTAAACCGGCCTGGCGCGCTTTCTCCCCCATTCTATCGAGGAGGTATTTAGCCCGCTCCGGCCCCTCGCTTTCGAGCACCGAGGCCAGCGCATCCAGCCACTCCTGGGTTTCGACAGGATCACTGTCACCATAAAAACGTTCACGAGCCATATAGACAAAACTCCTGGTCACGAGGGCTTGTGGCCCTGCATTAAATTAAGTCACTCTCAACAGTATAGGATTGGGATGACATTTGTGGGCACCCGAGAGGCAGAGGATGTTCTGTCTCAGGCGATAATGGTTAGAACCGCAAGTACGACTAACCAAAAAACGAACACGTTACTGCGCAAATCTTGAGCAGCATGGATGCGGCGAGCGCCTTCTGAGGCCATTTCTTCGTCATCCAGGGGCAGATCCTGAAAATCCAACCCCATCTTTACCGCTAACTTAAGCACCACTTCCGCTTCCCGATCGGTCGCACGGAAACGACGCATGGCAACGGCGACCACTTTGCCGTTAAAACACAATGCTGCGATGGTGAGCGCAATGGCCCGAGCGGGCACACCATCCAGCGCGTATAAAAATTCGATGCCGATTTTTTTCCAACCCGGACAGTCCTCATCAGTTTCACGCTCCAGCAGGGATGTCAGCGCATACAACACCAACCCAGCCAGACCAAAAATGGCAAACCAAAACAAAGGCGCAAACAGGGTCTGATTTACTCGCACCCAATACTGGGTAATGGTCTGGCTCAGCAACTCGCCCGGGCTGACCATGCGACCATAGTCAAAACTCTGAGAGCCATGTTCGTAGGCTGACTGCCACTCACGGTTACGCCAACGCTTCAGAAACGGGATCAGCCCTGCTTCAACCTTACGGTAATCCAGACACGCCACAAACACGATCACCGCTGCCACCGCCTCCAGAAAGGAGAAAAACCAGCGCTCGTGCATTTCGGCGAAATACCAGGCAAGCAATACAGGGGGAAGAATATAAAAGCCGTAACCCAGGGCGGGATGAGCGTTATTAAGAAAAGACAGCTGCTGAGCCCGTTTCATATAGAACTGGCCCCACTGGCATTCGGCAAAATAGTTGGGCACGTAGGATTCCTTTACGCCCCATAACGCAACCAACAATGCCAGCAATGTCATTTAGCACTCCTTAATACTGTTATTTAATAGCCTAACAGATTATTGCTATCTTTCCCGAAAAAACTGTTTACAAATCATGACAGTCCAAGGGCTTTGCGCAACACCTGCCAGTCAAAATAGGGGCCGGGGTCAGATTTGCGGCCAGGGGCAATATCGCTGTGGGCCACAATCGCCTGCGGCAGGATTGCCGGGTACGCCGCCAACAACAATTCAATCACTCGTTTTAATTGATCGTACTGAACCGGCTCATAAGGGCCGTCGTCGGTGCCTTCCAGTTCGATTCCGATGGAAAAGTCGTTGCAGTTTTCACGCCCGTCATAACAGGATTTGCCTGCATGCCAGGCGCGTTTATCAAATGGAACAAACTGCACTACCTCGCCATCTCGCCGAATCAACAGATGGGATGACACCTGCAGACCGTTAATTTCCTGGAAGTACGGGTGCTCCTCAGTACACAGGCAATTCTGGAAAAACTGCTCAACCTGGGGGCCGCCAAAGCAGCCTGGAGGAAGACTGATACAGTGAATAACGATCAGATCCGGCTCCATACCAACAGGGCGCAAGTTGTAATTGGGAGAAGGCACCTGCCTGGCACCTACCAGCAAATGTTGCTCAATTTTCACGTGAAGCCCTCATGACACAAGAGCCACTAAATTACAGGCAAAAAAAAGCTGCCACAAGGGCAGCCAGGAAGGGTGTAAATCGGTTTACAGGTTGGCCTCTTTCACTTTACGCAAATTGCCAATCACATTTTGCAAAGCTCTATCAAATAATTGCGAGTCTTCCAGCACCAGCACTTCACCGCTTTTCAGGGCATGAGCCAGGCCCAGTGTGGACTTCTCATCAATTTTGACACCGGTTCGGTTCACAAAAATCATCTTGTCGGCTGATTTGATATGGGCAGCCAACTTGCAGCGGGTTTTGGCTCCGTTGTCACCGCGAAACTCCAGCCACGCCCCCACGTTCAAGCCTTTCGCCTGTTGCAGATAAGGGTCGTTTTCTGCCAGGGCTTCGAGCTCAATCACTTGCTCGGCCCGCACGTTACGAGCGGTTTGCTGAGCCGCGCCCTTAGTGGCAACCGGAATAACCGGTGAGGCGCCCATGCGCTCCATATCTTCCGTTACGGCGGCTACCAGATCTTTCGCGGGATCTTTACGGTCTCCGTCCAGCTGCCCTGGCGCTTCACCACGCAGCACTTGCATCTGGAGCTGCTCCAGCTCAGTCAGCATCTCCCCCATTTCAAAGGGATTAAAAGACACGCTGTTCAAGCCCTGGCGCAAATTCTTCAACAGAATAGGCACAATATTAAACAGTCTTTTCCGCGCCGCCGCATCCGCCGTTGGGGTAACGCTCAATAGCAGGTGATCAATGGTTTTTACCGCGCCCAGCCAATTGTTACTTTCAGGCCCGTACTTCAAAAACACCAGTTTGAGCACACTCATCCAACCGTCGGTAAGCAAACGCACAACCACCTCGGGCGCTGTCTTCCCATCCAGACGGTGGCGCACTGTCTCAAGCGCCGTTTTTTCTGCCAACTGCGCTTTGGCTTTGCCTTCTTCTGCGGCTTTGGTGCGCTGCTCGATCATCTGCGAGCGACGCACTTCGGTCTGCATAAACTGACCAAAATCGTGCAGCAACTCCTCAAACAGCGAGGAATCCTTCTGATATTCTGACAAAATACGCTGTGCGGTAGACTGTATTTTTTTGAACACCATGTCGCGTTGCAGGTGATCTGGATCTTCATTCAGGCCAATACCGGCCCTGGCCAGTTCGTTCAACAGCTTTCGGGCTGGATGCCCACTGCGACTGAAAAAGCCGTAGTCCTGAATCGCAAGCTTCAGATAAGGAATCTGCAAACGCCCCAGCAGCGCTTTAACCGGCACCGGCAGGTTATCGTCATCCAAAATGAAATCAAACAACATGGACACCAGGTTGATTACGTCACTGTCGGTTTGACCCACTCGTTCAGGGCCCTGCTGACTTTCACGCTGACGCAGCATGTTGGAAACAACACCACGCACATTCACCTTGGGCAGGCTGATCTTACCATTGATAACGTCTTCGCCTTGAGGCTGGACCTGTTGCAAGCGAGACAATATCTCAAACAATTCCGCGTTGGTCATTTCGCGGGCATCGACAGCGCTGGAGCCAATTGGACCAGTCACCATATCGGTAACGGTTGGAACACCCCGCACCGAAGCCAGCAGCATCTGCAGCTGACCAAAAAATTCATTGGCGGCCTGTTTGGCGACACTTTCCTGGCCATCTGCCTTGGATTGCTCAGGCTTGGTTTCTGCTGATTTACGGCGCAAAGACGCCAGCTTGGGTGTGCCCTTCAAATCCGGCAAAACACCGGCATCGGCCAGCACCGCATTGGCCGTATCCAACACTACATCGAAATCAGAAATAACAAACTTGTCGAACAACTTGTACAATACCAACCGATTCTTAATATCACACTGCACCACCTGTGAGGCTCCGTTAAATGCCTCACACACATGCTGCGGATGGAATGGGTTGTTCTTGTCGCTAACCTTAATGTGCCCATGCACCAAGACCGCTTCCATGCGCGTATTCAGCTGATAGATCTTATCGGCAAATTTACCTTTCGCCTTGGCGGCCATGCTGTCCAGAGCAACGTTCATTTCCAAATCATCATTGCCCAACAACGAAAGCGATTCCAGAGATGAAACCGCCTCTAATTCCACACCGTCTCTGGCCTCACCAGAATGGGGCAACTTCTTGAATAAGATATTCAGATGCTGATAGAAATTGCGCTCAATCTCTTTGCGATTAAGGCGCAACTGTCGCATAGTTTCGATATAGACATCTTTATCTTTGTCATTGCCTGCTTTTTCGGCGTATTCGAAGAAAGTATCATCAGCCTTATCAAAAACATCACCCAGCAACTGGTGCAACTCTTCCAAAGCAGCGCGACGGGCCTTCATCAACACTGATGGCAACCCGTTGTTAGATTGCGGCTTGTCATTCTGCATTGTAGTTGAGCCACTCGCGGCAGCGGGCACATTGCTGCCACTGACACATCGGAGTTCTGGCTTCTGATTCATGGCTTATAGCCTCATCTATGCGCATACATCGTTACACAAAGTTCACTCAACATCCGTTTACTGCGAGCGTCATCCTTTCCTTCCTCGGCACCTGACAAACTTTGTCATGTTCTTAAAGAACGCAGCACCTTTGATAGCAGTATAGGTACAATTAGTGATCTCACCTGTCGGTTAAGAGCCATTTGGGACATGGATCACAAAGATTTTTGTCTATTTTTTATTCATTTCGAGACGTTTTTTTGACAGCCAAATTGACCGACCGGTAACCCTTTGATATTCGTAAATTTTGCCACTTTGCCGTAAAATCCCGAACTATCCGGGTGCGCTAACAAGCCTTCAACTAATCCAATTCAGGAACACGGGATGCAAACACTTACCGAACAGCTCTCATGGCTCAGTGGCAATATTCTCTGGGGCGCCCCCATGCTGATTGCCCTGTCGCTGACCGGGATCATTCTGACCTTGGGGCTCAGGCTGGTCACATTGCGCAAAATTCCTTATGCGTTTCGGCTTCTGGTTAAAGGAAGGCACTCCAAAGAATCCGGGGACATCCCGCCATTCAACGCACTTATGACCGCCATGTCTGCCACCGTGGGCACCGGCAACATTGCTGGGGTGGCCACCGCCATTGCACTAGGGGGGCCAGGTGCGCTGTTCTGGATGTGGTGTATTGCTCTGCTGGGAATGGCCACCAAGTACAGCGAGGCGGTACTGGCAGTGCGCTTTCGGGAGAAAGATGACAAAGGGCTCTACGTCGGCGGCCCCATGTATTACATCAAAAACGGCATGGGCCAGAACTGGGCTTGGCTCGGCACCTTGTTTGCCCTGTTTGGACTGCTGGCAGGCTTTGGCATCGGCAACACCGTACAATCCAACTCCGTTGCCGAGGCTCTACTAAGCACCTATAAAATAGACAAAGTGATCACCGGCTGCATTCTGGCTGTGATCGCCGCTCTGGTATTACTGGGAGGCATCAAACGGATTGGCCAGGTGGCGGCAAAGCTGGTGCCGACCATGGCACTGCTATATGTGGGAACCGGGCTCACATTCATACTGCTGAACATCCAGGAAGTGCCCGATGCCATCATCCTGATTATTGACAGCGCCCTGAACGGCCATGCCGCAGTAGGCGGATTTGCCGGTGCCACCATTATGGCAGCCATACGATTTGGCGTGGCGCGAGGGGTGTTCTCTAACGAAGCAGGCCTGGGCAGCGCCCCCATCGCCCATGCTGCCGCCCAAACCAACAACCCGGTGCAGCAAGGGCTGATCGCCATGCTGGGCACCTTCATCGACACCATCATCATCTGCTCCATTACCGGCTTGGTTATCGTTATCAGCGGTGCCTGGACACAAGGCTCAAGTGGTGCCGAACTCACTAAAATGGCCTTCGACATCCTTAGCAATGAGGGCTACGGTGCCCATGTTGTGGCCATCGGGCTTGCACTGTTTGCCTTTACCACCATCTTAGGCTGGAGCTACTACAGCGAACGCTGCGCGGAATACCTGTTCGGCACAACCGCCATCATGCCGTTTCGAATTGTCTGGATTATCGCCATCCCGCTGGGCACAATAATGACCCTGGATTTTGTCTGGCTGCTGGCGGATGTGCTCAATGCCATGATGGCCATACCCAACCTGATCGCCCTGCTGGCCCTGAGCCCGCTGGTATTCAAACTCACCAAAGATTATTTCAACAAGTAGCCTGAAGATGACCCCCGATTACCGACAAGAAGACCTGACGCGCACCGTAGCGTTCGCCATTGAAGAAGATGTTCGTGACGGCGACATCACCGCCGACCTGATCCCTCCGGGGAATACGGCCAAAGCTCGCGTGATCACCCGCGAACACGCAACCCTGTGCGGCGTGGAATGGGTCAATGAAGTCTTCCGTCAGATCGACCCGAGTGTTGCTATCACCTGGCATGCCCAAGACGGAGACAGGGTAAAACCCGATCAAGTTTTGTTCGAGTTGGAAGGCAAAGCCCGCAGCCTACTCACTGGGGAACGCTGCGCACTGAACTTTCTGCAAACCCTGTCCGGCACCGCCACTGTCTGCCGCAAGTACGCCGACATGGTAGAAGGCACCGGGGTTAAACTGCTGGATACCCGTAAAACCCTGCCGGGGTTGCGCACCGCCCAGAAATACGCAGTAACCTGTGGCGGTTGTTTTAACCATAGAGTCGGTTTGTATGATGCGTTTTTAATCAAAGAGAACCATATCGCCGCTTGCGGTGGCATTGCCGAAGCGGTTCAGACCGCACGCCAAAACGCCCCCGGAAAGCCGGTGGAAGTTGAAGTGGAGGATTTTGTCGAACTGCAACAGGCCCTGGCGGCGGGTGCAGATATTATCATGCTGGATGATTTCAGTGTGGCGGATATGCGCAAAGCGGTGGAACTGACAGCAGGCCGCGCGAAGCTGGAAGCATCTGGCGGGGTTACCGATGAGACCCTAAGGCAGATTGCTGAAACCGGCGTGGATTATATTTCTATTGGTGGGTTGACCAAGCATTGTCGGGCGGTGGATTTGTCGATGCGCTTATCCTAGCCACACAATGCTCTACAATGATTATTGGCAATTAGCTGGTCGTGCATTCGTTGGCGCGTCTGTGCTACAGGTCCAAGTGCCATCTAATGAGCGTGTCCAGGTTAGTACTGAAGCCCCGGAGGACAAGGCCGGACTGGCGTTATTACCGAAGGTAGAAACTATAGTAATTACTCCCGCCAAGGGGTCTGTGATTTGGGGAACCCCTGTACCCACTGGTAAGGTTGCACCCACTTGAGACGCGCCTGACACCAAATTAGATCCACTAGCACCAGGGTCACATTGGTTTACACCGGTGCCCAGCGCAAGCTTGCCTTCCGCCAAACAATGTTCCAATGCAGACTTCAATGCACCACTCTCACTCATTACGCGGCTCACTTGTGAGCGCAGTACATAATTCTGATATTGAGGGATCGCTACCGCAGCCAAAATACCAATAATGGCCACAACTATCATCAGCTCTATCAGAGTAAATCCTTTCGATACTTCCTGATACATAGCTCCTCTCCCAACAAAGTGCATTCCTAGTTCCTTAAATTCGGCGCTTCATAATTCGCCACAAAAAAAGGGGGCCAAAAGCCCCCTCCTAACTTGCTTAAACTATCAGCTTATGGAGCAGGACAGCCTGTAGGCAACAGATTGGCAGGAGCTGTGGATGAACAGGTCCAGCTACCGTCGACTGCACGAGTCCATGTAACATTGGCTGCAGGAGTCTGCAAAACAGCAGCAGCATTGTTACCAAAAGTCGCAACAATAGTAGTTGTCGTAGTAAGCGGAGCTGTAACTTGAGGCACACCAGTCCCAGCTGGCAAAGTCGCACCTACTTGAGTGGCTCCAGTCACCAAGTTAGAGCCCGTAGCACCTGGGTCACATTGACCAGCACCAGTACCTACAACCAGACGACCATCGTTAATACACGCCTCAACCGCCGTCTTGATTGCACCGGCTTCCTGCATTACACGAGTAACCTGTGAACGGGCGATATAGTTCTGATACTGAGGAATCGCCACAGCAGCCAGAATACCGATAATCGCAACCACGATCATTAATTCAATAAGAGTAAAACCCTGTTGCATTTGCTTCTTCATACGTGTTTCTCCAAGCGTTCTAGTGTACAACCAATGATGTAATTGGCATCGGCACTGTGCCAACCAACTAATCTAAGAAAAGCACAGCTCGTGCCAGAATCAAGAAATTTATCAGGCCCTGATATTTCAGCAGCTTAGCTGTCCATTATTTGATCAGGAGCCATTCGGCCTCAAACGCACAGACGCTACCGGGCACATGGTGACAAAAATTGTCACCCAAAGCTCAGTGGTGCCATCGATTTATTTCTTGGTTTGCTGTTCGATCTGAGTGTTTGATCTACTATTAAAAAAGAATCAATATATACAATTGATTAACGCTCATACTTCACCTGGTTCTGCAATCAATCCGGTATTTGACTCTTTAATTATGAATTTAAGTGGCCTGGCAAAAAAACTGTTAAATGAAGGGGTAATTGCCGAAGACGCTATACGCAGCGCCTCCGAAACAGCCCATAAGCAGAAAATCCCTCTGGTAACCTATCTGGTACAAAACAACTTGGTACCAGCCAGAACCATTGCTCTGGCGGCTTCCGACGAATTTGGAACGCCCCTGATCGAACTGGACTCCATGTCGCAGGATGCCTACCCCAAAGAGCTGGTTAACGAAAAGCTGGTGCGCAAACACCGGGCCCTGCCTCTGTTCAAACGCGGCACCCGGCTCTATGTGGCGGTGTCCGACCCCACCAATCTGCAGGCTCTGGACGAAATCAAATTCAATACCGGCCTGAGCACAGAGGCCGTGGTGGTGGATGAAGACAAGCTCGATGGTGCCATCGACCGCTACCTGGAAGGCACCGATACTGGCTTCAGCGACCTGGGTGACACCGATCTGGATGACCTGGACATTGAGGCCGGCACAGATGACGATAAGGGTCCAGATGTTACTGCAGAAGCAGCGGATGATGCCCCTATTGTTCGCTTTGTTAACAAAATTTTGTTGGACGCCATCAAAATGGGGGCGTCAGACATCCACTTTGAGCCCTATGAGAAGGCCTATCGTATTCGTCTGCGGGCCGACGGCATCCTCCGTGAAGTGGCTCGCCCCCCCGTTAACCTGGCACCCAAGTTGGCGGCCCGCCTGAAAGTCATGTCACAACTGGACATATCCGAACGCCGACTGCCTCAGGATGGCAGGATCAAGCTGAAACTGTCCAAAACCCGTGCTATCGACTTCCGGGTGAACAGCCTGCCCACCCTGTTTGGCGAAAAGATCGTACTGCGAATCCTCGATCCGGACAGCGCGAAACTGGGCATCGACATGCTCGGCTACGAAGAGGACCAAAAAGACCTGTTCATGAAGGCGCTGGAACAACCTCAGGGTATGATTCTGGTGACCGGGCCGACAGGATCAGGTAAAACCGTATCCCTTTATACCGGCCTGAATATCCTAAATACGCCAGAGCGCAACATCTCAACCGCGGAAGATCCGGCAGAAATCAACCTGGAAGGCATCAATCAGGTAAACGTAAACACTAAAGTAGGCCTGGATTTCGGTGCCGCACTAAGAGCATTCCTGCGGCAAGATCCAGACATTGTTATGGTGGGCGAGATCCGCGATCTTGAAACCGCAGAAATTGCCATCAAAGCAGCCCAGACTGGTCACTTGGTTTTATCAACGCTCCATACCAATAGCGCACCGGAAACCTTGACGCGTTTGCGTAACATGGGCGTGCCAGCATTCAACATCGCCACCTCGGTATCGCTGATCATCGCCCAACGACTGGCAAGGCGTTTGTGCAAAAGCTGCAAGAAGCCCATTGATGTGCCGAAAGAAACTCTTATAGCTGAAGGTTTTAAAGAGGGCGAAATAGGCTCATTTACCATATATGGGCCCCATGGTTGTGACAAATGTGTGAACGGGTACAAAGGTCGAGTGGGTATATATGAAGTAGTTAAAGTCACTGATGGCATTTCACGCATTATAATGGAAGAAGGCAACGCGATTCAGATCGCCGATGCGGCAAGAGCAGAAGGGTTTAACGACCTTAGAGCCAGCGGACTCAAAAAAGTAAAAGATGGATTAACCAGTCTGGCAGAAGTTAACCGTGTAACAACCGGGCATTAAAACAGGGCATTAATAATGGCTACGGCAACTCAAGCTCAACCAAAAGCAGCCAAAAAGGCGGCAGCTCCCAAGGTACAGACATTTTCCTGGGAGGGCCTGGATAAGAAAGGCAATAAAGTAAAGGGTGAGATCCCCGGGCAAAACGTTACCTTGGTAAAAGCCGAGCTGCGCAAACAGGGCATCGTGGCCAACAAGGTCAAAAAGAAAGCAACCTCAATGCTTGGGCCCCGCAAAAAGAAAATCACCGCCATGGACATCGCCGTATTCACCCGGCAACTGGCAACCATGATGAAAGCCGGGGTTCCGTTGGTGCAGTCATTCGAAATCGTTGCCGATGGGCACGATAATGCATCCATGCGAGAGCTTTTGATGAAAATCAAAAGTGATATTGAAGGCGGTAACAACCTGGCCACCGCACTGGAATCCCATCCCGCCTACTTCGATGATTTGTTTATCAGTTTGGTTAGCTCCGGTGAGCAGTCCGGTGCCCTTGAAACCATGCTGGACCGCATAGCCATATATAAAGAAAAAACCGAAGCCCTGAAAGCCAAAATCAAAAAAGCAATCAAATACCCAGTCGCTGTACTGATCGTGGCAGCCATTGTTACCGCCATCCTGCTGATTAAGGTGGTTCCCACCTTTCAGGATCTGTTTGGTAGCTTTGGAGCAGAGCTGCCCGCCTTTACGCAGATGGTTATCAATATGTCTGATTGGCTTCAAACCTGGTGGTGGGCTGTATTGTTGATATTGGCCGCCACGGGCATTGCCTTCACCGAAGCAAAAAAGCGCTCTCAGGCATTCTGTGATTCATTGGATCGCCTCGCACTCAAGTTGCCTGTGGCCGGTGACATCATCTTTAAAGCCACTATCGCTCGCTACGCCAGAACCCTGGCCACCACTTTTGCGGCCGGTGTTCCCCTGGTGGAGGCACTCGACTCCGTTGCAGGTGCCACCGGTAATGTTGTTTACCGCAACGCGGTTAACAAGATACGCGACGACGTCTCAAGCGGTACGCAACTGAACTTCTCCATGAAGGCCTCTGGTGTATTCCCTGCCATGGCCGTACAGATGACTTCCATCGGTGAAGAATCCGGTGCGTTAGATACCATGCTGGAAAAAGTCGCCACTTACTACGAGGATGAGGTGGACAACGCCGTAGATGGCCTCACCAGCCTCTTGGAGCCACTGATCATGGCCGTGCTCGGCGTACTTGTTGGCGGCCTGATCATCGCTATGTATCTCCCCATCTTCCAGTTGGGCTCGGTGGTATAAGGCGGCTTAACCTGATATGTCCAACCAAGTAATCCAATACCTCGCCAATAACCCCGAGTACTTCACCGGGGTTATTTTTTTATTCGGCCTGATGTTCGGCAGTTTTTTTAACGTTGTGATCTACCGTGTACCGGTGATGATGCAACTGGAATGGCTGGAGAACTGCCGCGACTTCATCAAAGAAATGTTTGGCAAGCTGCCCAAAGAACTGGAGGCACACCCGGAGTCACTGCCCAAACCACCCTTCAATATCGCAAAACCGGACTCCACCTGCCCCCACTGCGGCCACAAGATACGCTGGTATGAGAACGTCCCTCTGGCAAGCTATGTGGCCCTGAAAGGCAAATGCAGCAGCTGCAAAAACACCATTTCATTGCGCTACCCTATCATCGAGCTGGTTACCGCGCTGCTTTCCGGGTTTGCCGCCTGGAACTTTGGCTTCGGCTGGGAAACCGCCGCCGCCCTGGCGTTCACCTGGGCGCTAATCTGTCTCACCATGATCGACTTCGATCACAAACTACTGCCCGATCAAATCACCCTGCCGCTGATGTGGCTGGGCCTGCTGCTGAATATGCAGGGCATGTTCGCCTCCCTTGAAGACGCTGTGATCGGCGCTGTTGCGGGCTACATGTGTCTATGGAGCCTCTATTGGGCGTTTAAACTGCTCACTGGCAAGGAGGGCATGGGGTATGGTGACTTCAAGCTACTGGCGGCCCTGGGTGCCTGGATGGGCTGGCAATACCTGTTACTGATTCTGGTATTATCGTCCATGGTAGGCGCGGTGGTTGGCATCAGCCTGATTGTGATAAAAGGCCGCGACAAAAATATTCCCATCCCTTTCGGCCCCTATCTCGCTGCCGCAGGCTGGATCGCTTTCTTCTGGGGTGAAGCCATCCTGCGCCAGTACCAACGCTTCCTGTTCTGATACGGCAGAATCCATCTGCCACCTTTACATCCTCCCCATCAATCGCAACAATAGGCCACTTCAAATCTGAGGTGGTCTATGTTGGTAATCGGAGTAACAGGCGGAATCGGCAGCGGCAAAACCGCAGCAACCGACCGATTTCAGGAATTGGGTATCACCGTTGTGGATGCTGACTTGGCATCACGCGTTGTAGTGGAGCCAGGCAAACCCGCCTTGCAAGCCATTGCTGAGCACTTTGGCGAACACCTCATCACCGCAGGTGGCGAGCTAGACCGCCGCGCCCTCAGGGAGATCGTGTTTGCCGATCCATCCCAGCGTAAATGGCTGGAGAGCCTCACTCACCCGCTGATTGCGCAGGAAATCCTAACGCAGATCCAGGCCAGCCAATCACCCTATACCATTCTGGCCTCCCCTCTTTTACTGGAAAGCAGTCAGCACAAAATGGCAAAGCGGATACTGGTGATCGACGTACCGGTAGAGCTGCAAATTGCTCGCACAGTAACCCGCGACCACACGACAGAAGAGGGTGTGAAAGCGATCATTGCCGCGCAAATGTCACGAGATGAACGCCTGGCCAAAGCCGACGACGTGATCTGCAACGATCAGGATCTGCCACACCTACGCGCAAAAGTAGATCAACTGCATAAAACCTATTTGGAAATGGCGAAACAAACATGAAGGTAAAATGCCCTACCTGCGAAAAAGAAATCGAATACTCAACAGACAACCCGTTCCGCCCCTTCTGTAGCGAACGCTGCAAGTTGATTGATCTGGGGGAGTGGGCCAGCGGCGAGCGCTTTATACCCGGTGAACCGGACTGGAGCCTTGACGACGAAGAGCCGCAAGACAAACCTTTGCACTAACCCGCCACTGAACGCTTGTATGCGCAAAGCAAAAAGGAGCCCACAACGGGCTCCGATTGAACAGCCTGCTAACTTAAATCTTTCAAAACTGCACTGACGCCGTTCGCTTTCACCGATTCGATGCCTTTGTCACGCATCTGAGCAGAAGAATACAGCTCGCTGGTGCCGATCACCTCATGATTCTGAGCCACAATATTAAAATACGCTTGACCATTTGAGGCGTCCAAACGCTTAAAGCTGTCGTCCGATCCACAGTTTTTTCGCACCGACTCTATTCCCTTTATCGCTGATGCCTTCTGGGTGTAAAGCTCACTTACCAGAATCACCTCAGCGTTCGCGGCTTTCAAAACGAATTTGTATTGATTGTCACTGCTGCGTTCAAGTTCATACCAGCCTTTCATTTATGATCTCCGTATCGTTAGGTTATGACGCTATGTTTCTTCGCACCCTCCAGGCCAGAACGCTCGAATTCCGGCCACACCTTGAGCACCAAGAGAAGCGGTCAATTTTATATCCTGAGCGCCTACTCCGCCCAGTGCATATACAGGCATTTTTGCGCCAAAAGCCCATTCTGCAAAACGTGTCTCACCAATGGGTTCGGCATTGGGATGGCTGGCGGTGTGCCTGAAAGGAGACAGCGTGACGAAATCCACGTTACATTGCTCGGCCAATCTCAATTCCTCAAGAGAATGGCAGGAAGCGGCAACCCAATCATGGCCAGCGGGTCGCTCGACAAGCTGGTACAGTGCAGCCGACGTTAAATGCACCCCATCAAAGGCATGCTGCACCTCATTCGGCATATCGCTGTTAACCAATACAGAGGCATTGAAACCCGCCTTTAATTCCACCAGCCGCCCCACCAGCTCGGATAATGGTGCCGCATCCAGCTGCTTCAAACGCAGCTGAAACAAACGCTGCCCAGACACCATCATCGCCTTCATCTTCTGCACAAAGGCATCCAGATCAGCCGGGCTTTTTATTTGGCAGTCAGGAGTTATTACGTAACGCTGTGGCAACCTTGCTGCCGCCACAATAGGGACATTGGCTGCCGGAAACTCAAACCCAGCCAACGAGTCTTGAGTCACCCAGCGCACTTCCTGCCCTTCCATACCTTTGGCGTCGCCGGTAAAGTCCGTCACCTTCCACACATCCAGCAGCACATGCTTATCAGGGTATTCATGATCTATCGTGATCAGAGGCTCCGAAGCTCCCACAATGATTCCCAGCTCTTCATTTAGCTCACGTGCCAAGGCTTCACTGACCGGCTCACCCGGCTCCACCTTGCCACCGGGAAACTCCCACTTTCCCCCCTGATGCAGGTGATCCGGGCGGCGTGCGATCAGTATTTCGTCGCCGTTGGTAATCACTGCCGCAACCACATGCACTCGCTTCATAATTCAGGAACGATAGTCAGCATTGATCTTAACGTAATCGTAGGAGAAATCTGTGGTCCAAATGGTGGCAGACGCATCTCCGCGCCCCAGTTTTACCTGAATGGTGATTTCCTCTTTCTGCATTTCAGCCGCACCAGCGGCTTCGGTATAACTCGACGCCACCGCGCCCTGCTCCGCAATCATCACACCATTAAGTGCAACCGAAACCCCAGTCACATCCAGGTTATCGATGGGCGCCCTGCCCACAGCAGCCAAAATTCGCCCCCAGTTGGGGTCGCTGGCAAACAGCGCCGTTTTTACCAACGGAGAATGGGCGATGGTGTAAGCCACTTCTCTGGCCTCGTCGACAGAAAGCGCGCCGCCTACCTCTACCGCCACAAACTTGGTAGCACCCTCGCCATCCCTGACGATGGCATGAGCCAGCTGAAGGAATACATCCATCAAGGCCGCCTTAAATTGGGCAAACACATCCGCATTCTGCTCGGTTATTTCTGCTCCCGACTGACCGGTAGCAACCAGCATGCAGCTGTCATTGGTGGATGTGTCGCTGTCAACGGTGATCGAATTGAATGATGCCTGAGTGGCCTCCGAAGCCAGACGCTGCAGCAACTCCGGCGCCACTTTAGCATCAGTCGCCACATAACCCAGCATGGTCGCCATGTTGGGTTTGATCATGCCAGCACCTTTGGATATTCCAGAGATCGTAACGGTTGAACCTGCCAGCTCCAATTGCACTGACACGCCTTTTGGCCGGGTATCCGTAGTCATAATGCCATGGGCAGCATCATCCCAACCTTGCTCGCTCAACGATGCAATGCAATCAGGCAACCCTTTCACAATACGTTCCACCGGCAAGGGCTCACCAATCACGCCAGTGGAAAAAGGAAACACATTGGATTGCACCGATCCGGTTTGCTCTGCCAACGCACTGCACACCGCCTTTGCATTAGTCAGACCTTTTTCACCTGTACCGGCATTGGCGTAACCGGTATTCGTAATCAGCAGGATCGGGTTCTCGGAATAACCAGACAGCGCCTGCAAGTTACCCTTACACAGGGTGACCGGTGCTGCACAAAATGCATTCTTGGTGAAAGTACCCGCGATAGAACTGCCGCCTGCGGCCTCCATTAGTACCAAGTCACGGCGATTGGGCTTTTTCACATGCGCCTGAGCCGTGCCCAGACGAAACCCCTTAACTGGATGCATTACACCAAAGGTTTCTTTTCCTACCGCCATAGTTGTGCCCTCACTCAAATGTACTTTCGTCAATGATGTACTCACCAATACTCACCAATGCCAACATTGGCGTTTTAAAATTCCATGAAAAAAGGGGCTCAAAGCCCCTCTTGCCGATCCTGGTAATGTTACTCCACCTGCCCGTGACAGTGTTTGTACTTTTTACCTGATCCGCAGGGGCAGGGCTCATTACGCCCCACCTTACGTTCCTGCCGCTGGAACGGTGCATTCCCAGCACTTTCTGCTTGCTCGTTGTCGGCAGTTGCCGACGCCGCGTCCGCATGCTGCAACGTAAGCTCACGCTCGGCAGCAGCACGACGCTGGCGCTCTAGTTCTTCCACTTCTTCCTGTCGACGCAACTCAACAGTCGACAGCACACGCACCACTTCCAACTTCACATTTTCCAGGAAGGTCTGGAACAGCTCAAATGCTTCGCGTTTGTATTCCTGCTTCGGATTTTTCTGGGCATAGCCGCGCAGATGAATACCCTGACGCAGATGATCCATGTTAGCCAGATGCTCTTTCCACAAACGATCCAGGGTCGCCAGCATCACGTGCTTCTCAAGCTGACGCATAACATGGGTTTCATCGCCCAAATTCGCTTCTTTGGTGGCATAGGCTTCTTCAAGAAGGCCAATGATCTTTTCACGTAACGTTTCTTCATGCAGCGATTTGTCTTCATCCAACCACTGCTGCACCGGCATACGAATTCTGAAATCCGTTTCCATCGCACGCTCAAGCCCTTCAACGTCCCACTGCTCTACCATGCTCTGAGGAGGAATGTAACCACTGATGAATTCATTCACCACATCAACACGAATGGCCTTGATGTTCTCAGACAAATCCTCAGCGTGGAGAATGTCATTACGCTGCTCGTACACAACACGACGCTGATCATTCGCAACATCATCATATTCCAGCAGAGACTTACGAATATCAAAGTTGCGACCCTCGACCTTTTTCTGCGCATTCTCGATAGACTTGGTAACCCAACGATGCTCGATAGCCTCGCCCCGCTCCATACCCAGGGTTTGCATCAACCCTTTAACCCGATCCGACGCAAAAATTCGCATCAGACCATCTTCCAACGACAGGAAGAAACGGGTGGAACCAGGATCGCCCTGTCGCCCCGAACGGCCACGGAGCTGGTTATCAATACGACGGGACTCATGACGCTCTGTACCGATGATATGCAAGCCACCGGACTCCTTCACGGCCTGGCTACGCGCCTCCCAGTCGGACTTGATTTTGGCAATCTGTTCTTCAGTGGGGTTATCTAACGCATCCACCTCGGCTTGCCAATTACCGCCTAAAACAATATCAGTTCCCCGGCCCGCCATATTGGTGGCGATGGTTAGTGCACCCGGACGACCCGCCTGAGCGATAATATCCGCTTCCTGAGCGTGGAACTTGGCATTCAATACCTTGTGATCAATTTTCTGCTTCTTCAAAAACGCCGACAAATACTCCGACGTCTCAATCGAGGCCGTACCCACCAACACAGGGCGCTTCGCTTCAATGGCCTCTCTAATATCTTCTACGATTGCCTCAAATTTCTCCTCGGTCGACATAAAAATAAGATCATTCAGATCCTGTCGTACCATCGGCCTGTTGGTGGGAATCACCACAACATCCAGGCCATAAATCTGGCGGAATTCAAAGGCTTCAGTATCCGCTGTACCGGTCATGCCCGACAGCTTGTTGTATATACGGAAATAGTTCTGGAATGTGGTGGAAGCCAAAGTCTGATTCTCGTTTTGAATCTTGACCCCTTCCTTTGCTTCGATGGCCTGATGAATACCATCCGACCAGCGACGCCCCGCCATGGTACGACCGGTATGCTCGTCGACAATCACTATCTGGTTGTTCTGTACGATGTAATCCACATCACGCTGAAACAGGCAATGTGCTTTTAAGGCAGCGTGTACATGATGCAGCAAGTTAAGATTATTCGCCGCATAAAGGCTGTCACCCTCTGCCAACAGCTTGTACTCGGTGAGCAAGTCTTCTACAAACTGATGGCCTTCTTCTGTCAGTTCTACTTGACGATTTTTTTCATCAATGGAGTAATGATAAACTTCTTGCTCGGCATCCAGCTCGCCCTCATCAGAGCCACGCTTGAGCTTGGGGATCAGCACATTGATTTTTTTATACATCTCCGAGCTGTCTTCACTGGGGCCGGAGATGATCAAAGGGGTACGGGCTTCATCAATGAGGATCGAATCCACCTCATCCACTACAGCAAAATTAAGAGGCCCCTGCACGCGATCTTCCAGGGTAAAAGCCATGTTATCGCGCAGATAATCAAAACCAAATTCGTTGTTGGTGCCATAGGTGATGTCACTGGCATATGCGGCTCGCTTGGTGGCCGCATCCTGTTGCGACAAAATCACACCCACACTCATGCCCAAAAACTCATACAAGGGGCGCATCCAGTCCGCGTCCCGCTGAGCCAGGTAATCGTTCACCGTAACCACATGTACGCCACGGCCAGACAAGGCATTAAGATACACCGCCAGAGTAGCAGTAAGGGTCTTACCCTCACCGGTGCGCATCTCTGCAATACGACCTTCATGCAGAGTAATACCACCTATCATCTGGCTATCGAAGTGACGCATCCCCATGACACGTTTGCTAGCTTCGCGACCCACTGCAAAAGCCTCAGGTAACAGATTATCGAGGCTCTCACCCTGCTCCAGCCGTGAACGAAACTCGGGGGTCTTAGCCTTTAGCTGTTCATCGGTCAGCGCCTGGATCTCTTCCTCCAACGCATTAATCTGAACAACCAGCTTGCCCATTCGTTTAAGTTCGCGATCGTTTTTGCTACCTAAAATCTTGCGAAACAGTGGTCCTAACATAGATTTTCACTTCTATTACTGAGGCCGTTCCCGAGCCTGCTTGGCTCTGGACCTTTAAGTCACCTATCAATATTTAATCAAAAGAGGGCCTAAAAGCCGAATATCCCAAGCGCAGACGGGAATAAATTTAAAGGGACAATTCTAACGTTATTTTCCTAGAAGGATAAAGCATTTACGTGAGGGAATCATGAAAGGCGCACCCGAATGATGCGCCAACTTGACGATATTTTGCCCCAATCAGGGGATTAATCAGAGGATCAGCTGCGCTTCCGATAAACGTATCGGGCAGGATCAACTGCCTTGCCATCTTTGCGCACCTCAAAGTGCACGTGGGGTCCGGTTGAACGCCCGGTACTGCCCATTTTCGCCAGAGACTCGCCCTGCTTGACGATATCCCCCACGCTCACCAGAATCTCTTTGGCGTGGGCATAGCGGGTGGTGATACCACCACCGTGATTTACTTCCACCATCAAGCCATAGCCATAACGCTCACCCGCCCAGGTCACGACACCTGAGCCAACCGAAACGATATCTGATCCTTCCTTACCTGCAAAATCGATCCCCGCATGCCAAGCCGGACGCCCAGTGAAAGGATCGGTGCGACGACCAAATCGGGATGACAGCCAACCCCAATTCACCGGTCGGCCCGCAATGGACACCTCTTTCTGTAACTTACGATTGGCCAACAGACTTTCAAGTACCTGCAACTGCTCTTCGCGAGCTTCAATATCGGCCGCCAAACGATCCAGATCCGAGAGAAAACTGGGCCGCTCCAATTCGAGCTGAAGCTCGCCTTCCTCCGGGCCACCCAACGCAGGCGCCTGCGAAAACTCAAACTCTCCACCCTTCAATTTAGCCACTTCAACCAAGCGCTCCCCCAGGGCATCCAGGCGCATAAGACGAGCCTGAAGTTCTGCCATTCTGACGGTCATGGCGATCAGCTGATCCTCAGCCTGCTTGCGGGCTTCGATTACTTTTTCAGCATTATTGGCAATATCTTTCTTGAGGAATGCGGCGATTTCACCGGGTTCAGCGCCCTTACTTCCAGAAAACCAATACCCTGCACCCATTCCTGCTGCAGCCGTTACCGTCAACACAACCGCCGCCACCAGCGCCAACAAAGGGGCACGCAACCGCAAAGTGCGTGATTGGCCTGTCTTGGGATCAAATAAAATAATGTTCATTACATACTACTCTAGAGCTAGCCGGCTTTTTGCTTCAGAATCCTGAGAGGGCTAAGCCCTAATCCCATCATCCATCCAATGCAAACTGAATAGTTTTTAACAATGGCGCAGGACACTAACATAAAAAATATAAGAGATCTCATGCTTTGCAACAAAGAAGTGAAGTCTCTCACTGAAAATTCTATACAGCTTGTTGAACTGAATCACATTTTGGCATCTGCGCTGCCCGCAAAGCTGGCTCAGTTCTGCAGAGTAGCCAATTACCGCAACGGCGCCCTGATTCTCGAAACCAGCTCAGGCTCATCGGCGACCCAACTCAAGTTCATGCAACCAAAGATTCATGCATTACTGAAAAAATCCAGTAAATTCAGAGCATTGCAATCCATAAGCATACGAATCGCCGCACCACAGCAAAAACTGGATCGGCATTACAAACGATCTGCTTCGCCGGTATCGGAGCACAATCAAACTTTAATCAGACAAACAGCCGATACGCTCAACGATGGGGACTTGGCCTCATCCATGCGTAAACTGGCAGACACCTTGGAGAACTATGGCAAAAAATGAGCAAATTTCCATATAACCCGATCAAATGACCGGGTTATATGGACGAAAGGAAGGGAATTACAATTTTGCTGGTTAATTAATAGCCCAGCTTGGGTTGGCATAAGAAATCGGAGCAACTTTCTCATCGTCAAAGGTGACGATTTCCCATGCATCCTCTTGCACCAACAGCTCACGCAGCAACTGATTGTTCAACGCATGACCAGATTTAAAGCCCTGGAACTCACCGATCAGACTCTTGCCAAGCAGGTAAAGATCACCAATCGCATCCAGAACCTTATGCTTAACAAACTCATCCTCATAGCGCAGGCCGTCTTCATTCAGAATGCGATAATCGTCTACAACGATAGCATTCTCAACGCTTCCGCCTAACGCCAGGTTACGCTCACGAAGATATTCTATATCGCGCATGAAACCGAACGTACGAGCCCGACTGACTTCCCGCACAAATGACGTGCTGGAGAAATCAAGAGAGATATTCTGGCTGCGGCTTTTGATAACCGGATGATCAAAATCGATAGTAAAGCCAACTTTGAAGCCATTGAACGGCAGGAAGGTAGCCGACTTGTCTCCATCCTTGACCACAACCTTGCGCTTGATGCGAATAAACTGCTTAAGCGCAGGCTGCTCTTCGATTCCAGCAGATTGCAGCAGAAACACAAATGGTCCGGCACTGCCGTCCATTATGGGCACTTCTGGCGCACTCAGATCCACAAAAGCATTATCAATACCCAGACCTGCCATAGCTGATAGCAGATGCTCCACCGTAGAAACACGGACATCACCGTTCTCCAGGGTGGTGGATAGGGTGGTGTCGCCTACATTAAGGGCGTCCGCGTGAATAGTCACAACAGGATCCAGGTCTGTGCGGCAGAATACGATTCCGGTATTCACCGGAGCTGGACGCAAGGTCAAATAGACCTTGTCTCCTGTATGCAGACCAATACCGGTCGCACGGATCGTATTTTTCAATGTGCGTTGTCTAATCATGTCGCTCCACACAAATCAAAGGGTTAAGAGATTAAAAGGCACAAAACCGTAAGTTGCCGCAATATTAGCAGTATCTGTGTATATCACCAAATATTTCGACCAATTCTGTGCGCTTTTTGACCTATTTAATCCGCCTGACGTCGCAAAAATGTAGGAATATCCAAATATTCACGATTTACATCGGTGTCCATCATGGGACGTCGACGCGCCTCGGTTACTGGCTCCCTACGTACACGATCCACGGCAGGCTTATCAAACTGCTTATAGTCTGAGACAGTCTCAACGGGAGACCGTTTAGTCACGCTTTCAACCGCACGCACAGGGCTGGCTTGTTCCGCTACCGCACCCAAGCCGGTGGCCACCACCGTCACTCTCAAATCATCGCCCATGGAGGGATCGATTACGGTACCCACAACAACAGTGGCGTTGTCCGATGCAAATTCTTCCACGGTATCACCCACCTCTGAGAACTCTCCCAGAGACAAGCTCTCTCCCGCAGTGATGTTCACCAGAATACCGCGCGCACCTTGCAGATTTACATCTTCCAGCAACGGACTGCGAATGGCTTTCTCTGCGGCCTCGCGGGCACGATTCTCACCAGAGGCGAAACCGGTTCCCATCATTGCCATACCCATCTCTGACATTACCGTGCGAACGTCGGCGAAATCGACGTTAATCATACCGGGGCGGATGATAAGATCCGCAATACCCTGCACTGCTCCCAGCAATACATCATTGGCGGCCTTGAAGGCATCCAGCAAGCTGGTTTTTGGGCCCAGTACCGACAACAGTTTTTCATTAGGAATGGTAATCAAGGAGTCGACGTTTTCCGTCAGCTCTTTCATCCCTTCCTGAGCCACCTGCATACGCTTGCGACCTTCAAATGGGAATGGCTTGGTAACCACAGCTACGGTGAGAATACCCATTTCCTTGGCAATCTCGGCAACGATGGGCGCGCCACCGGTTCCTGTTCCACCACCCATGCCAGCGGTGATGAACACCATGTCGGAGCCTTCCAGCACTTCACGAATACGCTCACGGTCTTCCAGTGCGGCATCGCGTCCCACGTTGGGGTTAGCACCAGCACCAAGACCCTTGGTTACCGCACCACCCAATTGCAGCAGGGTTTTGGCATTCATGTTTTTCAACGCCTGCGCATCCGTGTTGGCGCAGATGAATTCCACACCATCAACCTGATTGGATAGCATGTGCTCGACCGCGTTTCCGCCGCCACCACCTACACCGACGACTTTGATGACTGCGTTCTGAGGAACGTTATCAACTAATTCGAACATATTTATCTCCCTTCCTTTCAGCTATGGCTTCTCGTGTTGAGAATGTTTAAATCTTCAGTTTGTTTTTTTGCTGCAACCGCTTGTTAGAAGTTGCCTTTT
This sequence comes from Ketobacter alkanivorans, assembly GCF_002863865.1. Lineage (NCBI taxonomy): Bacteria > Pseudomonadati > Pseudomonadota > Gammaproteobacteria > Pseudomonadales > Ketobacteraceae > Ketobacter > Ketobacter alkanivorans. The sequence goes on along the minus strand of NZ_CP022684.1, from coordinate 4,074,158 downwards.
ATCCAGGTTTTCATCTTATCCATGAGGCCCGGTTGATCCACTACCGCAACTTTAGGCTGCGTTGCACCACTGGCCACTTGTTTCTGTCCATACTTCAACAGGCCTACGCCCGTTGAGTACATCGGATTCCTTACCATCTCCACCAAACCGGTAACCGCCTGAGGTGACGCCAAGCGCACCGGCATATGAAATATTTCTTCCGCCAGCTCTACCGCACCTTCCATTTTGGAAGAGCCACCAGTGAGCACGATGCCTGCGGCAATCAGATCCTCATAACCGGAACGACGCAGCTCAGCCTGAACCAGCGAAAACAACTCGTCGTAACGAGGCTCCACCACCTCAGCCAGCGCCTGACGCGACAACTCGCGGGGCGGGCGATCCCCCACACTGGCTACTTTTATGGTTTCATCGGGCCCTGCCAGCTGAGTCAAGCAGCAGGCGTATTTAATTTTGATGTCGTTGGCATGCTCAGTGGGTGTTCGCAACGCCATCGCAATATCATTGGTTACCTGATCACCGGCAATAGGAATCACCGCGGTATGTCGAATGGAACCTTCGGTGAATACGGCAATGTCAGTGGTGCCGCCACCAATATCCACCATACAAACACCTAATTCCTTCTCATCATCGGTTAAAACGGCGTAAGCGGATGCTAGCTGCTCAAGAATGATGTCTTCCACTTCCAATCCGCACCGACGCACGCAACGTTCAATGTTCTGGGCAGCATTAACGGCACAGGTAACCAGGTGCACCTTCGATTCCAGGCGAACGCCAGACATGCCCATGGGTTCTTTGATGCCTTCCTGAGAATCAATAATGTATTCCTGGGGCAATATATGCAGAACCTTTTGGTCAGCCGGGATAGGCACCGCTTGGGCGGCGTCAATAACACGCTCCAGATCGGCCCTGGTCACTTCGCGATCGCGAATGGCAACAATACCATGACTGTTCAAGCTGCGAATGTGGCTGCCTGCAATACCGACATAGACCGAGTGAATCTGACAACCAGCCATCAGCTCTGCCTCTTCAACTGCACGCTGAATGGACTGGACGGTGGATTCAATATCCACTACTACGCCCTTCTTCAGGCCACGAGACGGACAGGACCCTATTCCCACCACGTCTATATGACCATCTCCTTTAAGCTGACCGACAATGGCGACCACTTTTGTGGTACCAATATCGAGCCCTACAATCATACGGCTACCCATATTTCTCACTACCCCACTGGACTTTTCCTGTGTACTAACGGGATGGGATTCCCCCAGGCCAAACATGTTACGCAGCGTCTGTGTCACCATCGTCTTTCTTCCACTTGATTGCCAGTCCGTTTTCGTATCGCAAGTCGACTCTAAACAATTTCAGTTTTTGTTGTTCGGTGAACAATCCATATAGTTTGGTAAACCGCTTGAGCTTCTCCACACTATCTTTTTCATCCACGACCAAGGTCAGTCCGTTGTCGAGTTGCGCTTTCCAGGAAATTCGATCTTCCAATTCAAGAGCACTTACTGAAAGACCAATCTCACGCAAAATACTCTGCATTTTGCTGTAACGTTCTGCGATAACCGTAGCTTGATCAGGCTTGCCTATAAAAGTAGGCAAATTTACATCAGGCTGCACGTGTTCTGCAGAAAATATTTCACCTTTTACACTTAAAAATTCACTTTTTCCCCAGTTCGCCACTGGAATGCGTTCCTGAAGATAAACAATCACCGTATTGGGCCATTCTTTTCTTGCATCTGCATAGTCTATCCAGGTTAAAGACTCTGCCGTTTCTTTTAACTTTTCCAGATCAACCGTGAAAAAATCATCTGCAATGTACGGTGACAAAGCTTGCTCTAAAACCGATTGATCGACATTTTTCAGCTCTCCCAATACGCTGATTTTCTGAATCGGGTATTGTGCAAACCAACCATGCAACGCGTTTCGACCGGCAAGAATGCTACCGCAAAGAAAAACAAGCCCAAGCACCCATGAAACCAATCGAACCACTTCACCATCGGACTTGGAATCAGACCGTTTACGTGTACTGGTTTGTTTCTTGGCTTTAGGCATGTCTTTTGTCACGACGCGATACCTTTGGCTGCCAATGCAATCGTTTCAACCAACGCTTCAAAGCTCAATCCTTTGGCCTTGGCCGCCATTGGTACCAAACTGTGGTCAGTCATTCCTGGCACCGTATTAACTTCAAGCAACCAGAAACTTCCATTTTGATCCATCATGGCATCTACTCGCCCCCACCCCTTGCAACCAACTGCGTTAAATGCCTGCAGGCTTAATTGCTGCAATCGGGCCTCATCCTCATCACTAAGCCCGGATGGAATTAAATATTCAGTGGTATTGGACTGGTATTTGGCCTCAAAATCATAAAACTGATTCGGCGTTTTCAACCGTATCACCGGTAATGCCTGATTCGCCAATATGGCACAGGTGTATTCTGCGCCCTCAACCCATCGCTCCAGCAAGATCACATCATCATGCTCCAGAGCTTTATCCACCGCAGCCACTAACTCGGCCTCGGTAGTCGCCCGAGACATGCCAATGCTGGAACCTTCGTGCGGGGGCTTCACCATGATGGCTCCACCCATACTATCCAAAACTCCAGCCAGATCATCGTTTCTCGTAACCGATCTGAACTCGGGCGTAGGCAAACCCAGCCCTGCCCAAATCAACTTGGTTCGCAGTTTATCCATGCCAATGGCAGACGCAGCCACTCCGCTTCCGGTGTAAGGAATACTGAGTATTTCCAACACCCCCTGAATAACACCATCTTCTCCGCCGCGACCATGTAATGCGATAAAGGCTGTGTCGATATTTGCCAGTTGGCTAAACAACTCTTCGTTGAAGCGCACATCAATTCCCACCACATTGGCATTCAGCTTTTGTAACGCTGCAAGAACTGCGTGCCCACTGCGCAACGATATGGCCCGCTCGGCGGACTCTCCGCCGTACAACACACCAATTTTTCCTAAAGTTGCCAATGCGCTCATAGCTAGAACTACACCTCTTTCAACTGGCTGGCGGCCAGTTTGGTTGAAATAGCACCTACGTTTCCTGCCCCTTGGGTAATCAACACATCCCCTGGCAGCAACACGTCTTTTAGAATCTGAGGAATGTGTTGTACATCCTCTACAAAAATGGGATCAACCGCACCACGCTGGCGAATGCTTCGACTCAAACTGCGGCCATCGGCACCAGGCATAGGATCTTCACCTGCGGAATACACTTCCATCAGCAGCAACAGATCGACCTGCGACAATACACTGACAAAATCCTCGTACAGATCGCGAGTACGACTGTAACGATGCGGCTGATACATCATGACAATTCGTCTGTCAGGCCAGGCTCCCCGCGCTGCGTTCAATGTGGCGGCAACCTCTGTTGGGTGATGACCGTAATCATCAACCAGGGTTACAAAACCATCGCCACAAGGGATATTGTCGCAAAGCTGGAAACGACGACCGACACCTTGGAATTTTGCCAGCGCATTAACGATGGCTTTATCGGAAATACCTTCATCGGTGGCAACCGCAATGGCGGCAAGCGCATTAAGAACGTTGTGATGACCAGGAATATTCAACGAAACATTCAACACTCCGGAATGATCCTTGCGCACAACATCAAAATTGGAGCGAGTGCCTTCCATTACGATATTTTCTGCACGCACATCGGCTTCAGCACTGACGCCGTAAGTCACCACTGGACGCGCTACCTGCGGCAGCAAGCTGGTAATCACGGAGTCATCAATACACATCACAGCCAGACCATAGAAAGGCAAATTGTGTAGAAACTGGATAAAAGTATCCTTTAAGCGATTGAAATCACCTCCGTAGGTGGCCATGTGATCCGCTTCGATATTGGTCACGACAGATATCATCGGCTGCAGGTGCAGGAATGATGCATCACTCTCATCTGCTTCCGCTACAAAGTAGCGGCTATCACCTAGCCGAGCGTTGGTACCCGCACTGTTGAGCAACCCACCAATCACAAAAGTCGGATCCAATTCACCCTCTGCCATGATGGAGGCAATCAGGCTGGTGGTGGTGGTTTTACCATGAGTACCCGCTACCGCAATGCCATGTCGGTAACGCATCAATTCGCCCAGCATTTCAGCACGGGGGACCACTGGAATTCGCAGCTCATGCGCTGCCACCAGCTCGGGGTTATCTTCCTTCACTGCGGAAGAAACCACCACCACGCTGGCCTGAGTAATGTTATTTTGATGATGGCCAATAAACACCTTGGCTCCCAGTTGCTCCAAACGCTCAGTGGTATCACTGGCACGAATGTCACTTCCCGTGATCTGGTAGCCTTGATTTAACAGCACTTCAGCAATACCGCACATCCCCGCGCCACCAATGCCGACGAAATGGATCGTACGAATACGACGCATCTCAGGTATCTCAATCATGCGGGATATGGATTTCTTACTGATCACAGGCCACCTCCATACATCGCTGAACCAGCTTCTCAGTGGCACCAGTCATGGCTAAGGCACGTGCCTTCCTTGCCATATCCTGCAATACGTTTCGATCACTCAACAACTCTTTCAACAGATCCGCCAATTTCGTTTCACTTAGTGTTTCTTGCTGCACCAAACGCGCTGCACCAGCAAAGCTTAAATACTCACCGTTGCGTGTTTGATGATCATCGACAGCAAATGGATAGGGAATCAACACCGACGCAACACCCGCAGCTGCCAGCTCGCTAACCGTCAGCGCTCCCGAACGACAAATCACAATATCAGCCCAACTGTACGCATCTGCCATATCCTCAATAAACGGTACAACGTCTGCATCAACGCCAGCGTCACGATAACAGGCGGTCGCTGCCTCCATATTCTTTGCACCACACTGATGCCGCACCACAAACTCAAGCTCAGCTTTAATCGCTGCCAATGCACTTGGCACCAATTTATTCAGCGCAACCGCACCTTGACTACCACCTAGAATCAAAACCCGAATGGCCCCTTGATGCTGTTCATAACGGGCAACTGGCTCACCCATACCTACTATTTCTGCCCGCACTGGGTTACCTGTAAGCTCCACTTTGGGGCTCGCAGGAAAAGCGCCAGGAAAAGCCTGGAACACTCGTGTAGCAATTCTTGCCAGAACTTTGTTGGTAAACCCCGCCACAGCATTTTGCTCATGAATGAAAACAGGGCGCCCACTCAACCAAACGCCTACGCCGGTAGGCCCGGTAACAAAACCACCCATCCCTAGCACCAGATCAGGTTTAAAGCCGCGTACAATCCACATAACCTCGACCACAGCTTTGACGATTTTAAGCGGTGCCCACAGCAGGCGCAGAACCCCTTGACCACGCACGCCAGCCACATCCAGGTATTCGATCTTAATATCGTTCTTGGGCACAACATCTGCCTCAATGCCTTGCCTTGTGCCGATCCATCGCACCTCTACACCCTGACGCTGGAACAGCTTTGCGGCAGCCAATGCAGGAAAAACATGCCCACCGGTTCCCCCCGCTGTCACCAATACCCGGCCAACCTTTCTGTTAGCATTCATAGAACCGGCTCCTTTTTCACATTGGAGCCACTTCTCTTGGCTGGCCTCTTACCTACGCTATTTTTACTGCTGCGTGTATCGTCTTTTCCTGAGCGGGTGCTTTCCGAATCACCCATCTGATTTTCCCGATCCGACCGCATGATGAGCGCTAATACAACACACATCACAATCAAGCTGCTGCCACCATAACTGATAAAGGGTAAGGTAAGGCCCTTTGTAGGCAGTAGCCCGCTGGCAACACCGACATTCACCATAGCTTGCAGCCCAATCAGAGTGGCCAGCCCATAAACCAAGTAAGCATTAAAAAGCTTGCCTAACTTCTCAGCCTCGCGCCCAATTCTTAAAGCAACTACAACCAACACCAGGAACAGGCCTATCACCAACAGATTGCCAAGCAGGCCAAACTCTTCTGCCATTACGGCGAACACAAAATCGGTATGAGCCTCAGGCAGATAGAAAAGTTTCTGTATTGAATTGCCGAGCCCGACACCAGTCCACTCACCCCGACCAAATGCAATCAAACTCTGAACCAGCTGGTATCCTGACGAGTACTGATCCGCCCAAGGGTCGATATAACCAATTACTCGTTTCATTCTGTATTCCGAAGATGCAACTAACGCGTACGCCGCACCGACGCTGCCAAAAACAACCAGCGAAAAGTGAGAAACTTTCACCCCGGCTAGAAAAAGCATCGCAAACACAGATGTCATTATCACCACAACCGCACCGAAGTCTGGCTGTTTTAATAACAATAGAACCATGACCGACAGCACCATGACCGGTTTCAAAAAGCCCCACAAGGTACTGCGAACCTCCTCAACACGACGCACCAAGTATCCTGACACATACATCAATGCACACACTTTAACAATTTCGGAAACCTGAATATTCACCGGACCCATTTGAATCCAGCGAGTACTACCATTTACAGTGCGGCCAATACCCGGCAACAACACCAAGGCAAGCAGCAAATACGCCACTATCAAAAGCGCTCCACTGCTACGCTCCCATACCGCTAATGGAATCTGGTAAACCAAACAACCTACCACGATACCCGCAGCCAAATAGACTCCGTGACGCTGCACAAAAAAGAAAGGCGAACCGTAATTAAGAGATGCCATATCCATAGAGGCTGAAGCCACAAGCACTAAACCAATACACATCAGCATCGAAGCAAGCAACATCAGCCATTGCCGAGGTGACAATATATTCGATTGCGTTGCTAGCGAATCAGACAGGATCATGCTCCCTCCTCAGCGCACACTGCAGCGACAAACTGACGACCACGATCTTCGTAATTCTTAAACTGATCAAATGAAGCGCATGCGGGTGAAAACAACACAACATCACCGTCTTTAACTTCGCCCTTCAGCATCTCCACAGCCTGCTGCATTGTTTCCACAATGCTCAGAGCAGCAACACCTTGCAAAGCATCAGCGAGTATTTTTGCATCACGCCCAAACAACACTGCTTTGGTAACACGCCCCTCTAACGCGCTTTTCAACTCAGTAAAATCAGCGCCCTTAGCATCACCACCAGCAATCAACATTAAGCGACCTTTCGCGCCATCGCTCAGCCCTTTGATAGCCGCCACAGTAGAGCCAACATTGGTTCCCTTCGAGTCATTAAACCAGCTCGCCCCACTCACACTGCCTACCCACTGACAACGGTGAGGCAATCCAGGAAAAGCCCTGATCGCCACCAGAGCATTGCGATAATCCTGCTTAGAAAACTCGGCCACAATGGTCAGACATGCTGCCACATTCAGAAGGTTATGCGCGCCCTTGATATGCAACTCGTCAACGCCAACCACCCGACGCTGCCCATCCATCACTGCGCTGTCATCTTCGCTCACATAAAATCGCCCGTGGGCTTTCGTATCGCCACCAAATGGCAGCAAAGTACGCACACCTTGAATTGGTTTGGATCGATGATCCTTCAACCAATAGACCGCAGCCTCACAACCCTCATATATTCGCTGTTTGGCCATCGCATAATCGTCCAACGAATCGTAACGATCCATATGGTCTTCAGTGACATTCAGATTGACCGCAATTTTCGAACGCAAACTATGAGTAGTCTCCAGCTGGAAACTCGACAACTCCAACACCCAGACATCAACGTTCTCAACTTCAGTCAGGACATCCAGAACAGGCACACCGATATTGCCAGCAACACAGACGCTGTAACCAAGAGCTTCCAGCGCCTTGCCAACCATCGTCACTACTGTGCTTTTTCCGTTGGAGCCGGTAATCGCAATAACAGGCGCATCCACCGACTTAGCAAACAACTCCACATCACCAGAATATGGGACACCAGCGGCAATTGCTTTAGCTATGGCAGGTGTCCTAATGGATATGCCCGGACTGATTACTAGCTCCTGCGCCTTGGTCAGATCAAACTGATCAAGTTCTCCGGTGTATAACTCCACATCTGAAAACTCGCACTTCAGCTGGTCTTTACCTGGAGGCTGTGTGCGCGTATCTATTACAACGACGTCGCAGCCCAGACGCTTTAGAAAACGCACGCAGGAAAGCCCGGACTTGCCCAGGCCAATCACTACATGCTTTGCTTTCAATTTCGCCACGCTGCTCTTCCTTATCTTCTATTGCGCTATCGCAACTTCAGTGTCGATAGTCCGATCAACACCAAAATGACTGTAATAATCCAAAATCGGACAATGACTTTTGGTTCTGCCCAACCTTTTAATTCAAAATGATGGTGAATAGGTGCCATTCTGAATATACGTCGCCCCGTCAGCTTGTATGACGCCACTTGAAGAATCACTGACACTGTTTCCATCACGAACACACCGCCCATGATAAACAGTACGATCTCTTGTCGGGTAATGACAGCAATCACTCCCAAAATAGCGCCCAACGCCAATGCTCCAACATCACCCATAAATACCTGTGCCGGATAGGTGTTAAACCACAAGAACCCCAAACCCGCGCCGACCAATGACCCGCATACCACGATCATTTCACCAGCACCCTTTATATAGGGAAATCCCAGATATCCAGAGAAGCCCGAATGCCCACTTACATAGGCAAACACACCCAAGGCACCACCTACCAACACTGTGGGCATAATTGCCAACCCATCCAAGCCGTCTGTGAGATTGACTGCATTGGAAGTACCAACAATGACAAAATAAGTAAGCACGATATAGAACCAGCCCATATCCAGTGCAACATTCTTAAAGAATGGAACCAGTAGCTTGGTTTCCATAACACTACAATTCATAGCGTCTGATTCAACGCACTCTGGCACCGTAAAATATAAAAAAAGTGCCGCACCCAATCCTCCAACAGACTGCCAGAAGTATTTCCACCTGGCTGGCAACCCTTTAGAGTTTCGCTGCACTACTTTGCGATAATCATCCACCCAACCTACTGCGCCAAACACCAAGGTCACTCCCAATACAACCCACACATAACGATTGTTGAGATCTGACCACAGCAAAGTACTGACAAAAATAGCAACTAGAATCAAAGCCCCACCCATCGTAGGTGTGCCTGCCTTGCTGAGGTGGCTCTGAGGCCCATCACTGCGAACAGATTGACCGATCTGATGATAGCTCAGCCGCTCAATCATCCTCGGCCCAACAATAAATGCAATGGAAAGAGCTGTTAAAACGCCAAGAATCCCACGAAACGTCAGATACTGAAAAACGTTAAAAACGGACGCATACTGCTGTAAATATTCAGCCAACAAGAGCAGCATCAGTTAGTACTCCCCTTGGGTTCCTGACATTGGATCATGTGTTCAATTACCTTTTCCATAGCAGAGCTTCTCGAGCCCTTAATCAGAATTGTTTTATTTCGTTGATCTGCAAGCAAAGCTTCTGCTAAGGCCTGATGATCATCTGCCACCACAAATGCGCCGGCTCCAGAGCTTGCCAGATAACCATCTTTATACAGCGCCGCTTGGTCGCCCACTCCATATATTGTTTTGATACCACGTTGCGCTGCGTAGGCTCCCACTTCTCGATGCAAAGCATCGGAATCAGATCCCAGCTCTGCCATAGCCCCCAGCACCAGACAGGTATCATTTTCCATACTGGCGAGGACATCAATTGCAGAGCGCATGGATTCAGGATTGGCATTATAGGTATCATCAATTACGCACAGATCAGCAAGCTCGCCAACCAACCGCAAACGGCCTGGAACCGCTCTTAACACTGCCAAGCCAGCGGCCATCTGCTCAGCCGTACAACCCAAGGCATGAGTCATTGCAATTGCCGCCAGCGCATTAGTTACGTTATGAAATCCGATTAGCGGAAGATCAAATGCAACCACATCACTCTGAACAGCCACATCAAACCGATACTGGCCTGAATGATTTACCGAAGCAGAAAGCAAACGAACATCTGCTGCTGGATTATCAACGGAGAAAGTCAAACGCTGGCAATGCTTTGTCTGGCCCATGAAGAACTCAGCAAAATCATCATCAAGATTCACTACCGCAACCCCATTTGGAGCCAGCGATTTGTAGATCTCAGCTTTGGCTCTAGCGATATTTTCTATTGAGCCAAAACCTTCCAGGTGCGCAGTGCCAACATTATTAACTAACGCAACATGAGGCTTCACCAAATCAGCAACATAACCGATCTCACCAACATGATTGGCTCCCATTTCAATCACAGCAAATTTGTGCTCTTGCTTCAGACGACATAAGGTGAGAGGAACGCCTATATCGTTATTAAAATTACCTTTGGTGGATAATGTCGGGGCCACTTGCGACAATATAGATGCCACCATTTCTTTTACTGTTGTTTTTCCGCAGCTACCGGTTATCGCAACCTTGCGTGGCGAGAACTGATCCAACCATGCTTGCGACAATCTGCCCAGGCCGATCCTTGTATCTGCCACGACAATTTGCGGGATATTTAAATCACTTTGTACTGAAACCAAAGCGCCTATAGCACCGGCGTTGGCTGCTTTTTCAAGGTACTGATGGCCGTCAAAGTTCTCACCTTGCAGCGCAACGAAAAAATCACCCGGACAGATTGAGCGAGAATCGGTGGACACTTGACTAAACTGTGCGTCATCTCCCACTAACTCCGCACCGATGACCTCCGCCAGACAGGAAAGAAACATATTAACTTTCCCCCTTGCGACAAACATCTGAACGTCTATGTAGTGCGAGCCTGCATTGCTGAACATCACTATATGCGTACTTTACGCCCTGTATCTCTTGGTAGTCCTCGTGACCTTTACCTGCCACCAAAACCACATCGCCCACTGCAGCATTGAGTATTGCTTCAGCAACCGCGTCAGCACGATCATCAACGATCTGAAATGCCACTTGAGGCGGAAGACCCTTCACCATATCGCTAAGGATGGTGCTCAATTTTTCACTGCGTGGATTATCCGCTGTCAGGATAACCTTGTCCGCCAATTCAGCAGCGACTGCAGCCATCAGTGGACGTTTACCCGCATCACGATCGCCACCACACCCAAATACACACCAGATCCGACCCTGAGTATGCTTACGCAAGGCAATCAACGCTTTTTCCAGAGCGTCTGGCGTATGTGCAAAATCAACAATCACCATTGGTTGATCTGCTTCAAACGATATACGCTGCATACGTCCTATCACAGGTTTGCAATGACTAAGTGCGTCTGCAGCCAAGCGCAGCTCCACTCCAGCAGACAACATCAGAGTGAGCGAAGCCAGCAAATTTGAACTATTAAACTCACCTATGAGGTTACTGCGAACAACCGTTGACTGCCCTTCATGCTCAACGTAAATATCTACGCCCTGCTTGCCGTAAACAACATTGGTGGCTTTTACCGTTGCAGCCTTCGAATCATCCAATGAGAACGACCATATTCGGGTGTCGGGTGCAGCAACCGAACGCATGGCAGCCACGCGTTCATCATCCAGATTTAGAACCAGATTTTTCAAACCCACATGACAAGCCAGCAACGCCTTAGCCTCTGCATAGGCCTCCATGGTGCCGTGATAATCAAGGTGATCGCGACTGATATTGGTTACTAACGCTGTATGGACATGAAGCCCATCAATGCGCCCTTGAATCAAACCATGAGAGGAGGCTTCCATCGCAACAACCTCTGCACCCTGAACAAGCATTTCCGCTAGCAGCCGATTGCACTCAACCACATCAGGAGTGGTATTTGTCGTCAGCTCAAGCTTACCAACCAAGCCATTCCCTAATGTACCAATTACGCCGCAACGCTTACCAAGGTAATCCAGTGCCTGTGCAACCAATTGGCTGACGCTGGTTTTTCCGTTGGTACCGGTTATCGCCAAAAGCTTCAACTGGCTACTGGGATCACCATAAAAATTTGCCGCGATCAGGCCCAAGCGCGAACGCAATGCATCAACTGGAATCACAGGCCGCTCGATCGACGGATCAATAGCAAAGCCCTCAGCGTCGACTAGCGCACTGCTCGCTCCGGCAGAGAAAGCAGCACGCAGAAAGTTCCGACCATCACTACCGTGGCCAGGGTAGGCAATAAAACAATTGCCTGCCTGCACTTTACGACTGTCAACCGCCAACCCTGTCACCACTGTATTTTTCCAATCATCTCTTATTGATAAAAATGGAACGATACCTTGAAGATCTCGCACCACTCTGGTTTCGCTCTTCATGAGTCGGGCGCCACATCTTTAGACAGACCCACATAGGTTTCCACTGCCCGATCCGGTGGAATATTCTTAACTCGCAACAACCCCGCCATCACACGGGAGAACACCGGAGCAGCGACCTGCCCGCCGTAATACATGTCGCCCTTGGGATCATCAATGACAACCACCAAAGCAATTGCCGGATCTTCAACCGGCGCAACCCCGGCAAACAGTGCGATATAACGATGATCTTGATAGCCTGAAGCCGCTACTTTATGCACTGTTCCCGTCTTGCCAGCGACTCGATAGCCTGGCACACGGGCTTTTTTTGCGGTTCCTTTTACATCCACCACACCTTCCATCATGTTAACTACTTGACGTGCTATGGTTTCATCCATGACGCGCTCACCCGGAACATCGCCATTTACCTTCAAAAGACTTACCTGGCGCTTTATTCCACCAGAACCGAGGATTGCATAGGCCTGAGCCAACTGCAGAGCTGTTACAGACAACCCGTAACCGTAAGACAATGTAGCAACCTCAATCTGCCGCCACTTTTGTTTGGCTGGCAGCATTCCAACGCTCTCACCCGGAAACCCAACGCCAGTCGCCTGACCGAGCCCCGCCTTGCGAAAGAATGAACTCAAATAATTGTCGTCCAACGACAGAGCCAATTTACTGGCTCCCACGTTGCTGGATTTAGAAATAATTTTGCCCAGATCAATGACGCCGTAATTACTCATATCACGAATGGATTTACTACCAATTCGCAGATATCCGGGAGAGGTATCGACCTTGCTGTAGGCCTTCCACTTTCCACTGTCTAAGGCTGCCGCCACAGTAAACGGCTTTACGGTTGAGCCTGGTTCAAACACATCCGTTACGGCGCGATTTCTAAAGTTTGGAACATCCTTACGGCCGCGATTGTTGGGGTTATATGAAGGCTGATTTACTAACGCCAACACCTCACCAGTTTTAATATCAATAGCCACTGCACTGCCAGAACTTGCTTTGTATTCAGTCACTGCCGACAACAATTCTCGATAAGCAAGATACTGGGCACGCAAATCAATACTCAGCGTCACGTCAGTGCCAGGAGCAGCAGGCTCGATCAACCCGACATCCTTGATAATGCGTCGGCGCAAGTCTTTGATGACCCGTTTTTTGCCTTCCGCGCCTTTCAAAAACTCCTCAAAGGAAAGCTCAATCCCTTCCTGGCCCAGCTCATCAATATTGGTAAATCCAACCAAATGACTGGTCACCTCACCTGCCGGATAATAGCGGCGATGCTCCTCGATGCCATACACGCCAGAAATATTCATTTCCAGTATTTCCTCGGCTTTCGCCGGGTTCATGTGGCGGCGCAGATAAATAAATTGCTTATCCTGATTACGTAATATGCGATCCCGCAGACTGGATTCGCTTACACCGGTTTTATTCGCCAGAAAACTCCAAGCATACTGCGCGTCAATCAACTCCTGAGGATTGGCCCACAACGTTTTGACTGGCGTACTAACCGCCAGCGGCTCGCCATTTCTGTCCTGTATCAAGCCACGATAAGCTGGAATATTTTCTACCCGAATAACACGACGATCTCCCTGATCCTGCAGGAATGCCTGGGACTCTATCTGCAGATATATCAGCCGACCCGACACGATAACGGCTAACAAACCAAACACAGCCAGCACTACGAAGTAACGCCATGCAAAATTAGGTTGCTGCGCTGATCCGCTCATGGCTCCACCATCACAATTTCATTGGGAGACGGAACTCTCATTTTCAGTTTTGCACCAGCCAGCTGCTCAACTCGGTTATAGGATCCCCATGTACTTTGTTCCAACAACAACTGGCCCCATTCGACTTGCATGGCGTTGTTATCCAGCTGCAATCTTTGGTGGGTGGCAACCAGGCGGCGGGTTTCAAAACTTGAGTAAATCACCGCCAAACAGGAACCCATCACCAGAACCAATGCAACAATCACAAACATCCAGGATCGGGTTGAAGCAGCCAGCACCATACTCATAAGGCCTTCTCCGCGACGCGCATAATAGCGCTACGGGAACGCGCATTACGCCGCACCTCTTCATCCGATGCTTTGATTGCCTTACCCAAGCTACGCATTTCGCGCTTGATCATTTCTTCTCTGATCGGCAAATGGCGCGGCAGAGGCTCGCCTTTTTCCTTACGCTGGATGAATTGTTTTACCATACGGTCTTCCAGCGAATGGAAGCTGATTACAACCAGTCGACCGCCTGGTTTTAGCACCTGCAGACTTTGCTGCAACACATCTGCCAGGTCATCCAACTCACGATTGATAAAAATACGAATTGCCTGGAACGATCGGGTCGCTGGATGCTTGCCTTTTTCTCGGGAAGGGTTAGCTTTTTCAATCACTGAAACCAGATCAGATGTAGTTGCGAACGGCTTGTTCTGACGGACCTCTACAATAGCCCGAGCAATGCGCCTGGCGTATCGCTCTTCACCGTACTCTTTCAGCACAACGGCAATATCATCCACATCTGCTCGGTTCAACCACTCCGCAGCGGTCTGACCAGATTGATTATTCATCCTCATGTCCAAAGGGCCATCGGACATAAAGCTGAAACCACGACTGGCATCATCCAGCTGTGGTGACGACACTCCCAAATCCAACAACACTCCATCCACTTGACCAGACAAGTTCTGCTCTTCCATATGGGTGGCGATGTTTGCAAAAGAATCATGAATAACAGAGAAACGCTGATCAGCTTGCGCGAGCTCCTGCGCGGCGGCCAATGCCTGAGGATCTTTATCGATAGCGATGAGTCTGCCTGCGGGCGATAGACGCTGCAACGCCAGGCGACTGTGTCCGCCGCGCCCGAATGTGCCATCTACGTAAACACCTGCCTCGCTCACCACCAGTGCATCCACCGCTTCGTTGAGTAGTACGGTTTCGTGTTTGAAATCTGGCGTATTCATCACAACACCAGATTTTGTACAGATTCGGGAAGCTCTTCCGCCCTGACCGGGCCTTCATCCATCCATTGCTGGAAGCTTTCTGACCAAGCGTCTTCCGGCCAGATCTCCAGCTTTTTACCCATACCCACCAGCATGACTTTTTTATCCAGTTTCACTTTTTCTCTCAGCAGGGGGGGCAGACTGACACGGCCATTACTGTCCATTTCCACTTCAGTGGCATAACCCAGCAGCATACGCTGCAGGCGACGGGTTGCAGGGTTCAGGGACGGCATGGCCAACAGCTTCTGTTCAATTTCCTGCCAGTCAGGCAGGGGGTGCATGGTGAGGCAGTGACCCTCAAAGTCCAGGGTAACAATCATTTTGCCTTCACAACTCTCGGACAGCGCATCGCGAAAACGGCTGGGCATTACCATCCGTCCTTTCGCATCGAGACTGAGCGCGCTGGGTCCTCTAAACACTTGGTTACCTATTTATGTGGCCGATCAACCCTTCCGAGCCCGATTCGGCTTTTTTTACCCATCAAGTTGTGGCCTAATGACTCGACCACTTATCCCACTTCTTCCCACCAAAACCCACAAAAAACCACTTTGTGACACCTAATGCACACTATAGGGAGCGGCACGCTCTATTGTCAAGCCGAAAACCGGCGGCAAAATGTGAATTTGCTACGGAAAAACAATGACTTACGAGCACAAGATCACAGAATGACGGGGAATTGACGCACAAAAAAACAATACAAAACAGGAGGATAGAAAGGGTAGTTAATGCCACTTCTAGGCGGAGATAATATTTAGCGATATAAACAGGATGTCTTTAGAACAGCACCGATGGGTGCTTTGCTTGAGAAGAGAACCAGCAACGCGCAAGCACGCTGCTGGTGTAGAAAAATTAAAGTCAGCCGATAAGCCGGGTTCTGTCTTGGACAGTCATTCCTCTGGGACGCATGTCACCACACGCCTCTAGCAACCTACCCGAATCCAGCGCGGGTCACGCCAATGGATTCCTATTTGGTCTTGCTCCAGGTGGGGTTTACCATCGCCACGAACTGTTACCAGTCGTGCGGTGCGCTCTTACCGCACCATTTCAACCTTACCGGCCAGCAAGCTGGCTTAGGCGGTATATTTTCTGCTGCACTTTCCGTCGGCTCGCGCCGCCCAGGCGTTACCTGGCACCGTACCCTATGGAGCCCGGACTTTCCTCCCTTTCTGTACGAATACAAAAAGAGCGACTGTCTGGCTGACTTCAGCATGGGAAATTAACCCTAAAAGCTTAAGGAATCAACCTTTGTTTTGTAGCAATGCTGCTTCATAGAGCGCGTTTTTCGGCACACCGGTTAACCCGGATACGAGTGCGCAGGCTTTTTTCATGGGCATATATTCATTGGCAAGCTGAACTGCACGCAATGCCGACGGCTCCACAACCGTGTCTCCGGGCGCTTCTGTTTCCGCGCCCTGCACCAGCAGTACAAACTCACCACGACGGTGATGATCATCCTCCAGCAACCAATCCAATACTTCCGCAGCGGCCCCTGTCTTAACGGTCTCGAACGCTTTTGTGATTTCCTTAGCCACCGAAATTACTCGCTCTGCCCCCATCACCTCAATCACATCAGCTACGCAATCAGCTATACGCTTTGGCGACTCATAAAACACCAGCGTCGCTGACTCGGTCAACACCTTCTCCAACGCTGAGCGACGAGCCTGCTGTTTCGGCGGCAGAAATCCCACAAACAGAAAACGATCTGTAGGCAAGCCGGCAATGGACAGTGCCGCTACCGCAGCACAAGGGCCAGGGATAGACACCACCCCCAAACCAACTTTCTGCATTGCTCGCACAATCCGAAAGCCTGGATCACTGATCAAAGGCGTTCCCGCATCCGAAATCAAGGCTACGGATTTACCATCCTGCAAAAACTGCATCAACACTTCAATGCGATCCTGCTCATTATGATCATGCACCGCCATCAAACGGGTGTCGATGCCATAATGATCCAGCAACTTCTTGCTGTGACGAGTGTCCTCGGCGGCTATTACATCAACCTGCTTTAACACCTCAATAGCACGCAACGTGATATCATTGAGATTACCGATCGGTGTTGCCACAATGTACAATATTCCAGTCGTCATAAAAGCGCAGGCCTGATACCCAGATGAAGTTACAGAATCGCACCAAGCTTACCATACTTGCAGCACTGCTCATGAGCTTAACTCTTGCCGCGTGCCAGCAACCGGGCGATCCAGGTGCAAGCACCCCTCAAGTGGACACAACGCCCGCCAGCGTTATCGCAAGCCTCATCGAACGCGCTCAGTCTGCACCTAGCCCGGAATCAGAGCGGCTGTTGATTCAGGCAGCACAACTGCTGCTAGAGCAGGAAAAACCAGGTGAAGCCCAGCGCTTGCTGGAATCCGTCAACGTGATTACCCTCGACAACGACACCCGTGCCGCCTTGGTGCTGACTCTTGCCGACATTTACTTGGCTCAGGGCGAGCCATTACAAGCAGAAGAGCTGTTGACCACAGACCGTATGGGGCTGCTTACTGCCGCCAACGAGCTGAGTGCTGAGCGCCTGAACGAGATCAGCTTGAAGCGCGCCACTGTATGGGAGTTTAACGGCAATTATTTGTCCGCCGCCCGGGAGCGGATCTTTGTTGCCCCGATGCTATCTGACGAGGCCAGCACCACTAACCACCAACGAATCTGGGGCGACCTGATCGCCATTCCAAACGATACGCTACAACAACTTTCCTCCACAGTGGCTGTGCCGGAGATTCAAGGTTGGCTGGAGCTGGCCTGGATCTACAAAGGCTTGCAAGACAACCTGGATCAGCAATTGAAACAACTCGATAACTGGCAACAACGCTTTCCCGGCCATCCAGCCGTTGCTCAACTGCCCGAAGCACTGCGAATTGTCCGCGAGCTGAGTGAAAACCAGCCCAAGCAAATTGCCCTCTTACTGCCCATGCAAGGCAAATACAAAGCAGCCGCCCAAGCCATTCTCAACGGCTTTATGAGCGCTCATTATGCAACGCAAACAAATGCAGCCGAAGGTGGCCCCACCATAAAAGTGTACGACACCAGCAACACCACTCTCTTTCAGCAGACTTACGACCAAGCTGTAACCGAGGGCGCCGAAATCATCATCGGCCCTCTCCAGAAGGAAAACCTGCGCGCACTGCTCACCAGCACCACCATGCTGCCGGTAACCACCATCGCACTGAACAAGGAGCAAGGCCAGTTTGAATCACCTGCCAATCTTTATCAGTTTGGACTGTCACCGGAAGACGACGCCGGCCAGCTAGCCGCCCATGCACTGCAAAAGCAATATCAGCAAGCCGCTGTTATGTTCCAAAACAACCCCTGGTGGGAACGAGCCTACCTGGAATTCGCACAGCAATGGCAGGCCGACAAGCGAGAAGTCACCAGCGCTACCAGCTTCGACGACCAAAGCAAAATGGCGGGTGCAATCAAGGAAATGCTGCTGGTTCAGCACAGTGAGCTGCGGGCCCAACAGCTAAAAGGAATCCTGGGGAAGCCCATCGAATTCCACCCCAGACGACGCCAGGACATAGACTTTATCTACTTGATATCAACACCAGAACAGGCCCGCCAGATCCGACCGCTGCTGGACTTTTACTATGCCGAAGAGATTCCTGTGCTGGCAGGCTCACAAATTTACAGCGGTAAAACCGACCCAAAGGCTGATCGTGATCTTAACGGCATCGAATTTTGCGATATACCTTGGCTGCTGGAAAAGCCCGACGCAATACAAAAAGCCCTTATGAAGGCCTGGCCAAAAGCGGATCACCGCTACTTTCGTTTGAACGCTATGGGCGTGGACGCATACCGATTACAATCCAGGCTACAACTTCTAACACAAATACCTGATGCCGGACTGTTTGGTGCCACCGGAAACCTGAGCATAGGCATCGACAACAAAGTCCACAGAGAACTAAGCTGGGCAGTGATGAAAGGCGGCCGCCCGACTCTAATCCCAAAAATCAGCGAAAGCGACCTCAAGAACAGCTCCAACACCCCAAAAGGGCTTCATGAACTCAACAACCGGCAAACCATTAACCGCCCGCAAGCAGGCGGGCAACCAGGCTGAGGAGCTTGCCAAAGAGTACCTCGCTCGCCACGGACTTGGCTTTTGCGAAAGCAATTTCCAATGCAAAACCGGGGAAATCGACCTGATCATGAAGGATGGGGAGATGCTGGTGTTTGTTGAAGTCCGATACCGGGCAGAAACCCGTCACGGCAGCCCATTGGATACCGTCACACCCTCAAAACAACGCAAGCTGATTCGCACTGCAAGCTACTTCCTGCAGCAGCATTTCGGCGATCGCTGGCCGCCCTGCCGTTTTGATGTAGTTGGCATCAGCGGAGAGCTGGATAACCAACCGCAAGTACAGTGGGTACCTTCTGCATTCTACTGAATCGGAATGTGTGGAAAATTACCCTATAATGGCAAACCTAAATTGCTCGCCGAACAAGGATCCAACCATGAATTTGCATGATCGCGTTACTGACATATTCGACGATCACCTGGTGACCCTGCATCGATGCCAGGAAGAGCTGCCAGCGACCATCGCCAGCGCCAGCGAACTCATGGTTCAGTGCCTGCTTAGCGATCGAAAAATCCTCACTTGCGGCAATGGCGGGTCAGCAAACATCGCACAGCAACTATCAAGCAAAATGCTGAATCGATTCGAACGGGAACGGCCCGCACTGCCAGCTATAGCCCTCTCCACCGATTCATCCACGATCACCTCCATTTCCAACGACTACAGCTACAACGAAATATTCTCCAAGCAAATTCGCGCGATCGGACACGAAGGAGACATACTGTTGGTGATCAGCAGCAGCGGAAATTCAGCCAGCATCGTCCAGGCTGTGCAGGCAGCCCATGACAGAGCCATGCAAGTGATCGCGCTCACCGGAAAGGACGGAGGAGACTGTGCTCGCTTGATGCTAAGCGATGATATTGAAATTCGGGTGCCATCCGAATCCACCCCCAGGGTGCAAGAAAGCCACATGACCATCATCCATGTGCTGTGCGATCTAATCGACCAGCAGATTTTCGGCACTGAGACCTATTAAAACTATTTAACCACCTT
Source organism: Ketobacter alkanivorans (assembly GCF_002863865.1). Classification (NCBI taxonomy): domain Bacteria; kingdom Pseudomonadati; phylum Pseudomonadota; class Gammaproteobacteria; order Pseudomonadales; family Ketobacteraceae; genus Ketobacter; species Ketobacter alkanivorans. The sequence goes on along the minus strand of NZ_CP022684.1, from coordinate 4,053,964 downwards.
CAAAGATGGCTTACCGGAGGGCTTCGTTGGGGCTTCATCCTCCCCTCCCGCTCCATCCGGCGGCGGAATCTCATCCTCATCAAAGAACATACCCTTGCCATTTTCCTTGGCGTAGATGGCAAGAATCGAGCCCACCGGCACGTGCAAGCTGCGGGCTTTACCGCCAAATCGGGCAGAAAATTCCACCTCATCATTACCCATGTGCAAATTGCGAATGGCTGATGGTGTAAGGTTAAGAATAATTTTGCCTTCACTCACAAATTCATTCGGCACTTGAACCAAGGGATAGGAAGCGTTAACCAGCAAATAAGGAGTCAACTGGTTGTCCAATATCCACTCATAGACTGCACGAATAAAATAAGGGCGGCTGGGGGTCATCAACACTCTCGCAGGGATTGCCTCCGGCCATGCCGGAGGCGGAAGGTATTTATTCTAGAGGCGCAATTCACGTTCGGCATCAGACAAGCTGGCCTGGAACGATTCACGGGCGAACAAGCGATCGGCATAAGAAAGCAAATTGCCACACTTGGACTTCTGCAGCTCAATACCCATGGCGGGCAAACGCCACAAAATTGGAGCAACCACACAGTCCACCAGAGTGAAATCGTCACTCATGAAAAATGGCTTTTCCGAGAAAATACCATCAATGGCTACCAGGTTTTCCCCAAAATCCTTACGGTACTTGGTTAAGACCGCTTCCTTATCAGTTCCATTCATTAGCGCGTCAACCGCTTCACACCAGTCTCGATGAATACGATGCATCAACAAACGACTGCGTGCACGCTCCACAGGGTAAACCGGCAACAGCGGCGGATGAGGAAAACGCTCATCCAAGTATTCCATCATGATGTTGGGCTCATACAAGGTAAGCTCGCGATCCACCAATGTGGGCAGCTCGTTGTATGGATTCAATGTTGCTAAATCTTCAGGTTTCTCGGCGGGATCCACATCCAGCACATCAACCGCCACCCCTTTTTCCGCCAACACAATGCGGACTCGGTGACTGTAATGATCATTACCATCGGAGAAAAAAGTCATCGAAGAACGTTTAGCAATGACACCCATGTAATTTCACTCCAGCGCAGTATTCAAAATTGTGAGTTGCAAACAGGCTGCAACATAAACGGCGAAGGGGCGGAAGCTACCTGATAGCCAACCGCCCCACGCCAATCCCATCCCTGATTAGTGAATATCTTTCCAGTATTCCCTGTTCAGGAAGTATACCGGGATAAAGAGAATCACCAGGAAAATCAGAACGTAAACGCCAATCCGCTCACGCTCAGCTCGAACAGGTTCAGACATGTAGACCATGTAGTTGGTCAGGTCGGCCATTGCCTCTTCAAACTTATCTTCGCCCAACTCCGCTTCCATATTGGACAGCACATGCGGCATACCCACATCGGGGAAGATGTGGTTGTTAACGCCCCAGGGGCGGGAGTCATCGGGATAGAAGTTAGTGAGGTAGGAATAAACCCAATCAGCACCACGAATACGGGCTACCAGCGTCAGATCAGGCGGGTTTGTACCGAACCACTTCTTGGCCAGGTCACCCGGAATAGCAGACAGCATGGTCTCACCAATTTTATCCGTGGTGAACATCAGATTATCTTTCATGATCTGTGCAGGGATGTCCAGATCCGTTGATACCCGCTCATACCGCATATACTGGGCAGAATGACAACCCATGCAGTTGTTCACGAAAATCTGTGCACCGCGCTGCAATGACACTTTGTCATCCATATTGATTGGCGCATGCACAAGATACTCATTGTGGCCACCGCCGGCCGCCTGAGCCAGCACCGGTAAACACAGCAATACTAGTACAGAGATAAACTTATTCATCAGTGTGCCATCCTTACGCGCTCAGGAACGGGTTTGCAGGTTTCTTTGGTTGTCCAGAACGGCATCAATATGAAGTATGCAAAATAGAATGCCGTACCGATCTGACCCAAAACTCGATATGTCATCTCAAAGGGCAGGAACTCAACGTGAACGTCCGGCGCTTTAACACCACACACGCCCAGCAGCACAAAGAACACTACGAACAGCGCCAGCATTACTTTGCTGATCCAACCCTTGTAGCGGATGGACTTAACAGGGCTGCGATCCAGCCAGGGCAACACAAACAGCACCGCGATCGACGCACCCATTGCTACTACCCCCAGCAACTTATCAGGAATGGCTCGCAAGATTGCGTAGAACGGCGTGAAATACCATACCGGGGCAATATGATCCGGCGTCTTCAAGGGGTTTGCTGGCTCGAAGTTGGGCTTTTCAAGGAAATAGCCGCCGCCATCCGGGAAGAAGAACACCACAGTCAGGAACACAAACAGGAACACAACCACACCCACCAGATCATGCACACTGTAGTAAGGGTGGAAAGGGATGCCGTCCAGAGGTACGCCGTTTTCGTCTTTCAGCTTTTTGATTTCGATGCCGTCTGGGTTGTTGGAACCCACTTCATGCAGAGCAATAATATGTAGAACGACCAACGCCAGGATCACGATAGGCAGTGCCACTACGTGAAGTGCGAAGAATCGGTTCAGGGTAATGCCAGAAATCAGGAAGTCGCCCCGAATCCACTCGGTAAGAGCGTCACCCACCACAGGGATGGCACCAAACAGGGAGATGATTACCTGGGCACCCCAGTAGGACATCTGCCCCCAAGGCAGCAGATAGCCCATGAAACCTTCAGCCATCAGCGCCAGATAGATGGTCATACCAAAGATCCACACCAGCTCCCTTGGCGCACGGTATGAACCGTACATCATGCCTCGGAACATGTGCAGATAGACCACTACGAAGAAGGCGGACGCGCCTGTGGAGTGCAGGTAACGCAGCAACCAGCCATAGTCTACGTCACGCATCATATTCAATTCGACAGAAGCAAAGGCGCCTTCGCCGGAAGGATTATACAGCATGGTCAGCCAGATGCCGGTCAGCAGCTGGTTAACCAGCACCAGCATGGCCAGCGAGCCGAAGAAATACCACATGTTAAAGTTCTTAGGAGCATAGTATTTGCTCATATGATCTTCGAACATTTTGGTCGCAGGGAAGCGGGCGTCAACCCAGCCCATTACGCTATTAAACATACTCATCAGGCAGCCTCCCCGTCTTCACCGATTTTAATCAGAGTGTCACTCATGTAGTAGTAAGGTGGCACTTCCAGGTTAAGAGGTGCGGGTACCGCCTTGAATACTCGGCCAGAGAAGTCGAATTTGGAGCCATGACAGGGGCAAAAGAAACCGCCCTTCCAATCTGCACCCAAGTCAGCCGGGGCGACCTCAGGGCGATACAGAGGAGAACAACCCAAGTGCGTGCACAGGCCTACCAGCACTACAATATCACTGTGATCCTGACGGGAGCGCGTATCAGGGGATACATATTCAGGTTGCTTGGATTCGGCGGATTGTGGATCGCGCAACTTGTCTTCCACTGCATCGAGGCTGGCCATTGCCTCTTTGGAACGACGCAGAATCCAGACTGGCTTGCCGCGCCACTCAACGGTCATACGCTGACCCACTTCCAGCTTGCTGATGTCAGCGACCACAGGTGCTCCGGCATTCTTCGCCTTGGCACTGGGGTTCCAGGACTTCACAAAAGGTACGGCAGCACCAACGGCACCCACTGCACCTACTGCTGAAGTGGCTCCAATCAGGAAGCGTCGCCGCCCCTCATTTACGCCTTCAGTACTCATTCAGTTTCTCTCCCCGATAACATTAAGAAGCAAGCTGCCTTTTTATGGGCGCACCAACCCCTAACCATAATTTTAAACGCGCAAATAGTAATGAAATTGCAAGGGAGATACAAGGAAAGCTTTAGACAGATCGGCAACTTAGAATCAGGAACGCAAAAGCGCCCGAAGATAACTTCGGGCGCTTTTGACTGCACAAAACGTAAAAAATATTAACGTTTTGAGAATTGAGGACGCTTACGCGCTTTACGCAGACCCACTTTCTTACGCTCAACTTCACGAGCATCACGGGTTACGAAGCCTGCTTTACGCAGAGCAGCACGCAGAGTTTCATCATATTCCATCAGGGCGCGGGTAATACCGTGACGAATCGCGCCAGCTTGACCGCTGCCGCCACCACCCTTAACGGTGACAAAAACATCAAATTTATCAGTAGCTTCCACCAACTCTAGTGGCTGACGAACAACCATTCGAGCAGTTTCACGACCAAAATACTTATCCAGATCGCGACCATTGATGGAGATATTGCCTGAACCAGCTTTCAAAAATACTCGAGCTGCTGCAGTTTTACGACGGCCTGTACCGTAATTAGTATCCACTATTCCGCCCCTTACAGTGCCAGTTCTTTAGGTTGCTGTGCAGCATGAGGATGCTCGGAGCCAGCATAAACTTTCAGCTTGCCCAACATCGCGCGACCCAGCGGGTTACGCGGCATCATGCCCTTCACAGCGGCTTCGATCGCCATCGTCGGCTTACGGTCCATCAGCTTATCGAAGCTGATTTCCTTGATTCCGCCTGGATATTCTGTGTGGCGATAGTACATTTTATTTGTACGCTTGTTACCGGTTACACGGATTTTTTCCGCGTTCACCACGACGATATAATCGCCGGTATCAACGTGTGGAGTATAAACTGGCTTGTGTTTGCCACGCAGGCGTCGAGCGATTTCAGTCGCCAGACGGCCCAAAGTCTTATCGGTTGCATCCACAACGTACCAGTCACGCTCTACCGATTCTGGTTTTGCACTAAACGTTTTCATTGAATCTGCCCTAGAACACTCTAATCCGAGGTCTGCCCATCATTTAAAGAGCGCGAATACTACCCAAGCCGCCTCTGCTTTACAAGCATTTTAGAGACAGTTTCGATAACGCCCTGTTTTGATGAGCATTCATTTTGTTTTCAGCAGTGCGGCCAATGGTGCTGTGAGGGGCAATTCATCGGCTTTGTTGCTACGACAGTAACGGGGTGGAGAACTATAACAGAATTTTTGAACTTCGCCAGAGGCAGGACGCGCTTTCTTATTGAATAAGGGCGCGCTAGTATCGCTACGACTGAACACTCGCGATAACTGTTTGATTTTGAAGCATGCCCACCGTAGGCAACAACTCAACAGAGGATTCAAATAATGCGCAAAAAACGATTAGGCAGAACCGATATAGAGGTGACCGAAATCTGCCTGGGCACCATGACCTGGGGGCAACAAAACACTCAGGATGAGGCCTTTGAGCAATTAGACGCCGCCCTGGACTACGGCGTCAACTTTATCGATACCGCTGAAATGTACTCCGTTCCCACCGCTGCAGAAACCTCCGGCTCCACTGAGACCATTATCGGAAATTGGCTTCACGCTCGCGGCAATCGGGAAAAAGTGGTTCTGGCCACAAAGGTGACTGGGCCGGGAGACTGGCTACCCCATATTCGCAACGGCGGCACCCGCTTTAACCGGCAATGTATTGAGGAAGCCATCAACGGCAGCCTGAAGCGCCTGCAAACCGATTATATTGACCTGTACCAGCTTCACTGGCCGGACAGAACCACTAACTTCTTCGGCCGCCTGGGGTTCAAATTTCAAGACAGCGAGAACATCACACCTATAGAAGAAACACTCGAGGTACTGAACGACCTTGTGAAAGCAGGCAAGGTGCGCCACGTGGGGCTATCCAATGAGACGCCCTGGGGTGCCATGAAGTTCTTGCATCACGCGGAAGTGAACGACTGGGTGCGGCCAGTTTCCATTCAAAACCCTTACAGCCTTCTAAATCGTTCCTACGAGATAGGATTGGCGGAGGTGTCGCACCGGGAGGACATTGGCCTGCTGGCCTATTCGCCACTGGCATTTGGCATGCTCTCAGGGAAATACCTTAATAATCAATGGCCTGATAACGCCCGACTGACGCTGTTCAAGCAGTTTTCCCGCTACACCAACCCGCAGGCCATTGCCGCCACTGAGAAGTACATGGCGGTGGCCGATAAGCATGGACTCGATCCAGTGCAAATGTCCCTGGCGTTTGTGACGCAACAGCCATTCGTGACCTCCAACATCATTGGGGCAACGTCGATGGAGCAGCTGATGACGAATCTGAACAGCAGCGAGGTTGTGCTGACCAAAGAGGTCTTGAAGGATCTGAATCAGGTGAACGTGGAGCATCCTTGCCCCGCACCATAATATAGATGAGCCTGAAATCAGGGTTTGTGGGGCCGGGCGAGATACTCCCGGCTCTGCATCTCCAGCAGGCGACTGCGGGTACGCTGAAATTCAAACTCCAGCCGCCCCCCTGAGTACAAGCCGTCGATGGGGGCCGCACCAGACATGATCAGCTTGACGTTACGATCGTAGAATTCATCCACCATATTTACAAAGCGCCGCGCCATGTCATCCTGAGCCTTGCCCATCACCGGCACATTGGATATCAATACCGCATGATAAATTCGGGCCAGCTCAATGTAATCATTCTGACTGCGGGGGCCGTCACATAAAGCCATGAAATCGCACCAGAGCACATCATCCGCCACACTACGGGTTTTGATGGCACGACCATTGATTTCAATGGCTTCCCTCTCGTGCCCTGGTTCCGGTGCCAGAGATTCAAAGCTGGAGCGCAAACTGGATTCCGCTGATTCGTCCAGGGGGCTGTGGTAGATCTCTGCCTGCTCAAGGGTACGCAGGCGGTAGTCCACGCCGCTGTCGACGTTGACGATGTCGGTGTATTTGTTGATCAATTCAATAGCTGGCAAAAACCGCGCCCGCTGCAGACCATCCCGGTAGAGCTGATCCGGCACGATATTGGATGTCGCCACCAACGTGACCCCGCTGGCAAACAGCTTTTCCATCAGGCCACCCAAAATCATCGCATCGGTGATATCGGTGACAAAAAACTCATCAAAACACAGCACTCGGGCCTCTTTGCTGAGTTGTTCTGCGACGATATCCAAGGGGTTTTTCTCCCCCTGCAGGGCTTTCAGGTCGTTGTGCACTCGCTGCATAAAGCGATGAAAGTGAATGCGCATTTTGGCGCGAAAAGGCACACATTCGAAGAAGGTATCCACCAAATAGGTCTTGCCACGCCCTACCCCACCCCAAAAATAGAGGCCTTTACAGGGCTCGTTCTGACGGGTGCGGGCGCTGGGAGCAATCCGCGCCCATAGCGATCGCGGCCGATTTTCGTAACGGTCCACCAGATCATGATAGAGCCGATCCAGCTGCTGAACAGCGTATTCCTGGGCCTGGTCGTAGCTGAAGTCCGCCCGCTGCAGGTCTTGTTGATACTTTTCCAAGGGTGTCATGGCAAATCAGATCTGTCCCGATAGTGATATCTAAAGCGGCGCACACTCTAGCGCAGGCCGATTAGGCTGTCCACGCCGCTCAACTTCTTCAGCATAGAACAATCAGCCTATCTGCTCCTGCAGAATAGTCTTAACCTCGGTAAGTCGGCCGTGAAAGAAATGCCCTGCACCTTGCAGGCAGTAGACCTGTTTCTGGCTCTGCACCTGATCGTACCAACTGCGAATCTCGGAAGAATCCACAACCTCATCCTCATCGCCATAAATCAGTGCGAAAGGGCAAGGGAACCCGGTGATCCGATCAAAATCGTAGTTAACCACAGCCGGGGCAATCAGCAGCAGATCGCTCACCGGATCCCCACGCTCAATGGCACGGGAACAGGCGCTGGCCGCCACAAACGAGCCAAAGGAAAACCCGGCCAACCTGATACTGTCCTGCGGGCGCACCTGGCGCACCCAATCAATCACCGCCAGCAAATCATCCTGCTCACCAATACCATGATCGTATTCGCCCTCACTTTTTTCTACTCCGCGAAAGTTGAAACGCACCACTCTGTTTCCAAGATCCCGGCGAGCACGAGCCACCGTATGCACCACTTTGTTGTTCATGGTGCCCCCCATCAAGGAGTGCGGATGACAGACGATCGTGACATTTCCCCCCTCTTCGCCAGCATTTTGCGGACAGGTCGCAATGGCGTGCAAGGCTCCGGCAGGCCCGTTTATAACAACGGGCGACTCGCCCACAGGAAAGTGATTCATGGTGGTTCTCCACGCTGGGATAATTTTCTTACATTTTAACGACTGGATTCACGCTTGTAAGCCGCTAAGTAGCCTGTCCAGTGCCATAATAACCCTGTAGTATCCTATAATTAGAACAAATAAAACTCTGGAGTGAGTCTATGCAATTGGTAACTTTCATCGCGTTTCTGATTGGCCTTGCAGCTGGTGGTATGGGCTGCTTTTTTGTGATGTCCCGGGCGAGGGCGCAATCCAATATGGAGCAGCAGCTGCGTGAACTGCAAGAGGAGTTCACCGCTTATCGTGAGAACGTCAACACCCATTTCAACAAAACCGCACAGATGGTGAACACTCTGACTGAGAACTATCTGGTGGTGCAGAAACACTTGGAATCGGCTGCGGACTCCTTTGCAGAACCGCCCAAGAGTTTCAAGCTGGACAGCGTCGACAAGCTGCCCAACAAGAAAACCAAGTTTATCTCACTGGAAACCACAGGCAATATTACTGAGGACGCGGAAGTGGATGCAGATTTTGGCTCGGCCGGTGGGCTGGAGCCTCCCAGAGACTATGCACCCAAGCAAGGCGTCAAGGATCAGGGCACCCTGTCGGAAGAATTCGGTTTACACGATACTCGCGCATAAGCTTAATGAGATGGGGGCATTGGCCCCCATTTTCAACCTCTAATCCACCGCACAAAAAATTTAGTTTTTCCCTCTTGAAAGCGACTTTTAACCACCCCATTTAATTTCCCGACAGCGAATCAATATCTGAACCACCAGTTCAAATTGGGAGACACAAAATGAGCATTGCAACACTTAACCCTTGGCAAGTACTGGATCAACTGCACAATGACAGCCTGCGCCGTTACAATCCACGCCGTTGGCAACCGGTGGTGGACATCTGTGAATCCAAAGCCGGCTATGAAATTCACCTGGAGCTACCGGGCATCACCCCCGACCAAGTTAAGGTGGAGCTGGATGACAACATTTTAAAAATCAGCGGCGAGAAAGTACGCAACGAAGAGGAAGGCGTGGAATATCGTTATCGTGAGCGCGCTGTAGGCGAGTTCAGCCGGGCATTCACGCTGCCGGAAGATGCCGACCGCAACGGGATCAGTGCCCGCTTTGAGCATGGCTTGCTGGTTATTGGCGTGCAGAAGAAGGAACAGACTCAGCCTCGGCGCATTGACATCCAAGTGAGTTAATCACTACCGCATCAATACACGCCTCAACATAGAGCGCACAAAAAAGCCGGTTCGATTGAACCGGCTTTTTTGTGGTCGAAAGAAGTTTACTTAGCGGAGTGCCCGGTTAACTTCACTTCTACTTTTTCGTGGTCTTCGAGGCCAGCGTAATAGGCACGCAGGATCTCGAGCACTTCAGGACGACTGAAGTTGTCGGCCACTTCACCACCTTCAGACAACGCCTTACGCAACTTGGTGCCGGAAACCAGCACGCGGTCTTCGGCATCGTGAGGGCAGGTACGCATGGAAGCCATGGTGCCGCACTTGTTGCACCAGAAAGTCCAATCGATCTTCAAAGGCTGAGTGATCAGTGCATCGCCTGGGATCTCGTCAAAGATATGCTGGGCATCGAAGGGGCCGTAATAATCACCTACACCAGCGTGGTCACGACCCACGATCAGGTGGGAACAACCATAGTTCTGACGGAACAGAGCGTGCAACAGTGCTTCACGGGGGCCAGCGTAACGCATATCCAGAGGGTAACCGGACTGGACTACGGTGTCGTTAACAAAGTATTGGTCGATCAGGGTGCCGATGGCATTCTGACGTACGTCTGCAGGGATGTCGCCGGGCTTGAGTTTGCCCAGGAGTGAGTGGATCAGGACACCGTCGCAGATTTCGATGGCGATCTTGGCCAGATGCTCGTGGGAACGGTGCATGGGGTTACGGGTCTGGAATGCTGCAACGGTGGTCCAGCCTTTCTCCTCCAGCAGGGCACGGGTTTCAGCCGGAGTCATGTAGATACCTTTGTACTTCTCTGGGAACTCGCCCTGAGAAAACACTTGCACGGTACCGGCCAGGTTCACTTCGCCCTGCTCCATAACCATTTTCACACCGGGGTGTTCGATGTCTGCGGTGCCGAATACTTTCTGGCACTCATGGGCTTTGTCGATGCTGTATTTTTCAGTGACTGTCATGGAGCCCATCAGCTCACCAGACTCGCCATCCACCAGCGCGATCTCGGCACCAACCTCAATGCTGTCGGCGGTGGCTTGATCCACAGATTTGGTGATGGGAATGGGCCAGAACAAACCGTTCGTCAGTGCCATGTTGTCGCACACAGACTGCCAGTCTGCTTTGCCCATGAAACCTTCCAGAGGGGTAAATCCGCCAATACCCAGCATGATCAGGTCACCGGTTTCGCGGGAGCTGAGTTGGATCTGGGGCAAGGATTCGGCTTTGGCTTTGGCCGCAGTGAGGGCATTCCCTTCCAGCAGTAGGGGTTTGAGCTGGTCACTACCATGAGGCTTCACTAGGTTCGACATCTTGATACTCGTCTGTGATTGATCGTTGAAGTTAATAAACGGCGCGCATTATAACGGTTCTGGCAACAAAATTCAGGCAGGGTTGTCAATATCCACAAACTCATGATTTAGCTGGAATTTTGTCGCTAAATGCTCACCTACGGATTTGGCACCATAACGCTCTGTGGCGTGATGGCCCGCAGCATAGTAATGAATGCCGCACTCACGGGCCACGTGGGTGGTCTGCTCCGAGATCTCGCCACTGATGAACGCATCGGCCCCCATAGCAACGGCTTTTTCTATGTAGCCTTGTGCGCCACCGGTGCACCAAGCTACCCGTGATACTGGATGATCGCCCCCCTCGACCAATAACGGGGCGCGCCCCAAGGCTGATTCGATGGTATCGGCAAACTGTTTGGCGCTGCGTGGTTGCGCCAGGTGCCCGACATTGCCGATGGGGCGGCGCTCCAGCGGATCAAGGCCACTGTCCATAATGATACCCAGCCGCGCAGCTAACTGGGCGTTGTTGCCCAGCTCCGGGTGAGCATCCAGTGGCAGGTGGTACGCAAACAGGTTGATATTGTGGGCCAATAGCGTTTTGATTCGATTGAACTTCATGCCGACGATGGAGGGATCTTCCCCCCGCCAGAAGTAACCGTGATGCACGAATATGGCATCGGCTTTCAGTTGTACCGCGCGATCAATCAGTGCCTGGGTGGCGCTGACGCCACTGACCAGGGTGGCAATTTCCGGCTTGCCCTGCACTTGCAGACCATTGGGCGCGTAATCTTTGAAATATTCAGGCTCTAAAAGTGAATTCAGATACTGTAACAGGGCCTGGCGTTCTATCATGTTGTGCTCCGCTGCTGGCAGGGTGGTGGATCAGTTGGTTACGTGGTAACGTGCTGCGCTTGTGCGTGATTATTTCAAAAACTGCTGTGGATTTACCAGTCACCTTATGAAATCAGTTCTACGCCCACTGATTGGCCCGGTGCTCTACGGACTGATCATCGCTCTGGGCTACATTTTCATCATCGAGCGCACATCGCAACCGATTCAGCACGAAGTGGTGCTGATCGAGAAGCAGATTACCGAAACGCCGATTCAAAGCACTGCCAGCATCAGCGACCCCATTTCATACGCCGATGCGGTCAGCAAGGCTCAACCTGCGGTGGTCAACATCGCCACCAGCAAGTTGGTGACTGAGAAAGCCCACCCACTGGCAGACGACCCGGTGTTCCGCCGTTTCTTCGGCCTCAATCAGGCCCCACGCCGTCAGCGCATGCAACAGAGCCTTGGCTCCGGGGTGATCATAAGCCCATCGGGCTATATTCTCACTAACAACCACGTTATCGCACAGGCCGATCAGATAAAAGTAGGCCTGGCCGACGGTCGGGAAATCGATGCAATGGTGGTGGGCACCGATCCGGAAACCGATCTGGCGCTGATTTACATCGATATGCCGGATCTGCCAGCAATCAACCTCGCCAAAACAGAAAATATTCGAGTTGGTGATGTGGTGCTGGCCATCGGCAATCCCTTTGGCGTGGGCCAGACCGTTACCAAGGGCATTGTCAGTGCTTTGGGGCGTCATCAATCGGATATCAGCTCTTTTGTGGATTTCATCCAGACCGATGCTGCCATCAATCCAGGCAACTCCGGCGGAGCCCTGATTAATGCGTATGGGGATCTGATCGGAATCAATACCGCGATTTATTCCAATTCCGGCGGCTCCCTCGGCATTGGCTTTGCCATCCCCATCGGCACTGCCACCGATGTGGTCAAGCAGTTAGTGCAGTATGGCCAGGTGATTCGAGGCTGGGTAGGCATCGAGCCCCAGGTTTTGAACCCGGCGCTGGCCAAGGCATTCAACCTCCCGAATATCGAAGGATTGCTGGTGATGGGAATTGCCAAGAATGGCCCCGCCCATCAGGCAGGCATTCGCCCCGGTGACATCATCACCCACATGAACGGCAATATGATCGAAGATCCGCGGGCAGCCATGGAAATGATTGCCAATATGAAGCCCGGAGCCAAGGTGACCATACGAGTAAACCGCCAGGAACAGTCACTGGATATTCTGGTGGTAGTGGGGGCCCGCCCCACTCCGCAAGGCTAAAACCAACCTATCGACAGGCCAATATGATTAAGCGAATTCTGGATTTATTCAAACAACCAACCGGCCCCGAACGCGAAAGCATCAGCCCTGATCTGGCCGCCGCCGCGCTGCTGGTGGAAGTGATGGCAGCCGATGACGATTGGCAGGACACCGAAGAAAGCACAATTCGAAACGCCATCCTGCATTCATTAAAGGTGACTGAGGCGGAATGCCAGGAGTTGCTGTCCAATGCCAAATCAAGGCACCGGGATGCCCATGACCTGTTCGAAATGACTCGCCAGATCAACGATCATTTCAGCCCGGAAAAAAAGCACGAGTTAGTACTGAACATGTGGAAGGTGGCCTGGGCCGATGGTGAAGTGGATCGCTATGAAGACCACACTATTCGCAAAATAGCAGAGCTGATTTATGTGCCTCATGAGCAGTTTATCAAAGCAAAACTGGAGGCGAAGCCGAGCTGAGCCCGGCTAGTTCAAGCCAGCCTGTTTAATCATTCATGGCCCCATGCAGCGCCTGCAATAACAGCCGGTTCTCATCCGCCGTTCCCACCGTCAAGCGCAGGCAGTCCTGCAGTTGCGGGTGGGCTCCATCCAGACACTTGATTAAGACGCCAGCGTCTTTCAGGCGCTCGAACACCTTGCGCGCTTGCCCAGAGCCGGTACGAACCAGTATGAAGTTCGCCTCGCTGGGCCAAACCTTGTCAAAAGACAGCTTCTGCAATGCCGCCATCAACTCTGAGCGATTCTGCCGCAGCTCGGACGTTTGAGCTTTCATAACATCGAAATGATTCAGGGCAAACCGGGCAGAGGCCTCTGTGAGCACACTGATATTGTATGGCAAGCGCACTTTTTCGAATTCACTCAACCACTGGGGTGGCCCAAACAGCATGCCCAAACGCAGGCCCGCCAGCCCCATCTTGGAGAGAGTGCGCATCACAACCACATTATCGAATTCGTCCATCAAACTCAGGTGATGACGATCGGTGAACGCCATATAGGCTTCATCAATCACCACCAGGCCAGGGGTCGCGGCACAGATTTGCTTCACGGCATCCAGATCAAACAGATTACCAGTGGGGTTGTTGGGCTGAGCCAGAAATACCAGAGCCGCCTGAGTCTCTTCAATGGCCTGCAAGGTTGCAGGCAGGTCCAGCGCAAAGTCCTCGGCCAGGGGCACGCCGCGATACGCCATGCCGCAGAAAGTGGCAATCATGCGATACATAACAAAACTGGGCTCGGGCGCCAAAATCGTACGGCCGGGCTGAGCCAGACACATGGCGATGATTTGGATCAACTCATCAGAGCCATTACCCAGAACCACCTGATGCCTTGGGTCGACCCCCATCAGCAACTTGAGATCCTCTTTCAGCTCGGCACAGGCGGGATCAGGATAGCGGTTTACCTGCACATCCCGCAGCACTTCCAGCCACTGATCCACCATGGAGCCGGGCCAACGATAGGGGTTTTCCATGGCATCCAGCTTCACCATTCCGGAGGAAGGCGGCACATGGTAAGCGGACAGGGCCCGAATCTCAGGACGTACACACTGCTCAACCCGTGCCTGGGTAGCACGCTCCAGATCACTCATAACGTTACTTTGTTTATCCATGTTGCACTTAATCCTTGATGCGGTATTCGGCAGAACGGGCGTGGGCGGTGAGGCTTTCACCACGCGACAACACCGAAGCGACTTTACCCAGCTCGGATGCCTTCTCTGGCGTACACATAATCAACGAGCTGCGCTTTTGGAAGTCATAAACACCCAGCGGTGACGAGTAGCGGGCTGTACCGGATGTAGGCAGTACGTGATTCGGCCCGGCACAATAATCACCCAGCGCTTCAGCGGTGTAGCGCCCCATAAAAATGGCACCGGCGTGACGCACTCGCTGAGCCATGGTTTGCGGATCTTCCACCGACAGCTCCAAATGCTCTGGCGCGATACGGTTGATCAGCTCTACCGCCTGATCCAAATCCTGCACCTTGATCAGTGCTCCCCGGTTCTTCAGCGACACGCGCGCGATGCTTTCCCGCTCCAGTGTCGGCAACAGCTCTTGTAGCGACTGCGCGACCCGCTCGATGAAATCGGCATCAGGCGACACCAATATGGACTGGGCATCTTCATCGTGCTCCGCCTGGGAAAACAGATCCATGGCAATCCAGTCGGGGTTAGTTTGCCCATCACAGACCACCAGAATTTCGGAAGGGCCAGCAATCATGTCGATGCCCACCTGCCCAAACACCATGCGCTTGGCGGTGGCCACATAGATATTGCCAGGGCCAACAATTTTATCCACTCGTGGCACGGTTTCCGTCCCATAGGCCAACGCCGCTACTGCTTGAGCGCCGCCGATGGTGATTACTTTATCCACGCCGGCAATCTTGGCAGCAGCGAACACCATTTCGTTCACTTCACCGCCGGGCGTAGGCACCACCATCACGATCTCTTTGACACCGGCCACTTTGGCGGGAATGGCGTTCATCAGCACCGAGGATGGGTAGCTGGCCTTGCCGCCGGGCACATAGAGCCCAACCCGATCCAGCGGGGTTACTTTCTGCCCCAGCAGGGTGCCGTCGGCTTCGGTGTAGCTCCAGGAATCCTGCTTCTGATGCTCATGATAAGCCCGCACCCGCTCGGCAGCCACTTGCAAGGCCACCCGCTGATCCGCCGGAATGCGATCCAACGCATCCTGCAATCGGCTGTCTGGCACCACCAGGTCGGCCAGATCCGTGATTGCCATGTGATCGAAGCGATTGGTATGCTCAAGCACCGCGGCATCGCCACGCTGACGCACGCTTTCGACGATCTCATGCACCGCTGTCTGCACCCCATGGTCGGATACACTCTCCCAGGCCAGCAGGGCGTCGAGGCGCTGCTCAAAATCGGCTTGGTTGGCGTCCAGTCGGGTGATGTCCAGGGTCATGGGATAGTCCTCACGATAGTCGGGCATTAATGCGGTTTAGGGGTTAACGGTTATTCTCAACAGCCTCGGCCAGCTGGTCAATCAGGCGCTGAATGACGCTGTGCTTCATTTTCATGGAGGCCTTGTTGACGATCAGCCGCGAGCTGATGGTAGCAATCAGCTCCGTAGGCTCCAAGCCATTGGCACGCAAGGTGTTGCCGGTATCGACGATGTCGACAATTTTGTCCGCCAGCCCCACCAAAGGCGCAAGCTCCATGGAACCGTACAGCTTGATGATTTCAACCTGCTCGCCTTTCTCGGCGTAATACTGCTTGGTGATGTTTACGAACTTGGTGGCCACTCGCAGGCGCCCTTCCGGCTCTGCCACATCTTTTTTAGCGGCCACCATTAACTTACAGCGGGAGATGTTCAGATCCAGAGGCTCGTATACGCCACGAGCACCATGCTCCATCAACACATCTTTACCCGCCACACCAATATCCGCAGCCCCATGCTCCACAAAGGTGGGCACGTCGGTGGCGCGAATAATGATGATATCCACGTTGGGGTTACTGGTGGGAAAGATCAGCTTGCGGCTTTTGGAAGGCTCTTCCAGCAGCTCGATACCCGCCGTTTTCAGCAGCGGCAGCGTTTCATCCAGTATGCGCCCCTTGGACAGGGCAATGCGTATTCTTGCTGTCATGATGCACTCTTTCTTTACGATGGTATGCGGTGAATGGTCGCACCCAGCATTTGCAGTTTCTCTTCAATACATTCGTAGCCACGGTCGATGTGGTAGATACGATCCACCAGGGTATCACCATCGGCCACCAACCCGGCCAGAACCAACCCGGCTGAAGCCCGCAGATCGGTGGCCATAACCGGCGCACCGGTAAGGCGCTCAACCCCTTTGATGATGGCGGTATTGCCTTCCAGATGGATGTCCGCCCCCATACGATTCAACTCGGAGACGTGCATAAACCGGTTTTCAAAGATGGTTTCTATAATGGTGCCAGTGCCCTCCGCCACCGCATTCAAGGCGGTGAACTGGGCCTGCATATCCGTGGGAAAAGCAGGATAAGGTGCTGTACGAATATTAATCGCTTTGGGGCGATTACCTTTCATATCCAGCTCGATCCAGTCATCTCCTGTGATCACCGTCGCGCCCGCGTCTTCCAGCTTGGCCAGCACCGCATCCAGAATATCCGGGCGAGTATGCTTGACCTTCACCTTGCCACGGCTGATGGCTCCCGCCACCAGATAGGTGCCCGTTTCGATACGATCAGGAATCACGGTGTATTCACAGGCATGCAGGCGCTCTACACCGTTAATAATAATGGTGTCAGTGCCTGCACCCTTGATATCAGCGCCCATGGCCGTCAGGCAATCTGCCAGATCCACCACTTCCGGTTCACGGGCAGCGTTCTCCAGAATGGTCTGACCATCAGCCAGCGCGGCAGCCATCATCAGGTTTTCGGTGCCGGTTACGGTTACGGTTTCCAACACGATACGGGCGCCTTTCAGGCGGCCCTTGCTGTAGGCATGGATGTAACCGCCCTCGACAGTAACGTCAGCACCCATGGCCTGCAGGCCGTGAATGTGCAGATCCACCGGGCGACTGCCGATAGCGCAACCTCCGGGCAGGGAAACATGGGCCTCACCGAAGTGAGCCAGCATCGGGCCCAGCACCAGAATGGACGCGCGCATGGTTTTGACCAGAGCATAGGGCGCATCCAACTGCTTGATGGTATTGGCTTCCACTTCCACATTTAACTTGTCGTCAATGATCAGCTCCACCCCCATCTGACCGAGCAATTCGATCATGGTGGTAATGTCCTGCAGATGCGGCAGGTTGCAGACCTTCATCTTTTCATCACACAGCAGGGTCGCTGCCAGCACAGGCAAGGCAGAGTTTTTTGACCCGGAAATGCGGATTTCACCGTTGAGACTGCCGCCCCCGGTGATAATCAGTTTATCCATGTTGAGGCCTCGTGCAGATCAGAATCCAGGGATACCCAGCTTTTTCTGGGATTCCCACTCGGATGGGGTGTAGGTATGCATGCTGACGGCGTGCAGTTCGCCACTGGCAATCAGTTCGTTCAGGCAGGCATATACCAACTGTTGTTTTTTAACGGAACGCAAGCCCTCAAAGGCTGCAGAAGCCACGGCGACGAGGCATTTATTGCCGTCCAGTCGTACCATGGCCTGAGCACCCTCAATACCGCTTTCGAGGCGCTGTTGAATATCTTCGGCTGTGATCATTTAGAACTACCCGGGATCGTTGGGGTTTGAAAGGCGACATTGTAAACAAATTCGACGCTAAAATCAGGAAGAAAAGGGAATCACCGTATCCAGACTGCTGACCCGGCTTACGTCCAGCATATCGTCCGGCGCATTGACAAAAACCAGCGTCTTACCCAGCACCTGGGCCATGCGTAACCAGCACATCAATACCGAGATCCCCACACTGCCAACCCGCCCAACCTGAGACAAATCGACACTGATTCGATCCGCCATACCGGGAATCAGCTTCTGACCTTCACTGCGCAAGCGGGTGGCGGAGGCAAACAGCATGTCGCCACTGATGGCCAATTGATTATCGCTCACCCGGATCAGGCTTACACCAAGGCCGGACAGCCCATTGCTGCTAGGGCTCATCGGATACTCTTCCCACCAGAAACTTGGCAATCAGATCTTCCAGCACCAATGCTGACTGGGTGTTGTAGATTTCGCTGCCTTCCACCAGGTTCTCAAGCTCGGCGCCTTGGCTGAGGCCTATGTACTTCTCGCCCAGCACCCCAGCGGTCAAAATAGCAGCACTGGTGTCGCTGGAAAGGTTGTCCACATTTTTGTAGATTTCCATTTCCACTACCCCGACGAAGTCTTCCCGATCCAGATAGATATTAGTAACCCGGCCGATTGTGACGCCCGCCATGGTCACTTTGGCCCGCGCGGTCAGACCGCCAATGTTCTCGAACTTGGCAGAGATGCGATACACCTCTTCAGCAGAGTTCATCGACAGGCCACTCACCCGCAGAGCCAGAAATATTATTGCCAGCAAGCCAATCAGCATGAATCCACCAACCGCCAACTCCAAGGTACGCATGCGCATTTTACAGTTCTCCAAACATGACTGCGGTTAAAATAAAGTCTAATCCCAGTACCGCCAGGGAGGCATAAACCACCGTACGGGTGGTAGCCCGACTGATACCTTCGGAAGTGGGCACTGTATCGTAGCCCTGGAATACCGCGACCCAGGTAACCACAATGCCGAATACGACGCTTTTGATGAAGCCATTCATCACGTCATCACCCCACTCCACACTGCTCTGCATATTGGACCAGAAGGAGCCGCCGTCTACGCCCAACCACAGCACTCCCACCACATAGGCACCCATCACCCCCACACTGGAGAAGATAATGGCCAACGTGGGCATACAGATAAAACCGGCCCAAAAGCGGGGTGATACGATGCGGCGCAAAGGGTCTACACCAATCATTTCCAAGCTGGCCAACTGTTCGGTTGCCTTCATCAGGCCGATCTCTGCGGTCAGCGCAGACCCCGCCCGCCCGGCAAACAACAACGCGGTCACCACTGGCCCCAGCTCCCGCAACAGGGTCAGCGCCACCATTTGACCCAGCGCCTGCTCACTGCCGTATCGATTGAGAATGTTATAGCCCTGCAAGGCCAGCACCATGCCAATGAACAGGCCGGACACCAATATAATGACCATGGAGAGCACACCCACCGAATAGATCTGCCTGACCAATAACGGCGCATTGGTGCGCAGATCCGGCAGCGCCCACAGCGAGTGGAACAGAAACAGCCCGGAGCGACCCAGGGCCTCAAGCATCTCCAGCCCGGAACGGCCAAATGCTGCAATTCGATCTATCACAATGAACTGCCTCTGAGAAAATCGTCTTCCAGGCTCGGTGCTGGAAAGTGGAAAGGAACCGGCCCATCCGGCAGCCCCTGCATAAACTGACGTACCATGGGCAGATCAGAATTCATAACTTCGTCGGCACTGCCGCGGCCGATCACCTCACCGCCGGAAATCACATAAATGTAATCGGCAATGCTGGCAGCCTCCTGTACATCATGGGACACCACAATGCTGGTATGGCCCAACGCATCATTTAACAGCCGTATCAGCTGCACAACCACCCCCATGGCCATGGGATCCTGCCCCGCAAAGGGCTCATCGTACATAACCAGATCCGGATCCAGCGCAATGGCCCGCGCCAATGCCGCCCGCCGTGCCATCCCGCCAGACAGTTCGCTGGGCATCAGATGCTTGGCACCACGCAGCCCTACTGCCTGTAATTTCATCAAGACAATATCGCGAATCATGTCTTCGGGCAGGTCGGTGTGCACCCGCAGGGGGAAAGCAACGTTCTCATACACCGACAAATCCGTGAACAGCGCTCCGCTCTGAAACAGCATGCCCATCTTACTGCGCACATCGAACAATTCACTGCGACCAAGATCCGGAACATTGTGGCCATCGACAATAATTTTACCCGTGTCCGGCTTCAGCTGCCCCCCGATCAGGCGCAACAAGGTGGTTTTACCGGTACCGCTGGGCCCCATGATGGCGGTGACCTTGCCCTTGGGAATATCGATATTTACATTGTTGTAAATAGTTCGATCACCGCGCATGAACGTCATATCGCTGATTTCGACATAGTTTTTAGCGTCGGTTTGATCGATTGGTGCTGAATCAGATGCCATGCAGCTGCTGTTTCCCGGTTCGTTCCAGTTCCACTAGGGAGCAATCCCACTAGAATAAGGTGCAGAACTATATCACTATGTCCGTAAAAGGAAAAACGACTGTTCACCCTTGCATGGTGTGCGCTTTCTCATTACATTGCATGCCGACTTCATCTGAGGATTTTCAGTCATGCTGCTTGCCTTTTTTGCCATTGTTGCCGGACTTGTTTTACTGGTCTGGAGCTCGGATAAATTTGTAGACGGTGCAGTAGGGCTGGCGGAAGGCCTGGGCATGTCCAAAGCCATGATCGGGCTCACCATCGTCGCCTTAGGCACCTCTGCACCGGAGATCGTGGTGTCCATCATGGCCGCCCTGGAAGAAGCACCCGAACTTGCCCTGGGCAATGCCATTGGTTCCAACATCGCCAATATTGGCCTGGTGTTGGGCGTAACGGCATTGATCGCCGCCTTACCCGTTACCTCCGGCCTGCTCAAAGAAGACCTGCCTGCCTTGCTGGCGGTCACTGCTGTCGTTGGCTTCCTGTGCAGCGACAACCTCATTTCCATGCAGGACGGACTGGCCATGATGGCCATGCTGATACTGCTCATGTACCTGATGTTCCGCTACAAAAAAGAACACAGCGACGAACTGATCACACCAGACATAGAAGAAAGCATTCCAGACCTGCCGCTGAAACAATCCATCTTTTGGTTCATAGTGGGCACAACAGTACTGATCGGATCATCCCGCATTCTGGTTTGGGGAGCCATAGAAGTAGCCACCGCCCTCCAGGTCAGCGAAGTCATCATCGGGCTGACCATTGTCGCCATCGGCACCAGCCTGCCGGAGCTGGCGGCCTCCGTTGCCAGCGCCCTGCGCAAGCAACACGACATTGCCCTGGGCAACATAATTGGCTCCAACATACTGAACCTGCTGGCAGTACTGTCTGCCGGAGCCGTTATCTTCCCCATTGAAGTGACCCCCGTAAGCCTGGTGCGTGATTATGGCACCATGGCTGCCATCACTCTGCTGCTGGCGGCCTTTATATGGTGGCCCCGCAAGAAACGCCAGCTATCCAAGCTGGAGGGGCTCATTCTGCTGACAGCCTACGTCGGTTATCTTGGATATCTGTATCAGCAGAGCGTTACCGCCTGAGGCCATTTAGTTTACACTGTGAACATAACGCAGTTAGTTAACCGATTTGAACCATCGAACACCACTGGGACGAGAATGAGCACAAATCACGACAACTTTGACTTTATCCAATCAGGTCAACGAGTTATTGAAATCGAGGCCAGTGCGGCCCTGGCGCTCAAAGAACGCATTGATGACAACTTCAAGAAAGCCTGCCAACTGATTCTGCAATGCAAAGGCCGCGTCATTGTGACCGGTATGGGCAAGTCCGGCCATGTGGGTAACAAAATTGCAGCCACTCTGGCCAGCACCGGCACCCCGGCCTTTTTCGTTCATCCCGGAGAAGCCAGCCACGGCGACCTGGGCATGATCACCGGCGATGATGTCGTAATCGGTATCTCCAACTCAGGTAAAACCGAGGAAGTCCTGAACATTGTGCCCCTCATCAAGCGCAAAGGTGCCCCCCTGATCAGCATGGCTGGCGATGCCAAATCCATGCTGGCCACACAGGCCGACGTACACCTGGACATCAGCGTCAAAGAAGAGGCCTGCTCCCTGGGCCTGGCGCCCACTGCAAGCACCACCGCCACATTGGTCATGGGAGATGCACTGGCGGTGGCACTGCTGGAAGCACGCGGCTTCACTGCCGATGACTTTGCACTGTCTCACCCCGGTGGCAGCCTGGGTCGCCGCCTGTTATTGCTGGTTGAACACATCATGCATGTAGGGGACAAAATCCCCCTGATCAAACAAGGCGTCACCATCAGCCGGGCGCTGCTGGAAATGAGCAGCAAAGGCCTGGGAATGACCGGCATCCTCAACGACAACGACGAACTGGTGGGCATCTTTACCGATGGCGATCTGCGTCGCATGCTGGATCAGGGCATGGACATCCAGACCACCATGATTGAAGACGTTATGTCCAAAAACCCCAAGACCATTCACCCCCACATACTGGCGGTGGAAGCACTGAACATAATGGACAAAAGCAAAATCACCGCCCTGATGGTAGTGGACAACAACAAACCGGTTGGCGCACTCAACATGCACGACCTGCTGCGCGCAGGAGTGGTATAAGAATGATGACCGAAGAGCTGCAACGCAAAGCCCAAGCCATCAAACTGGTGGCCTTTGACATTGATGGCATCATGACCGATGGCCGCCTCTACTTCACCAGCCTCGGCGATGAGATCAAAGCCTTCAACGTAAAAGACGGCCTGGGCCTGAAGTTACTGCGAGACTCTGGTGTGGAAGTGGCCATCATCACCGGCCGCACCTCAGAGCTGGTGAACCGCCGCGCCCGCGACTTAAAAATCGGCAAACTGATTCAGGGTCGCGAAGACAAAAAAATCGCACTGCAGGAACTCATGCAACAAGAAGGCCTGAGTGTAGATCAGGTAGCCTACATGGGCGACGACCTACCCGACCTGCCCGCCATTCGACTGGCGGGGCTGGGCGTCACGGTCTCCGATGCCTTGCCTATCGTGCGACAACACGCAGATCTTATCACCGAAGCCAAAGGTGGCGACGGAGCGGTGCGAGAATTCTGTGACTGGCTGATGCTGGCCCAAGGTAACCTCAATTCCATTCTGGAACCCTATCTGAGCTGATGAAACAACAAAACCAACTGATTCTAAGCAGCTTGTTTCTAGCACTTTTCGTGGTGGGCACCTACACCTACATGAAATGGGATCAGTGGTTCAGCCCCAAACAGCATGCAAGCACCACCTACGACCAACCCGACATGGTCGCCATAGAATTGCAGCAGCACAGCTACGACAAACACGGCAACAAAGAGTTTCTGCTGGATGCAGAATCCATGCTTCAGTACGTTGCCAGCAATCGCAACCTGATGGTCAAACCCACCATCACCTTCTTTGAGCAGCAACAAGAATCCTGGAAAACCAGCGCTGCCAGCGCCACCTCTGATAACGAAGCCAACAAATTGAACCTCTCCGGCAATGTTACCGTTGTTCAGCAGGGCGTGCGGGAAGCCGCCGTACTGGAAACAGAAACCCTCATACTCTATCCGCGGGAATCCTACGCCACCACCGACGACAAAGTCGTGATCAGGCAAAGCGGCGTCTATATAGAGGCAACCGGGCTGGATGCAGACCTTACCAACAACCGAATTACGTTACGCCACAAAGTCACCAGTATTTATGAACCTGAAAAATCTTAAACAGCTGACCTGCTGGATGATCCTGCTAAGCGCAGCCCCCGTGGCACAGGCGCTGGACAGCGATCGCCAACAGCCGCTGAAAATTGTCGCAGACACCGCCGTAATTGACGAAAAAGACGGCACCGCACTCTACACCGGCAACGTGGTATTGACTCAGGGCACCCTTCGCATCGCTGCCGACTCCCTGAAAATCAGAACCGAAAACGGCAAAGTGGATATCGTTATGGCTGAAGGTGATCCCGCCCTGTTCTCACAGGTACCCGAGCCCAACCAGGCGGAAGTCATCGCCAAAGCCAAAAACATCGATTACATGGTGCGCGATCAGAAACTCCTGCTAAAACGCAAGGCTTCCATCGTGCAAGGCGAAAACATCTTTCGCGGCGAAGAGATCGTTTACGAAATCCAAAGCCAGCGCTTGCAAGCACTGGGACAGACCCAGGATCACCAGCCCGGCGACATAAAAGGCCGAGTGGAAATGATTCTGCCATCGGCGGCAGAGCCTGCACCGCAAACAGCGCCTGCTCCCGCCCCAACAGAAAAGGCCATACCTGCATCATGAGCCGCCTGACAGCATCCAATCTAGCCAAAAGCTACAAAGGTCGCGCCGTGGTGGAAGATGTCTCCATCACCATCGAAAGTGGCCAGATCGTCGGGCTACTGGGCCCTAACGGTGCCGGTAAGACCACCTGTTTCTACATGATCATCGGCATAGTCCCCCAAGACAAAGGCCGCATCGTGATAGACGATACCGAAATCACCCACCTGCCCATGCACGGGCGCGCCGCCAAAGGCATCGGCTACTTGCCCCAGGAAGCCTCCATCTTTCGCCGCCTCAAGGTAAAAGAGAACATCATGGCGATTCTGGAAACACGCAAAGACCTGAACAAAAAGCAGCGCCAGGCCAAACTGGACGAACTGCTGGCGGAGTTCCACATTGGCCACATTGCCGAATCCCAGGGTATGGCCCTGTCCGGTGGTGAGCGCCGCCGGGTAGAAATCGCACGGGCACTGGCCACCGACCCCGCCTTCATCCTGCTGGATGAGCCCTTCGCCGGGGTCGACCCCATTTCCGTTGCGGATATTAAACAGATTATCAGCCATCTGCGGGATCGCGGCTTGGGCGTACTGATCACCGACCACAACGTGCGGGACACCCTCGACATTTGCGAGAAAGCCTTTATCGTCAGTGAGGGCCATATTATCGCCGAAGGTGAGCCCTCACTCATCCTGCAAAACCAGAAAGTACGCGAGGTTTATCTGGGCAACCAATTTCATATGTAAAAGTTCTAAGTAATTTCAGGCATGTAAATTGCTTTGCGGGCTGACTGCTCTTACAATTAAAGCATCGCAGTTGAAATACGGCCCAACTAAGCTGTTGAAAACAGGCCAATAATTGGCTGCCTAAAACGTCAACAAGGCCGTGACACCCCACTAAAACTGGTCGTTGAAGAAGTTGAATTAGGTATCAATGAAACCAACCTTACAGCTCAAAATTGGTCAACACCTTACTATGACGCCCCAGCTGCAGCAGGCCATACGCTTGCTACAGCTCTCCACGCTGGATCTGCAAACCGAAATTCAGGAAGCACTGGAGTCCAACCCCCTACTTGATGTGGATGAGTCAGGATCGGATAACGACAGCGGCGACACAAGCGAACAAAATACCAGCGACAAAAGCACCGAAACCACCAACGAAAAAGAACCTGTCGTGGACTTTTCCCAGTCCAGCGACAGCAGTGAAGCCAGCTCAACCACCAACGAAGATGCCCCCGTCGACCTGGAAGGCAAAGAAATGCCCGGCGAGCTGCCCGTGGACAGCGACTGGGATACCTTATACGACGGCACCGCAGGTTCCGGTGGCAGCACCAGCTTCGACGACGATGACTTCGACTATGACAGCCGTAACAGCGCCCCGGAATCAATCTATGACTCCTTGATGTGGCAGCTGAACCTGACCAACATGTCCGACATGGACCGCATGATCGCCATGGCCATCATTGAAGGCGTCAATGCCAAAGGCTATCTCACCCAATCCGTAGAGGACATCCGCGACGGCGTACTCGCCCAGCAGGACGTAGTGGCAGACCTGGTACGCCTGCAGCAGGCCGAACTGGAAGCCATGGGCATCCAACTGGAACCCGAAGAAGGCGACGACGGCAGCGCCATCTCACTGGAAGAAGTGCTGGCCGTACTGCACCGCATTCAACAATTTGATCCCCCCGGTGTGGCCGCCCGAGACCTGCGGGAATGCCTGCTGATCCAGCTCAAACAGGAGCCAAAAGGCGACCCAACCCGAGAAGACGCTATTTTGGTCGTGGAAATGTTTCTGGATGCCCTCGGCTCTCGCGACTTTGCCACCATCATGCGCAAGGGCAAGCTATCAGAAACCCGTTTAAAAGCCGCCATCGAGCTGATCCAGGCCCTGAACCCCTACCCAGGCAGCAGCATTGAATCCGATGACACCCAATACGTCATCCCCGATGTCATTGTCAGCAAAGACAAAGGCCGCTGGCGAGTAGAACTGAACCCGGAGGCCACCCCCCGCCTGCGAGTAAACAGTGGCTACGCCTCCCTGATACAGCGGGCCGACAACAGCAGCGACAACACCTTCCTCAAAAACAACCTGCAGGAAGCCCGCTGGTTTATCAAAAGTTTACAAAGCCGTAACGAAACCCTGCTGAAAGTAGCCACCAAGATCGTCGAATATCAGATCGGCTTTCTGGAAGAGGGCGAAGAGTCCATGAAGCCATTGGTTTTACACGACATTGCCGAAGCCGTAGGCATGCACGAATCCACCATCTCCCGAGTAACCACACAGAAATTCATGCATACGCCCCGCGGCATATTTGAGCTGAAATACTTCTTCTCCAGCCACGTCAGCACTGCCTCGGGGGGCGAATGTTCATCCACCGCCATTCGCGCCATTATCAAGAAGCTGGTTGCAGCAGAAAATCCAAAAAAACCGTTGAGCGACAGTAAAATTGCCAACATACTGGAGGAACAGGACATCAAGGTTGCCCGGCGCACGATCGCCAAATACCGCGAGGCTATGATGATTCCCCCTTCCAATGAAAGGAAACGATTGGTTTGACCTCTGGTCATAGAATACAGAGTTGAACATCATCGGTGCCCTTCTGGCCGATGCTATACCAAACCCAAACGCGCCAGCCAATGGGTTGCAGTAAAACAAACCACGATTAAGGAGTGGCCTATGCAAATCAATATCAGCGGACATCACGTAGACGTTACGGACGCACTGAAAGACTACGTTGCCGATAAAATGCAAAAACTCGAACGCCATACCGACGACATCACCAGCATCCAAGCCATCCTGAGTGTCGAAAAGAACCGACAAAAAGCCGAAGCAAAAATTCATGTAAAAGGCGCTGACCTGTTTGCCAACGCCGAATCCGAAGACATGTATGCGGCCATCGACATGATGACCGACAAACTTGATCGCCAAGTGCTGAAGCACAAAGAAAAATCCAAGAGCTGGTAAACAAGGCGATTAACTCCAAAGGTTGTAATAAGGTTAATTGATAACGATGGAACTTGCTGAAATCATCAGTCCGCAACGGGTTTTTGAAGACGTACCTGGCGGCAGCAAAAAGAAAGTTCTGGAAACCGCTGCTGGGCTTATTGCCCAGCAGTACCCCGAACTGGACCCCAACGAATTGTTCGACAGTCTTATATCAAGGGAAAAGCTTGGCAGCACAGGCCTGGGCAAAGGCATCGCCATCCCCCATTGCCGTGCACAGCATTGCAACAACGTTATAGGTGCCTTCATCAAACTCGAAAGTGGCGTGGATTTCGACTCCATTGATCACGAACCCGTGGACATGCTGTTTGTGTTATTGGTGCCGCAAGATGCGCATGAAGAACATCTTAATGTTCTCGCCAAAATCGCCGCCATGTTTAACGATGAAACACGCCGCAACACACTGCGCAATGCACATTCATCCGATAGCATCTACGATGCCCTCGTCACTCCCGTATAAAGGTAATATGCCATGAAGCTGGTCGTAATCAGCGGTCGCTCCGGATCAGGAAAAACCACTGCATTACACGTGCTTGAGGACATCGGCTACTACTGCGTTGACAACCTCCCCGTCACATTGTTGCGGGATCTGATGAGCGAGCTGGCAACGCGCACTGCCCCCCGCATCGAAGAAGTTGCCATTGGCATAGACGCCCGCAACAGCGTAACCCAGCTGGAAAAACTCCCCAACGTATTGCGAGAGCTAACCGCAGACGGCATCGACAGTCAGGTTATCTACCTGGACGCCGGAGATGAAGCACTGATAAAACGCTTCAGCGAAACCCGTCGCCGCCACCCCATCAGTAACGACACCAACACCCTCAAAGAAGCCATTGTGCGCGAACGGGAAATGCTGAACCCGGTAGCATCAAGCGCCAGCCTGATCATCGACACCAGCAACCTCACCCTGCACGAACTGCGCGACCAAATCAAAATGCGAGTGGCCGAAAACCAGGATGGCATGGCCATACTGTTCCAGTCATTCGGTTTCAAAAATGGCATTCCCACCGATGCCGACCTGGTATTCGATGTGCGCTGCCTGCCCAACCCACACTGGATCAGCCAGCTGCGCAGCCAAAGCGGCCTTGATCAAGGCGTGCAGGAATTTTTGCAAGGCCATCAACCGGTAACCGAGATGGTGCACGACCTCACCACATTTCTAGAAACCTGGCTGCCCCGCTTTGCTGCCAACAACCGCAGCTACATGACCGTTTCCATTGGCTGCACCGGAGGCCAACATCGCTCAGTGTACGTCACAGAACAACTGTGTCAGTACTTCAAAACGCGCCTTGGCAATGTTCAGGCTAGACACCGGGACTTGTAAGCTGTTTTAATCAGGGCTGCTGTAATTGTGTGAGCCACTATGAAACTGGAAAAATCCATTACCATCATCAACAAACTGGGATTGCACGCCCGCGCCGCCTCCAAACTGGTGGGCACAGCCTCCCGCTTCGAAAGCAAAATAATACTGAACCGCAGCGGGCAAGAAGCCGACGCCAAAAGCATCATGTCTGTTCTCATGCTGGCGGCCAGTCAGGGCACCGAACTGCAGATCACCATCAAAGGTGCCGACGCAGAAGAAGCCTGGGATCACGTGGCCACCCTGATCAACAACCGCTTCGACGAAGACGAATAAGCTCCTTCTGGTCATCTTATCCACAACTCGCTAGAATGGCCCACCCAATTCAGGAATACCCTCTACCCTAACATACCAGCAACAGGAGGTGATCAGTGGCCAAATCACAAACCAGCCATGAAACCCAAGATCAGCTCCATGCCTTTCTGGATGCACTCCACAGCGGAGCCTTTGATGAAATTCGGCGCATGCTGCGGGGCATGTCACCGGCTGAAGTGGCAAGGCTCATCGAATCCACACCGTTGCGGGCCCGTAACCTGCTATGGCAGCTCATCGACAAAGAAGACGAAGGGGAAGTTCTTCAATACGTAAATGAAGAACTGGCTGCCCATTTTCTGCGTCATCGCAACACAGAGGACATTGTCAGCCTGGTCGAAGGCTTCGACACCGATGACTTCGCCGACCTGTTGCAGGAACTGCCCAAAACCGTCATGCGGCAGGTACTGGATTCACTGGATGATCAAAACCGCTACCGCATCGAAACCATCCTGGGCTATCCCGAAGACACTGCCGGTGGCCTTATGGACACCGACATCATCACCATTCGCCCGGACATATCGCTGGATGTGGTGCTGCGTTACCTGCGCCGCCATGAATCCCTGCCGGACACCACTGACAACCTGCACGTAGTCAATCGCACCGGGCAATTTGTCGGCATTCTGCCACTCACCAAACTGCTGATCAAAGATCCCGGCATGAGTGTGCGCGAGGCAATGAACACCGATGCCAAAGCCATACCCGCATCCACCCCGGCCCGAGAAGTAGCGCAGACATTCGAACGAGAGGATTTGGTCACCGCACCGGTGGTGGATGATAACGGTGTGCTGCTGGGCCGAATCACCATCGATGACGTAGTCGACGTTATCCTCGAAGGTGCCGACCACTCCCTCATGAGCATGGCCGGTATGGATGAGGATGAAGACACCTTCGCCCCTGTATGGAAAACCACCCGCCGCCGCGCAGTGTGGTTAGGCATCAACCTGCTGACTGCGTTTCTCGCCTCCTACATGATCGGCCTGTTCGAAGGCACACTGGAAAAAGTCGTGGCGCTCGCCGTGCTCATGCCCATCGTCGCCAGTATGGGTGGCATCGCTGGCAACCAAACCCTCACCTTGGTCATTCGCGGCATGGCCTTAGGGCATGTAGGATCAGCCAACGTTCGCTGGCTGATCAGCAAAGAGATGGCCGTCGGGTTTCTCAATGGGATCTTATGGTCAGCCGTAGTGGGCACCATTGCCACCCTCTGGTTTAACGACATCATGCTGGGTGCCGTACTTGCCACCGCGATGATCATCAACCTGCTGATTGCCGCCATGGCCGGGGCCTCTCTGCCGATGCTATTGGATAAAATGGGCATCGATCCCGCTTTGTCGGGCGGGGTTATTTTAACCACGGTGACCGATGTAGTGGGCTTTTGCTCATTTCTTGGCCTGGCCACACTCTACTACACCTAACCACACCACCTCTCATAGCCAAAAGCTATGGATTTAATAGAAAAATCAATTCGCTAGCCGCTCAACAGGTCTGACAAATACCCTAGTAATCTGCTAAAGTGTTGCCTCTAAACCGTGTGTAGAGACAACCATTAACTTAAGAGGGGACATGAACATGGCCTTCACTTTGCCTGAACTGCCTTACGCAAAAGACGCGCTGGCACCGACCATTTCTGCAGAAACTCTGGAATTCCATTACGGTAAGCATCACCAGACTTACGTTGATAAACTCAACGGACTGGTTCCCGGCACCGAATACGAAGGCAAAAGCCTGGAAGACATCATCAAGACTTCCTCCGGCGGCGTATTCAACAACGCAGCCCAGATCTGGAACCACACCTTCTACTGGCACAGCCTCAGCCCCAATGGCGGCGGCGAACCCACTGGTGCAGTAGCAGACGCTATCAATGCTGCTTTCGGTTCATTTGCCGATTTCAAAGCCAAATTCAACGATTCAGCCGTGAACAACTTCGGTTCCAGCTGGACCTGGCTGGTTAAAAAGGCTGATGGCTCACTGGCCATCGTCAACACCAGCAATGCTGGCACCCCGATCACTGAAGACGGTGTCACCCCGCTGATCACTGTTGACCTGTGGGAGCACGCCTACTACATCGATTACCGTAACGCCCGTCCAAAATACCTGGAAGGCTTCTGGAATCTGGTGAACTGGGATTTTGCGAACGAAAACTTCGCTAAGTAACGCCTAGCCTCCAGCGCTTTACAAAAAGGCTTGCACCAAATCAGTGGTGCAAGCCTTTTTTTTGTGCATTTTTTTACATATCAGCTACAACTTATAAAGGTGTTTAGCTATTTGCACGAAAACAAGGAGAGCAAAGGATGAAAAAACACACCTTTAAGGTCAGCCTGCTGGCTGCTGCTGTGGGGCTCGCTGCCGGGTCAGCCATGGCAACGGAACTCCGGATAGATGGCTTCGCCAACATTGTGGCAGGGCAAATGATTAGCGACTCAGAAGATGGTAGTTTGTATGGCTACGATGAAGATTTAAGCTTTTCCCCAGAAACCAATTATGGCATTCAGTTCCGCGGTGACCTGGACGACGGCTTATCCATTACTGGTCAAATAGTAGGTAGAGGTAATGAAGATTACGATGCCAAAGTTACCTGGGCATACCTCACTTACGAAATCAGCGACGAACTTTCACTAAAAGCCGGGCGCTCGAGAGTACCCTACTTCATGTATTCCGATTTTCTGGATATCGGATACGCTTACCATTGGATTAGGCCTCCCCAGGCTGTATACGATCTGGGCTTTGAGAATCAGGACGGTATTACTCTCGACTATCTAACCGAGATCGGAGATTGGAGTTCTCGCGTTACCGTGATGGTCGGAAGGTCGGATTCTGACGTCGATCTAGATGGCGATGGGACGAACGAAAGCAGAATCAGAATATTGAACCAAGTAGGCGGTGCTTGGAGCGTGAATTACGACTGGTTTACTGCCCGTATCGCCTACTTCACCTCAAGAGTTGATATACCAGTAGATGATCTCGCGACGCTTAGCCAGGGAATCAAAGATTATGACGCCGGCTTAGCCTTGGCCGTACCCGGCTACCAGGCCGGTACCCTGGACGACACTGCAGATAAAGTTGTATATGACCAAGACATGGCACAATTCGCCGGCATCGGTTTTTCTGCGGACTACGACAATATCATTGCCGTTGCCGAATACACACAAGTCAGGATAGATGACGCACCGCTGGAAGACAGGGACACATGGTATATATCTGCAGGATACCGTATCAACCAATTCACCGTGTTTGGCACTTATGAGAAGTATAATTACAACGCTAAAACCGACGAAGTGGAGAAGTTCGCCAATGCCGCCCCAATCACAGGCGTCCCAGCGCTAGATGGTGCGAGAGCGGGCATTCTTGCTGGATTACCAGACGTATTCTCAGGTGAAAAGGACTCTGAGGGTATGGGTATAGGCGTACGCTATAATTTCCATCCATCCGCAGCGATCAAAGTAGAGCTCAATCAACTTGATAACAAAACGGACAATACAAAACCACAATCTATCGCCGTTGCGACCAACATCGTCTTCTAAGGGAGGAAAGTACCATGATGAATAGTATATTCACTTCCACTGCAAAGTTAGCTGTCTTAATGATAGCGATGTTGGGATCAAGCATCACTTTGGCGGAAATTGCTGTTATTGTTCACCCGGCAAACGATTCCAGCCTGCAGGCCGACGATATCGCCAAGCTGTATCTGGGCAAATCCAAGAAATTTTCCAACGGCCAAAGCGCCATTGCACTGGATCGCGGCGAAGGCACCGAGCTCAGGGTAAAATTTCTGGAATCCACCGTTGGTAAAGATGAGTCACAAATGAAGTCTTACTGGTCACGCCTGATCTTTACCGGCAAAGGTATCCCCCCCAAGGTGGTGGAAACCGATGCTGAGGTTAAAGAGCTGGTATCCCGCAACCCCGATACCATCGGCTACATTGATGCGGGTGCCGTGGATGACACGGTGAAAGTGGTCGCCACCTTCTGATCATGCGGTAACGATGCAAACCAAGCCCCTCCTACGAGGGGCTTTCTTTTTTCCGCCCGCCCTACTGGCCGGGCATATTATTTACCAGCCACCATCATGGCATCAATCAGAATAGATCCAACCTGTACATTACCCCGTGCATCAACATCCTCACCCACGCCGCGCAGGTTGAGAAATATGTCCCGCATGTTTGCGGCCACGGTCACTTCAGACACCGGAAACTGAATAACGCCGTTCTCCACCCAGAACCCCGCCGCTCCGCGCGAGTAATGTCCGGTGACCAGGTTTACTCCCTGCCCCATCACATCGGTAACCAACAAGCCTGTACCCATGATGCCCAGCAAATCCTCCAGGCTGTGAGTGGCCGTACAGCGAAGGTTACGCACACCACCTGCATTCGCCGTGCTGTTCATGCCCAGCTTGCGTGCGGCATAGGTGCCCAACACATAACTGCTGAGCGCTCCTTGCTCCACAAAACTTTTACTATAAGTGGCCAATCCATCACCATCGACGGGCGCACTGGCAGGCCCTTGCAGTAAGTGCGGCTGTTCGTAAATCGTCATCCAATCAGGAAACACCTGCTGCCCCAGACTGTTTTCCAAAAAAGAGGAATGTCGATACAAGCTGCCACCGGAGATGGCCCCAATGAAATGCCCCAGCAAGCCTCCGGCAATTTCAGGCGCATACATCACCGGGAACTCACCAGTGGGTATAGCTCGACTGCCCAACTTGCGAGTGGCACGCTCTGCGGCCTTCAGCCCTACGTATGCACCATCCTGCAGTTTATCTGCCACCCGATGGCTGAAAGACCAACCGCCCCGCTCCATTTTATCGTCTTGCGCTGCAATCAGGGCACAACTGATACCATGGCGGCTTTGGGGGTAGGCCACCAGTAACCCATGGCTATTGCCATAGGCCCGCACCGAGTTGGAACTGCCTACCTGAGCACCGTCGCTGCTTTTTATATTCATTTGCGACAAACCACTGGCCTCACACGCTTGGGCCATGGTGATGGCCTTTTGCGGCGTCAGATCCCAAGGGTGGTATAAATCCAGGTCAAGAATCTGTTGTGCCATGTGCTCGGGCTCTGCCAAACCCGCACACTCATCGGGCGCGGTATAATGGGCGATGTCCAGTGCTGCCTGCACCGCGCGCTCGATGGCTGCATCAGAAAAGTCGGATGTCGACGCGCTGCCTTTGCTGTTGCCTCGGTACACTGTGATACCGAAACCGTGGTTACGGGTGAACTCAACTTTGTCTACTTCGCCTTGACGCACGCTGACCGACAAGCCCTGATCCTGATAGGCCCCCACTTCGGCGGTGGTCTGGCTTTGTTCAGCCAACTTCAGGGCTAATTGAATTTTGTCTTGTAAGGTGTGCAGTTCGGCTTGGATATCCATCAACATCCTCGGTGATTGATTTAGAGCTGTGGTATAATTCGCTTTTTACACAGTATAACTGCAACGCTTCCCGATATGGCCAAATTCGACGATACCGAGTCTTTTGACGAAGACGATCTCCCCCCCAGTAAATCTTCCATTAAACGGGAAGCTGAACGCCTCAAGAAAATAGGCGAACGCTTGCTGGAAATGGGTGATAACCAGCTGCAAAGCTTTGCCTTGAGCGACAAACTCGCCATGGCCATTGCTGAAGGTAAGCGTATTAAAAATTTTGAAGGGCTGCGCCGCCACAAGCAGTACATCGGCAAAGTGCTGCGTGAAACCGATACCGACGCCATTGAGGCCCGCCTGAGTGAGATTGATAATGCCCACACACTCAATACCCGTGCCTTCCATGAACTGGAAACCTTGCGTGACACCCTGATCGGTGGGGATAACAAGTCCATCGGCGAGGTCATCGAGCGTTACCCCGGGGTGGATACGCAAAAACTGCGGCAACTGGTGCGCAATGCCAAAAAAGAGCAACAAGGCAACACCACAAACCCCGATAACACCAGTACCACCCATGCCCGAAAATTGTTCCGTTTTCTACGGGACGCCAGCGGTAACAGCTAATTGCCAGAAGCGGCTTGATACAACTCAGTTGGTTCCACCCACCACCAACTCATCCACTTTCAACGTGGGCTGGCCTACGCCAACCGGAACCGACTGCCCATCCTTACCACAGGTGCCCACGCCTTTATCCAGTGCCAAATCATTGCCCAACATAGATACCTTGGACATGGCTTCGGGGCCGTTACCGATCAAGGTGGCTCCTTTTACCGGCGCGGTGATTTTGCCGTTTTCAATCAGATACGCTTCACTGGCGGCAAACACGAATTTTCCGGAGGTGATATCCACGGATCCACCGCCGAAGTTTACGGCATACAATCCTTTTTTCACCGAGCGGATAATGTCCTGGGGATCGTCTTCACCGGGCAGCAGATAGGTGTTGGTCATGCGCGGCATAGGCAAATGGGCATAGGATTCGCGACGCCCGTTACCGGTGAGGCTCTGCCCCATCAGGCCCGCATTATGCTTGTCCTGCATATAGCCCTTAAGCACGCCTTTCTCTACCAGGGTGGTGTATTGGGTAGGCGTGCCTTCATCATCAATAGAAAGCGAGCCGCGCAAGTGCGGTAAGGTGCCATCATCCACAATGGTGCACAGCGGCGACGCCACACTGGTGCCAATACGGCCCGAATAATTGGAGCTGCCTTTACGGTTAAAATCGCCTTCCAAACCGTGCCCCACTGCCTCATGTAACAGCACACCAGGCCAGCCAGCCCCCAACACGACCGGCATCGCGCCAGCCGGAGCATCAATCGCTTCCAGATTCACTTGAGCCATTTTTATGGCATCGTTTACGTAACTGGCCACCGTATCATCATCAAACTGAACGTATCCACTGCGACCACCGCCGCCGCCATTGCCACGCTCTTTGCGGCCATTTTTCTCCAACACCACCGACACGCTGAAACGCACCAGGGGCCGTACATCCGCTGCCAAGGTGCCATCGCTGGCCAATACCAATACGGTTTTCCAAGCACCCGACAGGCTCACGCTGACGTCCACAACACAGGGGTCGAGCTGGCGCGCCAACTGATCCGCTTTCTGCAGCAACGCCACTTTCTGGTTTCGATCAATACTGTCCAACGGATTCACGGCGCTGTACAGCTGCTGACAGCTTGGTGTAAGCAACGGCTTCACCTTAGCCGCGGTGCCACTGGCGATACTGGCTGCAGCCGCCGCTGCCTGTTGAATGGAGTGGAGATCTGCCTGATCCGAATACGAGAAACCGGTTTTATCACCACATAGGGCACGCACTCCCACGCCACCCCCTACGCTGAAGCTTCCGTCTTTTACGATGCTGTCTTCCAGGTTCCAGGATTCTGCGAGGGTCTTTTCAAAATACAGATCCGCAAAGTCAGCACCTTTGCCCAGCATGGATTCCACTACGCGGATCAAATCGGCTTCGCCCAATGCTACCGGTTGCCATAAAGTCTGTTGTGCCTGTTGCAACAATGAGTCGCTCATGTAAGCTCCGCCCGTTTAAGTCGTTTATGCTGCGGCAGGGGCATGGCAGATCGCACTTCCTGCAACCAGCCCATATCCAGATCCGCCAGGATGATACCGGCACCACTCTCCCGCTGTGTCAGCACAGCGCCCCATGGGTCGACAATCATACTGTGGCCCCAGGTTTCACGTTTTTCAGAATGCTTACCTCCCTGATTGGGAGCGATTACAAAAGCCTGATTCTCGATAGCGCGAGCACGTAGCAAGGTTTCCCAATGAGCCTGCCCCGTTCGATAGGTAAACGCCGAGGGCACGGTAAACGCAACACACCCTTCATGAGTCAGAGCCTGATACAGCTCCGGAAAACGCAGGTCATAACACACTGACAGGCCCAGCAAACCACAGGCCGACGGGGTGGCGACGGTTTTAGTGCCGGGTTCGATCACGCGGGATTCCAGATATTGACCCTGCTGATCCTGCACCGACACATCAAATAAGTGGATTTTATCGTAACGCGCCTGCAGCTCACCTTGCTCATCAAACAACAACGATGATGCGGTAACGCGGTTTCCGGTTACACCACTGCCATCCATCCGCTCACGCAGAGGAATCGTGCCACCCACAATCTGCATACCCAGTTTACGCGCCTGCTGCGACAGAAACTGACTGAACAATCGGGTTTTGCGTTCCTCTTCGCCCCAGCGCATTAAGTTGTCGCTGTCCAGCACGGCAAAGTTCTCCGGCAACACAGCCATCGACGCGCCCTGATCTGCAGCCTGGGTCAGTAGCTGCTCTGCGCTGCGCAAATTAGCCTCTACATCAAAGGTGCTGACCATTTGCACAGCCGCCACCCGCACTACGGTCACGGTGTAACCTCTACTGCGGGTGGCATCTCGGCCTTGTCTTTATTGATCACAGCTTCACCTACTTGCTTGGGAATTATGCTGAAAGAATCCTTTACCGTCACCAAAGGCTCGTCAAAGGTGCCCTTGATGTCGTACTTAATGGTTGTAAGTTTATCGAACTGCTCACCGAACATTTTTTCTACTACGTAGGCCGTCGCAGCGGCAGGAACCCCTCCGATCACGGCAGCCGGAAGCACGAGGTTACGGGTTACCGGTAACGCCACATCCAACCCCACATCCAAGGTACTGCGCTCCACATCAATCTTGCCACTGGCATTCATCTTTATTGCCGGTGAATTCAACTTCACACGGGAGATGTTCAAAATACCTTTATCCAGCTCTATGTTGCCGCTTAGCTCGTCGTAAACCATCTCGGACTCGCTGATATCATCAAAATCCAGCTGCAGACGCCGCAATAAGGTTTCGAAATTCAACGCTCCCCACAACTTGCCTGCCGCATTGGAATTCACATTATAAAACACGCCACTTTGCAACTTGACGGAAAGATCGCCCTGGGTTCTCCCCAGCGCAAATTCGAAAGGCGCACCAGGCCATTTCAGCTCACCCGTAGCACCTGCTGTTTTACTGCTGATGAACGGTGTGCCACCCATCGCCTTTACAATATTGGCCACGTTTTTAGCGCCTAACGTAGCCTGAACGGTGGTATTACGTTGACCGGTTATGGATTCCGACCATTGCGCATTACCCGTTAAAGAAGCTTTACCGACTTTGGCACTGAAGTCAGGAATATTCACGCCATTGGTAACAGGCGTAGCCTTGATTTTCCAACTGCCAAAATTGGCATCCCCAACCGTGAACTGGCCCAGCGTGATGTCAACAGGAGGAAAAGCCTTGGGAGAAACATCAGCGGGCTGCCACTGCACCGGCTCCTGCTCGGCCTCCGCAACACCATTCTGACTTTTTTCGATGTGGAGACGCTCAAGATCAACAACGATGGGTATGGTTTGTTTAGCGTAATCTTCAGGCACGCCCAGCAGGTAATCAGGGAATGTCAGTTTACCGGTTGCCATGCTGTTGTTAATCCACACCAGCCATTGCTGATCACCTCGCAACAACTTCAGATCAGTCTGGCCCAGTGCGTACCCTGTCAATGTAAGATCATCCACCCGCAGAGTGGAGTCATCCAATCGGTATAACAAACCTGGATCTGTGTTCTCGTTATTCTTGTTCGCGGTGGTATTAATGTTATCAAAAACAGGTCTCCACTCGGCATCATCGAAACGGGGCAGAACACCAGACACCCTGACAATATTGTGTTCCGGCAGCGATACTGTGCCTGGGCCAAAATGCAAAGCACTGCGTTCGACGCCTTCCGATCCACTGGAGGTTAACAGCTTGAAGTAGTCGCCATATTGTACGTCTAACTGCACGGGAACGCCCCCCAACCCCATCCCAAAGCTGAAGGGAACCGTCTGAGCTGCCACCTTGCCGAAAGGAGCGGGTAGCGCTACCTGCACCCCCTTTAAATCAGACTTAATCTGCAGTCGCGGTTGCGCGTGTGTGCGCTTCTGAGGGCCGACCGGTATCGTGATCATTGCATCATAGCGCAGCGCACCGGAAACAGGTTGTAATACCGAAAGAGGCCGCCACTGATTCAAGGCAGCCACGCTGGTGTTGCCACGCATTTGCAATACTGTGGTGTCCCCCTGGGTATTTTTGGTGGTTTTGATGGCCCCGCTTACTTGCCCACCAAGAAACCTACCCATCAGCGTCTTGG
This sequence comes from Ketobacter alkanivorans, assembly GCF_002863865.1. NCBI lineage: Bacteria > Pseudomonadati > Pseudomonadota > Gammaproteobacteria > Pseudomonadales > Ketobacteraceae > Ketobacter > Ketobacter alkanivorans. The sequence goes on along the minus strand of NZ_CP022684.1, from coordinate 4,015,157 downwards.
CAGAAAGACCTTTCGCCAGATCGAACGTTACTTGGGCAGTCAGATCTTTGATCGTTATGTTCTGGCTTTGCAGATTCAATGTGCCTTTCTCAAGCTGAACGCGGGTAACCGAACTGATCTGGTTTTTGAACTCCGCTTGCAAGGGAATATCCAGACCAAAATCAACGGCAAGGTCTCCCTGCAGAGAAAAGTCATCTATAAAATCACCAATGGAGCTGCGCAACGGTGAACCCGTCAGAATGCTGAATCCTTCGGCAGCAGGCCCTTCTGTTTGAACACGTACACTCAATACATGAGGGGTATCTTGCTTGATTTTCGGCAGAGTCACCGCGCCCTGTTTGAGGCTCTGCCCGTAATAGCTTGCCTGTAACACCCTGGCATCCACTTCGCCTTGGTCCACCACCACATCGGCCACACCATTACGTACCGGCGCTTCCCAGTCGGGCAGAAATTGCAACACACCATCCGAAGCGGTAAACCCCAGCAGCACCCCCAAAGGCTCTGTATCATGCAAGCGTGCAGGGCCATGCACAACAACATCTCCCCGCATTAGATGGCCATCGATAATCGCATCATCCAGCCATGCCAGCAGTGGCTCGCTCAACACCCCTGCAGGCAAATACAACGATTTGTTTTTACCGTCACCATCACGAAGAGTGGCCTGCAATTGTAAAAAAGGAGGCAATGCTTTGTCTTTCGGAATCGACAATGACAACTGGGTAGCGGCGCGGGCATCGCGGGTGCTGGCATTAATGACACCAGACTGCAGAAACCACTGATCGTCTAATTCCTGCAACTGCAATTGGGCATGAGCACTATTGATCGTGATGACATCACGAAACAGCCTTGGGTAATTCAGCTCCAGATAATCTTCGTCAATGCTGAACAGGGTGGTTCCTTTCTTACCCCAGGCCCTCACTTCAAGATCGTGCAAGCCTGGGTAAAACTGCCAGGGGCGGTTTTGAAAACCGGCCAGAGTCACTGCAAAGCGATAATCTTTCAGCTGTTTATCGCCCACCATTAATTCCACTGCGACCTCCTGCAGTTTGCCTGATGGGCGCAACTTACTGAGTATCTGGTGTACTTTGTCTTCCGCAGACTGGATGCCGAGGTAATAATTAACCCATGGCTCAATATCCACATCATCCACCACAATACGGTATCTGGTTGTATCGTCTGGTTGGGCACCTGCTACCAGATGAACAACGCTGGGCATCCACAGAAACCGATCCGTCTGCAAGCGCAGATCCTGAAGGTCCAAGCGCCACTCATTATTGGCCAGTAAAGCCCATCGCGCTTTGCCTTCCAGATCCTGAATATGAGGTGGTTTAATATCGTTGCTGCTGTTGAGACGGATATCGTCGATTTTGAAATCCGTGACGATCTCTTCGGCAACGCCTGCCTTAAAGTTAAACCAGAACCGCGCGCCACCCTGCAGGCTTTCTAACGAGGCCTGGGGCAACGCCCGGTGTTGTTGAGGTATCCAGGCGTACCAGTCCGCCGCATCCACATTCACAAACAGCCCACCATTCAAAGAACCCTGGCGCAGCACAGACCCACGGACCCGACCTTTCAAAGAAAAGTGAATATCACTGGGACCATGGGCGGTGAAGTCTCCTAATAGGTAGCGACGCCTGAGGCCCGCCTCGGTTTGAAGCTGATGTACACTGAGCGTCACCGGTACGTCGTATAGGCCATCAACATGCAGCTGGCTATTGGAAAAACTCAGCCTGGGTTGCGCCAATAGAATATCCAACGCTGACTCACCCTGATCTTCCGCCTGCCTGGGCTGCGGTTCAGCCAAAGACTCAAAACCGGACATCACCAAATGCTGATCTTTGAACACCGCCGTGGCCCGTGCGCCATCCACACTAAGGCGTATCCGCGGTTGCAGACTAAGCAGGGATTTTAGTAACAGAATTTCCAGCTCGATAGATGAAACCAGCATAGGCTCACCGCTGGAAGTGGCCATGCGAACAGAAACATCATGCAAAGTGAAACGTGGTGCTAAACCTTTCCAGCTGCCTGAAATTGAAGCCAGCTGTAACTGCAAACCCGATTGCTGATTGATGAACTCAACAATTTGCGGTTGGAAATCATCGATCTCGTAAACCAGCTCCCGAGCCACACCAACAAACACAGCGCATAGTACGAGAACCGCGACACAAAGGCTGAGCACAACCCGGGCGACACCGGCAGCAAGGCGTTTCACCACCTGCTCCTGTTACATAAGCACCACATCGAATTCTTCCTGGGAGTACAGCGTTTCCACCTGAAAACGAATGGTTTTCTTGATGAAGATTTCGAGATCAGCAACGTTCGCAGACTCTTCATCCAACAATCGATCGACCACCGCCTGGGAGGCAATCACTAAAAAAGATTCAACTTCATAGGCACGGAACTGACGCAGGATTTCACGGAAGATCTCATAACAGACCGTGTCCGGCGTTTTGACAATACCCCGACCACTGCAAGTGGGGCAATCTTCACACATCACCCGAGCAAGACTTTCTCGAGTACGCTTGCGGGTCATTTCCACCAACCCCAATTCAGACACCTGTGTGATTTTGGTTTTGGCGTGATCCCGTTCCAGAGCCTTTTCGAACATGCGCAACACCTGACGGCGGTGCTCAGGATCTTCCATGTCGATAAAATCGATAATGATGATCCCCCCCAAATTGCGCAGTCGCAGCTGCCGTGCAATTGCCTGGGTGGCTTCGAGGTTGGTTTTGAAAATGGTTTCTTCTAGATTGCGATGGCCAACAAATGCGCCTGTATTGACATCAATGGTGGACATGGCTTCTGTCTGATCAACGATCAGGTGGCCACCTGATTTCAGCGGCACTTGACGAGCCAGTGCTTTCTGGATTTCCAGTTCGACACTGTACAAATCAAATATCGGCCGTTCACCGGGGTAGTGCTCCACTAACGCTTCCACATCAGGGATATACTCGCGTACAAACTCAATCACTTTGCCGTAAGTTTCACGGGAGTCAATGCGCACTTTCTCTACCCCCGGCCGCACCTCATCGCGCAGGGTGCGCATGGCCAAAGCCAAGTCACGATGAATCAGCGTTACCGGGTTGGCACGGGCAATTTTTTCACTGATCGAGCGCCACAGACGGCGCAGAAAGTCCACATCGCGCCGCAGTGAGTCCTCGTCTGCACCTTCGGCAGCCGTGCGCAGAATAAAACCTTTCTTGGGGATGTCTTCCCGTTCCTGCAGCACCGTGTCCATAATGCCGCGCAGCCTTTCCCGCTCCTGTTCATCTTCTATGCGCTGGGATATGCCGATGTGTTCAGTGTTGGGCATGTAAACCAGGTAACGGGATGGAATGGAAAGATGTGTCGTAAGGCGCGCGCCCTTGGTGCCAATCATATCCTTGGTGATCTGAACCACAATGGGCTGGCCTTCTGCCACCAGATCCGAAATATTGGGCGTACTGTCGCCATTATCCTCCGGCCGATTAGGTTGCCAGATATCTTTGGCGTGCAAAAACGCGGCCCGCTCCAGACCGATATCGATAAACGCTGCCTGCATGCCGGGCAATACACGGGCGACCTTGCCTTGATATATACTGCCCACCAGGCCACGCTTGGCTGTGCGCTCCAAAAACAGTTCCTGCACAACCCCGTTCTCAACCACTGCTACTCGGGTTTCCATCGGGGTCACGTTTACCAGTAATTCTTCACTCATTACGCTGTTTTCTCTGATCGTTTCCACAGGCGCACATCGGCCTGCTTCAACAAATTTGCGGTCTCATATAGAGGCAGGCCAACCACACCACTGTAACTGCCTGACAGCCTCTCGACCAATATGGCACCAAAGCCCTGAATACCATAGCCACCGGCCTTATCCGCGGGCTCACCACTTAACCAGTAATTATGGGCTTCTTGTTCGCTTATCTCTCGGAAGCTGACATCGGTAATGGAATGCACCATTCGGGTTTGCTCTTCTTCTGCCAAGGCCACCGCCGTAATCACTTGATGGGTCTTACCAGACAGCATCATCAGCATCGCCACCGCATGCTCTTCGTTCTCTGGTTTTCCCAGAATCTGCTGCCCAAGGACAACGCTGGTGTCGGCACCCAACACCGGACACGACTGCAACCCTTCCACCTGCAGCCTAGCCAACACCGCTTCCGCTTTGGCCTGAGCCAAACGACACACATAATCCAGTGGTGCCTCGCCCTCGCCCACCGATTCATCCACATCCGCGTGCATCACTGTGAAGTTGACGCCAATCTGATGTAACAGCTCACGCCGCCTGGGGGACGATGAGGCCAAATAAACTCTATCAATAGACACGATTGCCCCTCAAATAACTCATCGCAAGACTCACCAGGGGCCATACCAAAGCCGATACCACCACTGATACCCAGTACCAGAAAGTCCAAGGTGTTATTTGGACAGCACGCATCACCAATATACTCACTAATTGGTAAGTGCCCACCAACACAAGAATAGACAAACATTGCTGCCAGAGCGGGAACACCCTGATCCGCATATGCAAAACATAGGCAACGTATGCCACCAACCCCAGCGCCAAGGCGTTCTGCCCCAACACTGCTCCGGTAAGGGCATCCAACATCAAGCCAGTGCCCCAACCACTGATCACGCCAATCCGATGGGGCATGGCGATAACCCAATAGATCAACACCAATGGCACCCAGGCCGGCCGCATCACATTCGCCCAGTCCGGCAATGGAACTGCGGTCAACACCCCGGCTACCACCAGACTGAATATCACAACACCCAGGCCGTCCGACGCGGTTCTACTGTCCATTCACGCCCTCCTTCTCTGGCGAAGGTGTCGCCTCTGGATTATCGGTTGCGATTGGCTTCTGAGCGGGTGCTGCCTGACCAGACAACAACGGCATAAGCTTTCGATTTTCCTCAGAAAAAACCAGCAGAACATGGCGCGATCGATCCAGATTGGCCATGGGCTTTGCCTCCACCAATGCGAAGGGCTGGCCAGGATCGTGCTCCACTTTTGTAACCACGCCCACAGGATAACCTTTCGGGAAGCGGCCGCCGAGGCCAGAACTGACCAACAGATCACCCCGCACGATATCGGCCGTATCGGGCACATGAATCAAATTGAGCTGATCCAGCTTGCCCGATCCAACGGCGATGGCACGCACACCATTGCGATTCACATGCACCGGAATACCGTGTGAGATATCAGAAATCAGCAGCACCCGGCTGGAAAGCAGGCCCACTTCAATCACCTGCCCCATCAAACCTTCGGCATCCAGCACCGCTTGCCCCACATAAACATCGTCCCCGGAGCCCTTATTGACGATGGCCTCATGGCGGTAGGGGTCGGGATCAACGCCAATGATCTCAGCGATCAATACTTGATCGTCCACCACGTCGGATGCATTCATAAGCTCTTTGAGTCGGGTGTTCTCGGCTACGGTAGAAGCCAATTTCTGCACCCTGCGCTTTAACACCAGCACTTCAGACTGCAAGCGGGCGTTTTCATCCTCCAGATCTGAACGTGAGCGCACGCTGCTTTCCGACCAGGACAGCAGTTCCGCCGGAATGTCCGCCACATATTGGATCGGGGCGGTGGCGATAGACAGGGTAAAGCGCACCGGATTGAGGAACTCAAAACGATGGTCAAGAAAGATCAAAACAAACGAAATAACGCTAAAAAGCATCAAACGGTAGCGATTTGCTGTGTTCTGCCCAAAAATTGGTTTTATGACAGCACCCTCTCACCGGCGTCAAAGCCGCTACCTGGGAGAAAGAGATAAAACACATTAGCCATCAAGAACATTGCAGCCAGAGTCAAAGGGTTAAAACACAAAAGCCGACCAAGTGTAACCCATTGGCCGGCTTTCGTAGACTGTTTACAGGCATAGATTGCACCATGCCAATGCCGGGGCGGATCAATCCACCGAGAACATGTCGAACCCACTCTTGTCCATCATCTCCATTGCCTTGCCACCACCGCGGGCCACACAGGTCAGGGGATCTTCCGCAACAATCACCGGCAAACCGGATTCTTCAGCCAGCAGCATATCCAGATCCCGCAACAGGGCACCACCACCAGTCAGCACCAGGCCACGCTCGGCAATATCGGATGCCAGCTCAGGGGGCGACTGCTCAAGCGCACTTTTCACCGCCGACACGATCTGGGAGAGAGGCTCTTGCAAGGCTTCAAGGATTTCGCTGCTATTCAGTGTAAAGGAACGGGGCACCCCTTCTGCCAGGTTACGTCCGCGCACGTCAATCTCCAGCAATTCCTTACCAGGGAAGGCGCAGCCGATTTCCTGCTTGATACGCTCGGCGGTGGCTTCTCCGATCAGGCTGCCGTAGTTACGACGCACGTAGGTCACGATGGCTTCATCGAATTTATCACCCCCTACACGCACTGAATCGGAATAAACGATACCGTTAAGTGAGATAATGGCGATCTCGGTGGTACCACCACCAATATCCACCACCATGGAGCCGCTGGCCTCTTCCACAGGAAGACCCGCACCGATCGCCGCCGCCATGGCTTCCTCAATCAGATACACTTCGCGGGCACCGGCGCCAAGGGCGGATTCCTTGATGGCTTTACGCTCAACCTGCGTGGATTTACAAGGCACACACACCAGCACACGGGGGCTGGGCGTAATAAAGCTGTTTTCGTGGACCTTGTGAATAAAATGCTGAAGCATCTTCTCGGTCACATGAAAATCGGCGATTACTCCATCTTTCAAGGGGCGGATGGCGGTGATATTACCGGGGGTTCGCCCCAGCATGCGCTTTGCATCCATTCCCACAGCGGCCACACTTTTGGCACCGTTTTGCTGACGAATGGCCACAACTGACGGCTCATCCAGGACAATTCCGCGATCTTTCACATAAATAAGGGTATTGGCTGTTCCCAGGTCGATCGATAGATCGGTGGAGAACATTCCACGAAGACGTTTAAACATAGAAGGATTGACAACCCATCGAGCGGTTAACTGGTTCTGAGAATTTTTGTAGTTTCTTTAGTTAAACTATTGCGGGAACAATAGCAGCGCAGAGACTGTTCGGCAAGCGAACCGTTCCACTTTTGCCACATCTTTTATGGACTTAGCAAATCCCTCTCATATTCCGCTCCAGCCCGCGCCGGGATCGACCCACCGCCAAATTCTGGTACCATACGCCCTTTGCCGAATTCACTGCCGGAGACCCCCATGGCATTGGACAAAGAAGACCTAATTAAAATTGCCCATCTGGCCCGTTTGCAGGTGGCCGATAATGAGATCGAAGCCACCACGGTGCGACTTTCCTCCATTCTGGGCCTGATCGAGCAACTTCAGGCCGCTCCCACCGATGGAATCGAGCCGATGGCACACCCCACCGACGCGGTACAACGCCTGCGGGAAGACGTGGTGACCGAGACCAATCATCGTGACGAATATCAGAAAATCGCCCCGGCCACCGAAGAGGGCCTGTACCTTGTGCCCAAAGTGATCGAATAAAAGCCAATTGATTGATCAGGTAACCTATTAATGCATACCAAAACCCTGAAAGCCCTGTCCGATGCACTGGCGGCGGGCGAAGTGTCCAGCCAGGAGCTGACACAACATTTTCTGGATCGTATCAAACGGCACGATCCGCAACTGAACAGTTTTATCAGCATCACCGAAGAGCAGGCTCTGGCCCAGGCGAAAGCGGCGGATGACCAGCGCGCCGCCGGTAACGCTACGCCATTGACCGGCGTGCCCATCGCTCACAAAGACATCTTTTGCACTCAAGGGGTAAAAACCAGCTGCGCCTCCAAGATGCTGGATAACTTTATCGCCCCCTACAACGCCACAGTCGTTGAAAAAATGAACACAGCGGGCGTAGTGACCTTGGGCAAAACCAATATGGACGAGTTCGCCATGGGCTCCTCCAACGAAACCAGCTTCTACGGGGCGGTAAAAAACCCCTGGCACACTGATTACGTGCCCGGCGGATCATCCGGCGGCTCCGCCGCTGCCGTTGCTGCTCGATTGGCACCCGCTGCCACCGGCACCGACACCGGCGGCTCCATTCGACAACCGGCCAGCCTGTGCGGCATTACCGGCTTGAAACCCACCTATGGCCGGGTATCCCGCTGGGGCATGATCGCCTTTGCCTCCTCTCTGGATCAGGGCGGCCCCATGACGCAAACCGCCGAAGACGCTGCCCTGCTGATGAACGCCATGGCGGGCTTCGACCCCAAGGATTCCACCAGCACCAACATCGAGGTGCCGGACTATACCGCCGACCTGAACAAACCCCTGAACGGCCTGCGCATCGGCCTGCCAAAACAGTTCTTTGAAAACGGCCTGGATGCCGCAGTGGGAAAACTGGTACAGGAGGCCATCTCTCAATACGAAAAGCTGGGGGCCACACTGGTGGATATCGAGCTACCCAACACCCACTTATCGATCCCCGCTTACTACGTGGTGGCACCAGCGGAAGCCTCGTCCAACCTGTCCCGCTTCGACGGCGTTCGCTTCGGCTATCGCTGCAACGACCCAGCGGACCTGGAAGATCTCTACAAACGCAGCCGCGGCGAAGGCTTTGGCGAAGAGGTAAAACGCCGCATCATGATCGGCACCTATGCACTTTCTGCGGGTTATTACGATGCCTATTACCTAAAGGCGCAGAAAGTTCGCCGCTTGATCAAAAACGATTTTGACGAGGCCTTCAAAAACGTCGATGTCATCATGGGGCCCACAGCGCCTCACGCCGGTTTCAAACTGGGCGAAAAAGCCGCCGACCCGGTATCCATGTACCTTTCCGACATCTACACCATCTCGGTCAACATGGCAGGGCTACCGGGCATATCCATTCCGGCTGGCAACAGCAACGGCCTGCCGGTTGGTTTACAGATCATCGGCAACTACTTCGACGAAGCCCGCTTGCTGAATGTGGCTCACCGTTACCAACAAGAAACCGCCTGGCACCTGCAAATGCCAGCGGCCTTTGCATAAGGAGGCACGCCATGTCCTGGGAAGTAGTCATCGGGTTGGAAGTGCACGTGCAACTTGCCACCCAGTCAAAAATTTTCTCCGGGTCCTCCACCGAGTTCGGTGCCGAACCCAACACACAGGCTGCCTTGATTGATCTGGGCATGCCCGGAGTTTTACCAGTATTAAACGGTGATGTAGTGCAGAAGGCGATTAAGTTCGGCCTGGGTGTAGACGCAGAAATCACACCCAAATCCGTATTCGCCCGTAAAAACTATTTCTACCCGGATCTGCCCAAAGGGTATCAGATATCCCAGTTCGAACTGCCTATTGTTGGCATGGGGCACTTGGACATCACCCTTGAAGACGGCACCACCAAACGCATTGGCGTTACCCGCGCCCACCTGGAAGAAGACGCAGGCAAATCTCTGCACGAAGACTTTCACGGCATGACCGGCATCGACCTGAATCGGGCAGGCACCCCGCTGCTGGAAATCGTCTCCGAGCCTGATATGCGATCCGCCAAAGAAGCGGTGGCGTATGCCAAAGCCATTCACTCCCTGATCCGCTACCTTGACATCTCCGACGGCAACATGTCCCAAGGCTCCATGCGCTGCGACTGCAACGTATCTCTGCGCCAGAAAGGGGAAGAAAAATTCGGCACCCGCCGCGAAATCAAGAACGTAAACTCCTTCCGCTTTGTGGAAAAAGCCATCAACGCCGAAATCGAATGGCAGATGGACGAGCTGGAATCAGGCCGGGCGATCCAACAAGCCACCGTGCTGTATGATCCGGTGAAAGATAAAACCTTCGCCATGCGCAGCAAAGAGGAAGCCAACGACTACCGCTACTTCCCCGACCCTGACCTGCTACCGCTGGAAGTCACCGAGCAGCTAATCGACCGAGTGCGAGCCGAATTACCGGAGCTGCCCGCGCAAAAAATCGAGCGTTTTGTTTCCGAACTTGAACTGTCCGACTATGATGCCCGCGTGCTGGCGTCAGACCGGGTACTGGCCAATTATTTTGAAACCGTTGTTGATGTATCCGGTGCCAAAGCCAAACTCGCAGCCAATTGGGTGAGCGTTGAATTACTGGGCGCACTGAACAAAAACGATCTGGATATTGACGCCAGCCCCGTAAGCGCAGAGCAACTGGGTGGATTGCTGAAACGCATCGCCGACAACACCATCAGTGGCAAAATCGCTAAGCAGATTTTCGAAGAACTGTGGAACAATGGCGGCAGCGCAGACCAGATCATCGAAGCAAAAGGCTTGAAACAGGAAACCGACACCGGCGCGATCGAAGCCATTGTGGATCAGGTCATTGCCGATAGCCCGGATCAAGTGGCACAGTTCCTGGCTGCAGATGATAACAAACGCAAAAAGCTGATCGGCTACTTTGTGGGGCAATCCATGAAGCTTTCCAAGGGCAAAGCCAATCCCCAGATGCTGAATCAGATTCTGGCGCAGAAGCTGGTTTAACATTACGAAGCAGGGCCACAAGCTTAGTGGCCCTGCTTTGATAAAATGGCCTAATACCGCTGATGCTTTGCTAACGAAACTGCGGTAAAACTGCCATCATATTCACCGGTTATTCCCACCTGATAGACATAATTTCCATCCACAGCGAAATCATCCACAGTTGCGTCGGCAACTTTCACCACATCAGCCACTTTTCCGCTCTGACTCACGAAGCTAACACGCCCTGAGGACGAAATACCTGATACTGAAAAGGATTCAGCCACATAACACCCGGACGTCGCAGCCCTCACTCCCTGCATCGCCCAATATCCCGAATTGCTCACCGGGACAGAAGTACTAACCAACCATTCACCCAAAAGATCATACTGCTCCACTTCATAATTTTCCGACCGCCCCTGGAGGTAGTCCGGGCCGAGAACCATACAAACCCTTTGCTCCCCCGCACTCAAGAAAACCCGTCCATTCACGAATCCAATCGGGGTGCTCGAAAAACTATCCAAATTTGCGGACAAGCCATATAACGTACCTTCGCTACCTTCATTCACATCATCTACACCGACAGTCCAGACGGTGCCTCCCTGCACCGACGCCTTAGTAAACCGCTGCAATCCAAGAGCCTCTGGAGTAAGACTGACTAACTCCGAACCCTCCGGCGAAATAACTTTCAGGTATCGCCCACTAGCGAGTAAAAGATTCCCATCCGACAATACATGCAAGGTAGCCACCTGAAACTGGTGAAGGTAAAATGGAAGTTCAGCTGGGGGCAGATCGTAGGCAATATCCCACAGAAGCTCGCCATCATTATCGAAAGCATGCAATCGCGAACCTTCGCGAGAGGACACATACACAACTCCGTCAGGCCCTACCTTGACATCATCAACATACCCCAGGTTAACTGTCGGCACCTCTGTACTGGCAACCAACTGGCCTTGAGCGCTGACTTTAAACAACTGGAAACGACTCTCCCCAACATTAGACCAAGCCAGGAAGCTATTGCCATTCTGATCCACAGCTAACACTCTGCCACCTGCAAGTCGCGACATATGCCCCTGTAAACCAGGAATTAAGGTCTCCCATTGCAATTGCCCATCGCGATCAAAATTGGCCACAAACACACCATCGTGTTCGCCAACATTGCTACTCATCTCGGTGAAACCAACAGTGAGAACACTGTCAGCTGTGAGCAACAACGTACCAGAACTGCTGTAATCGTTATCAAAACTGGCGTACGTCGTCGTCCATACCTGCTTTACACAGGCAGTTACCGCTAAAGCCCCAACTGCCAAAATGACAGCCATGCCATGCTTCTTCATATACTCACTCCTTTGATCTCTATTTTTATTATTGAAATTGATTAAAATTTATCTACTTAAAAATCGACCGTGATACCTAAAATGTTCTTCTATAAAACTCGCAATAAAAAAGTAACTGTGGTCATAACCTTCCCGCTGATTCAGGGTTAAGGCCACACCCGCCCTTTCGCAGGCTTGCTCCAGCAGCTCAGGCTTCAATTGATTTTGCAGAAAACTGTCCGCCGCACCCTGATCCACTAGAATTGGCTTATCAAAGCCTGATTTCTCTATCAAAGCCACAGCGTCATGCTCCAACCATAGAGACTCATCACCGCCAAAATATCCGCCAAAAGCCTTCTGCCCCCAAGACACCTGACTGGGCACACATATAGGCGCAAAAGCAGACACCGAACGGTACTGATCAGGGTGCCGCAATGCCAGCGTCAACGCGCCATGCCCGCCCATGGAATGCCCCATGATACTTTGCCGCTCGATATCCAAAGGGAACCGCTTCGCCAGCAAAGCAGGCAGCTCCGCCTGCACATAATCGTACATCCGGTAATGGCGATCATAAGGTGCCTGCGTTGCATTCACATAGAACCCTGCACCTAACCCAAAGTCCCAGGCCCCATCCGGGTCGTCGGCAACGCCATCCCCTCGGGGGCTGGTATCAGGCGCTACGATGGCCACGCCAAGTTCCGCCGCAACTCGCTGCGCACCGGCTTTGGTAACAAAGTTCTGATCGTTACAGGTCAATCCCGACAGCCACCACACCACGGGTACCTTGCCCTGCTCAGCCTGAGGCGGAAGAAACACAGAGAACACCATATCGCAATGGCAACTCTCGGAGGTATGCTTGACGCGCAATTGACGCCCGCCAAAGCAGAGAACGTCTTCAATAATGTCCATGATGATGCTTCCTCAGTAGATCACTACCGACCGAATGGCTTCACCGTCATGCATCAAATCGAAGGCTCGATTAATGTCATCCAACGGCATGGTAAAGGTCACCATCTCATCAATTTTGATTTCACCTTTCATGTAACGATCGACATAATCAGGCAACTGCGAACGCCCTTTCACACCGCCGAATGCACTGCCGCGCCACACACGGCCAGTTACCAGCTGAAAAGGCCGGGTGGCAATTTCCTGACCCGCACCAGCTACGCCAATAATGACCGATTCGCCCCAACCTTTATGGCAACATTCCAATGCCGAACGCATCACATTCACGTTACCGATGCACTCGAATGAATAATCCACACCACCGTCGGTAAGATCCACAATCACATCCTGAATCGGCTGATCGTAGTTTTTCGGATTCACACAGTCAGTGGCACCCAACATCTTGGCCATCTCAAACTTATCTTCATTAAGATCTATGGCAATAATGCGCTCAGCCTTGGCCATCACAGCCCCTTGAATCACCGACAGGCCAATACCGCCCAAGCCAAACACCGCCACGGTGGAGCCCGGCTCTACCTTAGCCGTATTCAACACCGCCCCAATGCCGGTGGTAATGCCACAGCCCAACAGACACACTTTATCCAACGGTGCTGCTTTGTTGATTTTGGCAACAGCAATTTCCGGCAAAACTGTGTATTCAGAAAAGGTGGAGGTTCCCATATAGTGGAAAATGGTTTTGCCATTCTGACTGAAACGCGAGGTGCCATCCGGCATCAAGCCCTGCCCTTGAGTGGAGCGAATGGCCTGACACAGATTGGTTTTACCTGACAAACAGAATTTGCACTTACCACACTCAGGGGTATACAGCGGAATAACATGATCACCCACCGCAACACTGGTCACACCAGGCCCGACTTCCACCACCTCACCGGCACCTTCGTGACCCAGTATTGAGGGAAAGATGCCTTCCGGGTCAGCACCACTCAAGGTAAACGCGTCGGTATGACAGACACCCGTAGCAGCAAGTTTGACCATGACCTCACCGGCTTTAGGGCCTTGCAGTTCAACTTCTTCAATCGTAAGAGGCTTACCTGCTTCCCAGGCAACGGCGGCGCGAGTTTTCATATAAGAGCATTCCTTGTAGTGGTTTCAATAAGATGGAGGACAGGTTAACCTGCAAGCAGATTGATGCCAAGTCACGGGTGAGAGCACTCCGATTATCGGCGCAATGCGACTTTGCCGCCCTACCCTCGTTAATATTGCATATTACACAGAGCTGGGCCGTGCTACGTTAGCTAAACGACAACAAGGAAGATGCCACAATGCCCGTACGAAAGCTGACCATATCCGTTTCTGAATACGACGACGACATCAAAACCATTGTGGCACCCGCCCTGCAAGGTGGGCTGGATGTTACGTTCAAGAAATACTCCAACCTGCCAGACCTCAGCGACTACAGCGGCGGCGACAAATACCCACTGACATTGGTGGGGCATGCAAACGGCGTGAGTATGAAAATTGGCATTGGCCTGGGGGACCGGGTAGACGGCGAAACCGTAGCCGATCAACTTTTAGCCAAAGGCTTGGATGCCAAGACTTTTCCGTTCTGCCTGATAGCCGGCTGCAGCGGTGCCGCCAGTAAAGCAGATGGACTCTACATTAAAATAGCCGACAAGCTGGGCATCCCCACCGTCGCATCCAGCACCCCAATAAAAATATCAAGAGCAGGCGAAAAGGTGACGCTGACGCCACAAAGCAGTGGCACCTGGCGCGTTTATTTTCCCGCATCAGAAGAGCGCTTTGATTTACAGATCAGCGGTCGCTGCGACAACATTAGATCGCTTTTGGACAAACAAGAATTTCAGTGCCATCAGGGCGTGGCCTGATATCAAGATGCACCAGTCTACGGGGCTCCACACACTTCGCATGCCGGGTTCTTTTTCAGTTTAACGGAACGAAACTGCATGGTGAGAGCATCCACGATCAGCAACTTACCCGTCAAAGGCTGGCCTAACCCACACAGCACCTTGATGGTCTCGGTGGCTTGAATGCTGCCCACCAATCCAACCAGCGGTGCCAATACACCATTGGTTGTACAGCGCAGATCTTCTTCTCCGGTTTCATCAAACAAACAACGATAACAGGGGCTAGCCGCGTTGCGGGGATCATACACACTGACCTGCCCATCCAGGCGAATTGCAGCCCCTGACACCAAGGGTACACGGTACTTCACGCTGAGACGATTCAGCAGAAAACGCACTGCAAAGTTATCACTGCAATCAACCACAACCTGGCACCCACTCACCCACTCGGCAGCATTTTGCTCATCCAGTTTGACGGGCAACGCCACCACGTCACAATGAGGATTCAGGCTCTGCAATGTGCGCTGGGCCGATGCTACCTTGCTCTCACCGATACGATCGGTGGTGTGTGCGATTTGCCTTTGCAGATTACTAAGATCCACCTGATCGTGATCCACCAAGATCAACTTACCGACCCCTGCGGCGGCCAGATACATTGCAACAGGGGATCCCAGCCCTCCTACACCCACCACCAGCACGGTGGCAGAGCGCAGCTTTTCCTGCCCGGCGATATCCAGCTCCGGCAGCATGATCTGACGGCTGTAACGCAGCAGTTCTTCATCCTTAAGCATGACAGGCTCCCTGATTGCTTGGCCATTGTCCGAGGGTAACACGATCACGATCAGCCAAATCCTGTACCGTGACAACTTGCGCAAAGCCGCTGGCAGTCATCAGCGCCCGCACAGCACCACCCTGATCACATCCGTGCTCCAACAATAACCAGCCACCAGCATGTAGATGAGCTGACGACTGCGCCACGATGATTCGAATATCATCCAAACCATCAGCCCCAGAGGCAAGAGCACGAATCGGCTCATAGCGCACACCAACACCTTGCAGGTGGGCATCCTGATCTTCAATATAGGGAGGATTAGAGGCGATGATGTGAAATTGCTGACCCCCCAGCTGCTCGAACCAGGCACTTTGGATCAACTGAATCGGTAGATTCAGCGCTTCACTATTACGTGCGGCCACCGCCAAGGTCGGGCCATGAATATCGGTAGCGGTGATATTCCAGTGGGGGCGCTCGCTGGCAAGCGCCAATGCAATTGCACCGCTACCGGTACCAAGATCCAACATATTAAGACGTTCGACACTCGCAAGTTCGGCATCTGCCTGCGCCAACACCTGCTCTACCAACAACTCGGTATCCGGCCGTGGCACCAGGGTATCCTCTGTAACCGCCAACTCAAGCGTCCAGAACCCCTGGCTACCGGTCAGGTAGGCCACCGGCTCACCCGCGCTACGCCGCTCAACCAATAACTGATACTGCTGCCACTGCTCTGCCGTCAGCTCGTGATCCGGCCACGCTCGCAACCAGGCACCATTACGCTGCAGCACGTGCGCCAACAACCACTGACTGTCCACCTTGCAGCTTTCCAGCAGCTCAGCTGAAGCCTGCACCAGCGCCAATTCGGCCCATTTCAAACTACTGGCAACGGTTTCCATCAGGCCTCTTCAGACAATGCAGCCAGCTGATCCGCCTGATACTCATTAACCAGCGGCTGAATCACATCATCCAGCTCACCTTGCATAATTTCGGGCAAACGATACAGCGTCAGGTTAATACGATGATCCGTTACCCTGCCCTGTGGATAGTTGTAAGTTCGAATCCGCTCCGAGCGATCACCACTGCCTACCAAATTACGCCGGGCATCACTGGTTTCCTTATGCTGCTTATCCTGGGCGTGCTGCAACAAACGAGACTTCAACAGCGACATAGCCTTGGCTTTATTCTTATGCTGGGAGCGTTCATCCTGACACTCCACCACCACGCCAGAAGGCAAATGCGTAATGCGCACCGCCGAATCTGTGGTGTTAACGTGCTGACCACCAGCACCGGATGAGCGATAGGTATCGATCCGCAGATCTTCACTGCGAACATCAATGTCTGTCACCTCATCCGCCTCTGGCAAAATGGCGACGGTGCAGGCCGATGTATGAATACGACCCTGGGATTCCGTAGCAGGCACCCGCTGCACCCGATGTGCGCCAGACTCAAACTTAAGCCGTGAGTAAACATTGTCGCCAATCACACGACAGATAATTTCCTTATAACCACCATGCTCGCCCTCATTCTGGCTCACCACCTCCGTCCGCCAACCGACATTTTCAGCGTAGCGGGAATACATCCGATACAAGTCACCGGCAAAAATGGCGGCCTCATCGCCGCCGGTACCGGCACGCACCTCCAGAAACACGTTACTGCCATCGAAGGGGTCTTTGGGCAGCATCAGCTTCTGCAGATCCAACTCCAATTGATCACGTTTCTCTTCATTTACGCCAAGCTCTTCTTCACCCATTTCTTTCAGATCAGGATCACTAAGCCAGCTCTTCGCCTCATCAATATTTTTCAACACCTGATCGTATTCACGATAGCACTGCACCACCGGTTCAAGTTCGGCGTATTCCTGGGACAGCTTACGAAACTTGTTTTGATCGGAAATTATCTCTGGCTGTCCCAGCAGCATGCCTACTTCTTCGTAGCGCTCACTGCGGCCGGCCAATTTCATTCGCAAAGAATCTTTCATGTAACAGCATCCTGTTCGGACGAGGGCTCGTCCATGTTAAAAACCGAGAAACCAATAGGAAAAGGTAATATGTGAGATGAGCCTAGCTAATCCGGCTTGTTGGGTTCGATGATGCCCAATAGCTGCTGGGCCCATTCAATCTGATCGTTACGGCCGGTTTCTGCTGCCTGCTTCAGCTGGGTGGTGGGGGCATGCATCACTTTATTGATCAGCGACCGACTCATTCGCTGCATGACCACTTCCGCATCGGTACCACTGCGAATCTGCTGCAAGGCTTTTTCCATTTCCAGCTGTCGCAACGTTTCCAGCTTGTCACGGTAATTTCGAATTGCATCAACCGCATCCAGGCTTTTCAGGGAATCCATGAATTGCGCCATGCAGCTGTCTACCAACGTCTCCGCCTTGGAGGCAGCATCCTTACGTTGTCGGCGGTTCTCTTCCACCACTTGCTGCAGGTCGTCCACCGTATACAGGTAAACATCGGCCAGCTCCGACACTTCTTCTTCAATATCCCTGGGCACGGCAATGTCCATCATAAACATAGGCTTATGCTTACGTATCTTAAGTGCGTGCTCAACGGCCCCCTTACCCAATATGGGCAGAGGGCTGGCGGTGGAAGAAATCACAATGTCCGCATGGGGCAGTGCCAAGGGGATGTCACTGAGTGTGATTGCGCGGGCCTTGAACTCCTCGGCAATGGCATTGGCACGGGACAGGGTTCGATTGGCCACGGTGATGCTCTTCACCCCCTGCTCCACCAGATGACGGGCCACCAACTCCACCGTCTCACCGGCACCGATCAATAGAACCGAGGTCTTGCCCAAATCGGAGAAAATCCGCTTGGCCAACTTAACCGACGCAAACGCCACCGAAACGGGGTTGGTTCCAATACCGGTCTCGGTTCGAATCTGCTTGGCAGCAGAAAAGGAATGCTGGAACAAACGGCCCAGCTCCGGGCCCACGGTATGCGCCTCCTGCGCCACAGAATAGGCCGTTTTAAGCTGACCCAGGATCTGGGGCTCACCCAACACCATGGAATCGAGCCCACTGGCAACCCGCATCAGGTGGCGCACGGCGGCCTCATTCCAGAACTCATAGACACAACGGGATATATTCTCAACAGGCAGAGCGTGGTAGCGCCCTAACCAACTTAGCAACAATTCGGAATTTTCAGCATCAGCAGAACAATACAGTTCGGTACGGTTACAGGTGGACAGAATAGCGACTTCTCGCAGACGTGCGTGATCCCGCACTTCATTCAGCGCGCTGACAACTCGGTCTGGCGAAAAAGCCAGTTTCTCCCGCAGATCTACCGATGCGGTGCGATGATTAATGCCGTATGCGAGTAACGCCATATACCTGGGATGGGCCCAAATCCGGGCCGCTAACCCCACCCTCTTCAAAAACTGGCCGGATTATAACACAAGCATCGAATCCGGCTGCGATGGATCATTGACCTCAATCATTTCCAAACAAGGGAACATATATCCCTTCCAGCAATCTATACTCTACGGAAGAGCAGTCTGTGGATAATTTCCTTGCATGGCCGCAGCATTCCTGCTTTTATTGACGATAACAAAGCGACAGGCCTGCCTGCAGACGTATGATTTATAAACGATTTTTAGTACTCATTTCCACTGCTTCCGTACTTATTCTAAATGGCTGCGCCAGCGTCGGCATTGGCAAGAGTTCTCACGCCCCGCAACAATCAGCGCAACCCGCCAGCGTCGAGGCCGATCAACCGACCCGCTCGTTCGAGGGAGACACCCTGTTTGAGCTGCTGCTGGCTGAATTCGCTGGCAAGCGCAATCGCGCCGATGTGGCACTGGGCAAATATCTGAAACAAGCCCACGAAACCAGAGACCCTCAGGTCATAGAGCGCGCCACCTTCATTGCCCGCTATCTGGGCGCACACCAGGCTACCCTGGATGCCTCCATACTATGGACCGAAATAGAGCCTGCCAACCCAGTACCCAGAGAGCTTGCCGCCATTGAGCTGATTCGCTTCGGAAAGCTGGATGAAGCCATGCAGCAGATCGACCTGCTTATGGCCAGTAATGGCAAGATGAATTTTGAGTACCTGCTACAGGCCTCCCGCACCTCCAACCAGGAAACCCGCCAGCAGATACTCGCCAAACTGAAGGAATACACCGCCACCTACGATGACGACAAACTCTGGTACGCCAAAGGCTCCCTGGAAGCCATGAACGGCAATCATCAGCAAGCCATCAAGGATTACGACCGAGCGCTGAAGATCACCCCCAGTTACGGCAATGCCATCCTGGCGCGGGCACAATCGCTGATCGCCCTGAATCAATTGGACGACGCCATGAGTTACCTGGCCAAACAAACCAGCCTATGGCCCGAGGACAAGCGACTGGGCGTGGCTTACGCCCGCTACCTGATGCAACAAGGCCAACTGGAAGCCGCGCAACAGCAATTCTACCGACTATCCCGCAACTTCCCGCTGGATGGCGATCTGGTGCTGTCACTGGCCCTGCTCAGCTGGGAGAACAAACATCACGAAGATGCCAAGCAGTATTTCAACCAACTGCTGGACATGAAACATCGCGCCGACGAAGCAAACATCTACCTGGCCCGCATCGCCGCCAGCGAGAAGAACTACGAGCAAGCCAGCCTGCATTTCCAACAGGTCAGCGTAGGCCCTCAATACGCCCTCGCCCAGATTCAACAGGCTCTACTGCTGCAGGAACAGGGCAAAACAGAGCAAGCATTGATCACCCTGGACGCAGCAGGCTCAGCCCTACCCAAAGAAAAAGCAAAGTTCATTATGGCGAAAAGCGAGGTGTTGTCCTCGGCTGGGCGCAATGTCGACGCCATCAGCGCCCTGGATCAAGGCCTCGCGGAACTGCCTGATGACACCAACATGCTATACACCCGGGCCATGTTGCGGGAACAGGAAGACGACTTTGCCGGCATGGAAGCAGATCTGCGCAAAGTGCTGGAACTGCAACCCAACAACAGCGCCGCACTGAACGCCCTCGGCTATACCTTTGCCGATCGCAACCAGCGCTTGAACGAAGCCTGGGACCTGATCGAAAGAGCCTACAACCTAAACCCCAAAGATCCAGCCATTATCGACAGCATGGGCTGGGTCAAATACCGCATGGGCGAAACCCAGGTAGCATTGGACTTTCTGCGCAAAGCATACGACGCCTTCGACGACCAAGAGATCGCGGCCCATCTGGGGGAAGTACTTTGGGTTACCGGTCAACAGGAAGAAGCTGCTATCATCTGGCGCAATGCGCTGGAAAAAGCCCCGGACAGCCAGGTACTAAAAGACGTCATGCGCCGTTTTTTGCCCAGCACCCCCTAATCAGTATTTGAAGAATAAACGTGCCCGTAACACACCCATTGCTCAGGCTGACCCTATTACTCCTCAGCCTCACCCTAGGCGGCTGCCAGCTCTGGCAACCAAGCCAGGAACTCGCGACACCTCAGCCCGGCCAGCCCAAACTAAACTGGGTGGCACATGTTCGCGCGCTTACACTGCTGCAGGAATGGCAGATCAAAGGCAAAATTGGAGTTCGCACCAGCGACGACGGCGGCAGCGCATACATCGACTGGAGCCAGTCGTTCGATAGCTTCTATATACTCCTGTCCGGCCCATTGGGTCAGGGTTCCACCATCGTCAGCGGCAACCCTTACGGTGCCCGCCTCGAGAACAGTGAAGGCACCTTTCTGTCGGAATCCCCAGAACACCTGATTGCGCAGCACACCGGCTGGGCCATCCCCATCCATCAGCTACTGTACTGGATCAAGGGCATTCCCTCCCCCCACGGCAAAAGCATCCTACAACACAACGCACTGGGCACACTGGAAAGCTTGCAACAGGAAGGCTGGAAGCTGGAGTTTGATCGCTACACCAACGTCATGGGAACCCTGCTGCCGCAACGCATCAAAATCCACAAAGAAGATCTCAAGGTCACCCTTATCATCAAAGAATGGCTGCCACTGGCCAGCCCAGAAGATTCATCAGAAGACCCTGCAGACCCAATATGAGCCTAACCGTGCGGTCACCCGCCAAACTGAACCTGTTCCTGCACATCACCGGAAGAAGACCCGATGGCTACCACCATCTACAGACCCTGTTCCAATTCATCGAACTGTGGGACACCCTGACATTTACGGTAACGGACACACCCAGCATCGCCGTAGAACCGGCCATCAGCGACATCCCGCCCGAACAAAACCTGATCTACAAAGCAGCCTTGCTCCTGCAACAACATTGCAAACACCCCCAAGGCGCTGTGATTCATGTAGACAAGCAACTCCCGATGGGAGGAGGCCTGGGGGGCGGGTCATCCAATGCTGCCAGCACCCTCGTAGCACTCAATCATCTCTGGGGAACCGGGCTCAATCGCAGCCAGTTGGCGCAACTGGGTCTGCGCATAGGTGCCGACGTCCCCATCTTCGTACACGGCCGCGCAGCCCTCGCCCAAGGCATCGGCGAACAATTTGAAGACGTCTCGATACCCGAGCCCTGGTACCTGATTGCAGTCCCAAATTGCCATGCCAGCACGGCCGAACTTTTCCAAGAAAAACAATTGACAAGGGATTCAAAGCTCATCAAAATACGCGACTTCCTGACCGGGGGTGGGCATAATGACTTCGAACCGGTATTGAGAAAACGCTTCCCAATCATCGATCGATGCCTGTCATTGATGGATACAGAAGGGGAAGCAAAAGTGACCGGAAGCGGTGCCTGCCTTTTCTTATCCTGCAAGGATCAGCAAGAAGCAGAGCAAAGAAAGCTGGCGCTATCCTACAGACTGCCTGAATTTCAACTTGAAAATCAGGATGTTAGCTGGAGAATAGCAAAAGGCTGCAACCACTCCCCACTTTATTCCGAAGCCTTAGCCAATCTGGGCTAAATTCGGAAAAAAACTTCTAAAACATTTGGTGATTTTCTGGTAACATTCGCCGCCCAGACTGATCACCAGATCTGTCAAAAGTTGTAGGGCCGTCGCCAAGCGGTAAGGCAACGGGTTTTGATCCCGTCATCCCCAGGTTCGAATCCTGGCGGCCCTGCCATATTTCCCAAGATTCAATTCAGTAGACTGATATATAAGGTGACTGGCGTGTCCAATCTCATCGTATTTGCTGGAAACGCAACCCCAGAGCTTGCCAAAAACATGGCGAAGCACCTCCACGTCCCGCTTGGTGACGCCGAGGTCAGCCAATTCAGCGACGGCGAAATCTCTGTTGAAATTAACGAGAACGTCCGCGGCAGCGACGTCTTCATCATTCAGTCTACTTGCGCCCCGACTAATGACAGCGTAATGGAACTGCTGGTTATGGCGGATGCACTGCGTCGCGCCTCCGCCGGCCGCATCACCGCTGTCGTGCCATACTTCGGCTACGCCCGCCAGGATCGCCGAGTCCGCTCTGCAAGGGTACCCATCACAGCCAAAGTGGTTGCCGACATGATCACATCCGTAGGCATTGATCGCCTGCTGACCGTTGACCTGCATGCCGACCAAATTCAGGGCTTTTTCGACATCCCGGTGGACAACGTCTACGGCTCGCCAGTATTGCTGGAAGACATCAAAAAACAGAACTACGACAACCTGATGGTAGTGTCCCCCGACGTTGGCGGCGTTGTTCGAGCCCGCGCCGTCGCCAAACAGCTTAATGACTGTGATCTGGCCATCATCGACAAACGCCGCCCCAAAGCCAACACCTCCCAGGTCATGCACATTATCGGCGAAGTAGAAGGCCGCACCTGCATTCTGGTGGATGACATGGTGGACACCGCAGGCACCTTGTGCAAAGCGGCTGAGGCCTTGAAAGATCACGGCGCCAGCAAGGTTGTAGCTTATGCCACACACGCTGTATTGTCCGGCCCCGCAATCGACAACCTGAACAATTCCAAGATGGATGAACTGGTGATCACCGACACCATTCCTCTGTCGCAGACAGGTCGCGCCTGCAACCGTATTCGCCAGCTGAGTCTGGCACCGATGCTGGCAGAGTGTATTCGCCGCATCAACAACGAAGAATCCCTAAGCGCAATGTTCGCCCCCAAGGATTAACCCTGGGCAACATTGCATAAACCACCCTTTCGGTAGTTTGGTCGCAAAACCCGAAAGGCTTTCAACAGGAGAACACCCATGTCAGGTGATTTTACCATCAGCGCAACAAGCCGAGCCGACTCGGGGAAAGGTGCGAGCCGCCGCCTACGTCGTCTCGAAAACAAAATACCCGGTATCGTTTACGGTGCTGACAAGCCAGCACAACAGATCTCGATCCAATCCAAGGATATGGTCAAAGCTCTAGAGAACGAAGCGTTCTATTCGCACATTCTGACTCTGGAAATTGACGGCACCGCCGAGCAAGTGGTTCTGAAGGATCTGCAACGCCACCCATCCAAGTCACACCCGACTCACGCTGATTTCCTGCGTGTAGACACCACCCACAAACTGCAAATGAACGTACCTCTGCACTTCATCAATGAAGATAAGTGTGCAGGCGTTAAGCAGCACGGTGGCGTCATCGCTCACCAGATGTCTGAAGTAGAAGTCGTGTGTCTGGCCAAAGATCTACCAGAATACATCGAAGTGGATATGGCCGCAGTGGACGTAGGCACCGTCATTCACCTGAGCGATCTGAGCCTGCCTGGCGGCGTTGAATTGAAAGCACTGCAGTTGGGTGAAGATCACGATCTGCCTGTGGTTTCTGTTAACACACCTCGCGGCGCTTCTGCCGATGAAGAAAGTGAAGAAGGCGCGGCCGACGCCGAATAACCTTCAGGGGCCCAGCAGTTGAAAGACGGTATAGATCTCATCGTTGGCTTGGGGAATCCAGGCCAACAATATGAACAAACCCGACACAACGCTGGCGCCTGGTTCGTAGAAAGGCTGGCTAGACAATTTAATGTCAGCCTTTCTAACGACACCAAATACAACGCACTCAGCGGACGCGCCAGCATCGGCGGCCATGATGTCCGACTCCTGATACCCACCACCTTCATGAATGTCAGCGGCCAAGCCGTTGCGCCCTTTGCCAACTTTTTCAAAATCCCACCTGAACGTATACTGGTTGCCCACGATGAGCTGGACCTGCCTCCAGGCGTGGCCAAACTCAAACAAGGTGGCGGTCACGGTGGACACAACGGGCTACGTGACATCATTAGCAAACTGGGTAACAACAAGAATTTCTCCCGCCTGCGCATCGGTATCGGCCACCCTGGCAGTGCCGATCAAGTAAGCGGGTTTGTGCTGGGCAAAGCCCCGCTCAAAGAACAACAATATATCGACGACGCCATCGACGAAGCCTTGCGCATCGTTCCAGATCTGCTGGGAGGACAGGCCAACAAAGCCATGAACCGCCTGCACAGCTTTTCGGCGTCGACCTAACCAAAACCAGAGAGTGGAATCTTCCTATGGGAATCAAGTGCGGTATTGTCGGTTTGCCTAACGTCGGCAAATCAACCCTGTTCAACGCGCTCACCAAAGCCGGGATCGAAGCCCAGAACTTTCCGTTCTGCACCATCGAACCCAATACCGGCGTTGTTCCTGTGCCTGATCCTCGCCAAGACAAACTGGCAGAGATCGTCAACCCGGAGCGCACAGTTCCCACCACCATGGAGTTTGTGGATATCGCCGGTTTGGTGGAAGGGGCCTCCAAAGGTGAAGGCCTGGGTAATCAGTTTTTGGCCAACATCCGCGAAACCGACGCCATAGCTCACGTGGTGCGCTGCTTTGAAGACGGCAACATCATCCACGTTGCGGGTAAAATCGACCCTCTCGCAGACATCGAGATCATCAACACCGAGCTGGCCCTCGCTGACCTCGATAGCGTGGAAAAAGCCATGCTCAGGGCAGCCAAACTGGCTAAGGGTGGCGACAAAGATGCGCTGGCTCGGCAGAAAGCATTGGAAAAGGTACTGCCACTGCTTAATGAAGGCCTCCCCGCTCGCTCCGCACAATTGAGCGATGATGAATTCAAGCAGATACGCTCCCTGAATTTGCTTACCATCAAACCCACTATGTATATTGCCAACGTGGCAGAAGGCGGCTTTGAGAACAACCCACTGCTGGATAAAGTGACTGAACTGGCAAAATCCGAGAACGCTCAAGTGGTTCCGATTTGCGCCAAAATCGAAGAAGAAATCATCGAGCTGGACGACGAAGACAAAGCAGACTTTCTGGCAGATCTGGGCATGGAAGAACCGGGGCTAGACCGGGTCATTCGTGCTGGCTATCAGCTGCTGGGCCTGCAAACCTACTTCACCGCGGGTGCAAAAGAAGTGCGCGCCTGGACCGTCAAGGTGGGTGCAACCGCTCCCCAGGCTGCCGGCGTGATCCATACCGATTTTGAGAAAGGTTTCATCCGGGCCGAAGTCGTAGCCTATGAAGATTTTGTTAAAAACAACGGAGAACAAGGCGCCAAAGAAGCTGGCAAATGGCGACTGGAAGGCAAGGACTACATCGTCAAAGATGGCGACGTCGTACACTTCCGTTTCAACGTCTAATTCAGCCACTTTTTCTTGACTTATTCGAACGTAATTGCGAGAATTTGCGCCCTCGAAAAGGCTATGTAGCTCAGCTGGTTAGAGCACATCACTCATAATGATGGGGTCCCCTGTTCAAATCAGGGCATAGCCACCATATTACAGACATAAAAAAACCGCCAACGGCGGTTTTTTTATGTCTGTAATATTTTATGCTCGGGATAATATCGAATCAGGCGCTCCGCTCAGATAGCTTCGCCAAGGAACTCATTCGACTGCTCCTGAATCTGGGCAAGCAACTTCTTACGATCAACGATCATATCCCGATAAGTGCGCGCGGTTGACAACCGAGTGCTGTTGCCGGAATCGCCCTCTACTCGAGCCAACTGCTCTTCCAGGCGAGAAATATCCCGAAGCACCATACTTTCCAGCTTATCCAGGCTATAGCGCGAGCTGATCGGACTGCTTCGCTTTACTTTCTTCATAGAGATGTCCATTCCTAATATAGTTAGCCGCACCTCTATCCAAAAGGCGAAGCAACACGCAAGATATAGCCTATTTACGAAATTATTCCATAACTAGGCAACCCGCTTCCTAGCCAGCGTGTCTATTTTAACGACGAACGGAGCTTTTGGTGAAGTTTTACACTGTATTGATTATGTTTCAACCAGCCTTGTTTCCACCGCCCCCACTTCCAGGCCCATAGGGAAAGCTGGGAAACTGAGTGACATTGCCGCCCTTTACTTCGGTAATCTTACCCACGCCCTGCTTCTCAACCTCATCGACGCGAATAACCGAATGCATGGGAATATAGGTTCGGGCCACATCCTGAAATTGCGCTTTTAGGCGCTCTTCGGAAGGATCCACCACCATCTGCCGACGCTCACCAAACAGGAACCCCTCTATCTCAAGAAAACCGTAAAGATCACTTTGATACACATTCTTGACGTATATCTCATAGATCTCATTTTGATTAAGAAATACCACTCGGTAAATTGGTTCAGCGTTCATGCTTATGTCTCTTAAACAGCCATCACAAATCGATTCAGACTGTATACACAGGATTTCAGTTAAAGTCAGGACAAGTATACCTTTTTTTCAATGATGACTGGACATCCGAAAGGAGAGAACTTAGAGTTTACGTGGGCAAAAGCAGAGGGGCGCAGAAGAAACTCTACACTGGGGGAATTTTCTGAGTCAGCCTGGTTTCGGCATTCGAGAGGATTGCCAGAACAAACACAATTACTGACGGCGACGATAGCTCAAAACACCAACACCGTGTCTATCATCGCTCGTCACTAGGCTTAGAATTATAGTGACGCCCACCGGTCCGTTAGTGACCGAAATCAACTTTCGCATTGATGTCGCCAATGTTTCTTTTATTGGCAGGTGTGAGACTGATGCAACAGTAATTGCATTGGCTGAACGCAACTTTGAACTGTCCTCCCTGGATGATTGTAGGGGGCGGATTTCTGTTATCCATCTCTCCCTGTTTTCGATTACTCCAGCAACGCTGATACTGTCGTTACATCGACCGGTATTGTCGTGGTTTACAAAACCAAGAAAGTTACGCCCACTGGCGACCAACCCTCGAAAGTGGACTGACTTACAATAAGAATCAGGGAGTAAACAATGCAGTCATTTGCAAAGCGATGTTCATCTATCGGCCTTGCTCTAGCCACTGTAACCAGCACTTCGGTGTTTGCAGAATGGCAACTGGACATGACCCCGGGGGTAACCGAAGTCAGCCAGCAAGTTTTTGATATGCACCGCACCATGTTGTGGTGGTGTGTCGCCATTGGGGTAGTGGTTTTTGGGGCCATGTTCTATTCAATGATCATGCACCGAAAATCCAAAGGGCATGAGGCATCCCAATTCCACGAAAGCACTTCAGTGGAAATCGCCTGGACCGTGCTGCCCTTTGTCATACTCATTCTAATGGCAATCCCGGCCACGAAAGTGTTAATCGCCATGAGTGATACCGATGATTCGGCACTGACGGTGAAGATAACCGGATCGCAATGGAAATGGCATTACGAGTATCTGGATTGGGAAGGCCAAGGCGGCCTGGATCTGGATTACTACAGCATACTTTCAACCCCTTCCGAAGAAATCATCCGCCCAGTACTGGCTTCTGGCCTGTTTCCTAAAAACACAGCAAAAGACAGCTATCGGGAAGACGGCATCTATCCGGAAAGGGATGAGCTGTACAAAAGGGATGTAGACAAGCCACTGATCATACCTACCGGCCGCAAAGTTCGCTTCCTGATCACCTCTGATGACGTTATTCACTCTTGGTGGGTACCTGATTTTGCCATTAAAAAAGACGCCATCCCCGGTTTCATCAACGAGCTATGGACACTGGTACCGGAAGGCAAAGAGGGTATATATCGCGGCCAATGCGCTGAACTGTGCGGAAAGGATCACGCCTTCATGCCAGTAGTAGTGGAAGCACGCTCTGTGGAAGACTTTGAAAAATGGATGGTCGACGCCCGTGAAGCCCAAAAGGCTGAAGCACTGGCTGCGGCCAACAGCCTGGATAAAACCTTCAGTAAAGAAGAGCTTATGGCAGAAGGCGAAAAGCACTACGTGGCCCGCTGCTCGGCCTGTCACCAGGCCAATGGCCAGGGTTTACCTCCCACCTTTCCGGCATTGGCAGGCAGCAAGGTTGCCTTGGGTGCCGTTGCTGACCACATAGATATTGTCAATAACGGTAAAAACGCCATGCCAGCTTTCGGCTCGATGCTGAGTCCGAAAGAAATTGCAGCCATTGTTACCTATGAGCGCAACGCCTGGGGCAACACCCCGTCAGACGGCATTGATGTTGTACAACCACGCGACGTTGCGAAATAAGGATAGGGGGATTTAGAAATGGGTGAACATCACGGCCCGATGAAGGGCATTAAACGCTGGCTGTACGCAACCAATCACAAAGATATTGGTGCAATGTATCTGTGGTTCAGCTTTATCATGTTTTTAACCGGTGGCGCACTGGCCATGATTATCCGCGCAGAGCTGATGTATCCTGGCTTGCAGCTGGTTGATCCAAACTTTTTTAATCAGATGACCACAACCCACGGGCTAATCATGGTGTTTGGTGCGGTTATGCCAGGCTTTGTCGGTTTGGCCAACCTCATGGTTCCCATGATGATTGGTGCGCCAGACATGGCGTTACCGCGACTCAATAACTGGAGCTTTTGGATTCTGCCGTTTGCATTTTCATTGTTGATCATTGCAATTATTCAGTCGTTCCTGGGGATTTCCGATGCACCCAATTTTGGCTGGACGTTCTATGCACCGCTGTCCACCAAATATGGCCCGGCCTCAACTGACTTCTTCATTTTCTCAGTGCATATGATGGGTATTTCTTCCATCATGGGTGCAGTGAATGTGATTGTAACCATCTTCAACCTGCGCGCTCCCGGCATGACTCTGATGAAAATGCCATTGTTCGTCTGGACCTGGCTAATCACTGCGTTCCTGCTGATTGCCGTTATGCCTGTACTGGCTGGCGCTGTCACCATGATGCTGACTGACCGACACTTCGGCACCAGTTTCTTCGATGCCGCTGGCGGCGGTGATCCGGTACTGTTCCAGCACGTGTTCTGGTTCTTCGGGCACCCAGAGGTGTACATCATGATCTTGCCGGCATTTGGTATCGTGTCCGCAATCATCCCCACCTTTGCCCGCAAACCATTGTTCGGTTATGCCTCAATGGTCTACGCAACAGCATCCATCGCATTTTTGTCATTCGTGGTCTGGGCTCACCATATGTTTACAGTAGGTCTGCCACTGGCTGGCAATCTGTTCTACATGTATATGACGATGCTGATCGCAGTGCCTACCGGGGTTAAAGTCTTCAACTGGGTGGCTACGATGTGGAAAGGCTCTATGACCTTTGAAGTGCCCATGCTGTTCGCCATTGCCTTTGTGATTCTGTTTACGATCGGTGGCTTCTCCGGGCTGATGCTGGCCATTACACCGGTGGATCAGCAATATCATGACACCTACTTTGTGGTGGCGCATTTCCATTACGTACTGGTGTCTGGCGCTGTATTCTCCATCATTGCCGGCGTTTACTACTGGCTGCCGAAGTGGACCGGGCGCATGTACAACATCGGCCTGGCCAAGCTTCACTTCTGGTGCTCACTGATATTTGTGAATCTGCTGTTCTTCCCCATGCACTTCGTGGGTCTGGCAGGCATGCCCAGACGCTACTCTGATTACTCACTCCAGTTTGCCGACTTCAACTGGTGGATCAGTATTGGTGGGTTCGGATTCGGGGTCAGCCAACTGATCCTGTTGTGGATATTGATTGATATCTGCTTCCGCAAAAAAGGTGAAGCCGTCAGCGATCAGGTCTGGGAAGGTGCAGAGGGCCTGGAGTGGACTCTACCTTCACCCGCGCCCTATCACAGCTTCACTACACCGCCTGTCGTGAAATAGTAAACAAGGGATAGCTGAACATGAGTGAGCAGCACGATATAAAGCAAGCGAACCGCAAACTGATCAAACGATTGTCACTGATCGTTGTGGGTATGTTTGTGTTCGCTGTTGGCGTGCTGCCACCCATGTATGACGCCATTTGCGACATTACAGGGCTTAATGGAAAAACCTCAGGTGAAGCCGCTGACGCCAGCGAAGCAGTAGTTGATCAGGAACGCAGTATTACCGTTCAGTTTCTGGCCGATACAGATCCTGATATGTCTTGGGATTTCAAGCCCAACACCTTCAGCATGAAGGTACACCCTGGGGAGATCCATAAAGTGGATTTCCATGTTCGCAACCCGACCTCTCGCTTAATCGTTGGCCAAGCCATTCCTTCGGTGGCACCGGCGCAAGCGACTCCCTATTTCAAAAAGACAGAATGTTTTTGTTTTAACAATCAGGAATTGAATGGCGGCGCAGAAATGGACATGCCGTTGATTTTTTATGTTGATCCAGAGATACCGAAAAGCGTGCGCACCATTACGCTTTCCTATCGGCTTTACGACATTACGAAATCAACAAACAAGGCATCTGGACTCGCTGCCAACTATTAAGATATTGATCGCTTAAGGAGATCAACAATGGCTGAAAAAACTACACATTATTATGTGCCAGAACAAAGCCCCTGGCCTTTCATTACCGCCGTTGCTTTATTTTTGGTGGCTTTCGGAGCTGCAAGTTTCATCCAGCAAAACTCCGGTTCTGGCTTGGTGAACAATGAAGGGTCCTCTGGGGGTTACATTCTGTCCTTAGGGCTGTTTGGTATTGTAACGATGATGTTTGTCTGGTTCCGCGACACCATCAAAGAAAGTCTGGCCAATATGAACAGCGCTCAGATGGACCGATCCTATCGTATGGGGATGTTGTGGTTTATCTTCTCGGAGGTCATGTTCTTCGGGGCTTTCTTCGGGGCATTATTCTACGTTCGGATTCTGGCAGTGCCCTGGCTGGGCGGTGCTGGTGAAGAAGCGATGACCCATGAGCTACTGTGGCCCAATTTTCAGGCCATGTGGCCTTTGACGGTAACGCCGGATGGCAGCACCACTGAAGCCATGCCAGCATGGGGCCTGCCTTTCCTGAACACGGTTTTACTGGTCACCAGTAGTATTACCCTGACCATCGCGCATCACGCCTTGGTTGCAGGTCAGCGCAATAAGCTACTGATCAATCTATTCCTGACTCTTGTACTGGGCTTCGCTTTTCTGTTCTTTCAGGTTGAAGAGTACATGCACGCCTACACAGAAATGGGGCTGACGCTGGATGCAGGAATCTACGGTTCAACGTTCTTTATGCTGACAGGATTCCATGGCATGCACGTTACCATTGGTGCAACCATGCTGACCATCATGTTCCTACGTGCATTAAAAGGGAATCTTACCAGCGACAATCATTTTGCTTTTGAAGCTGCGGCTTGGTATTGGCACTTTGTAGACGTTGTATGGTTGTTCCTGTTCGTCAGCGTGTACTGGCTGTAATCCCTTAACAGGCTGAGCCGCCTTGGCTCAGCCTGTTAAGCCATGGGGTTGTATCCAACCCATGGCGAATGCAATTCCGAGCAAAATCAGCAACAAAGCCGAAAAGCCGACTCGATAAGCCAGCAGTTTAACGGTTCGCTGCTTGTCCCCCTCTTGATTCCGCACCAACGATCGCAAGGCACCGAACAAACTGAAAACAATAACGAAAAGAACAGCGATTACCGCAACCTTCATCAACATAGCGATTTCCATTGAGCCAGTAGTGAGCGCAGTATAACAATGAGCAAATCAGTATCACAAACCCGATCAGGCATCACTTTGGGCCCATTCCGGTTTGCACCAGGTATTATACCTACGGTGGCAACCATACTGATGCTGAGTTTGCTGGTAAACCTGGGGCTTTGGCAACTACGTCGCGCTGAAGCGAAGAACACGATGGTAGAGCGACTTGAAACTCGAAACCAACAAGCCAGCAGGGATATCGCGACACTAACCGATATGGAAATGTCCGCTGATATGACCGACTTTCCTATCCACGCCACGGGCCAATACCTAAATGAATTCAATTTATTGCTGGATAACAGAACCCACCGCGGCCAACCCGGCTATGAAGTACTGAGTGCATTTCTGACTGATGGAAAAGTCTTACTGGTAAACCGTGGCTGGATCGCGCAAGGGCCTGATCGCTCCGTGGCGCCGCTAATACCAAAGGAGAGTGGCGAAATCACCCTGCAGGGGAATGCGCACACACCCAACCCTGATTTTTTTGTGCTGAAAGAAGATATCTACAGCGATGTCAGCTGGCCTTTTCTAATTCAGAAAATAGACCTTGAAAAATCAAGCCAGCTGTTTGATTATCAACTACACCCTTTTGTGTTACGCCTCGCACCGGATGAGACCTCACAATTTGTACGAGAATGGCACAGCCATTTTATGGGTCCTGAGAAACACTATGGCTACGCCGTACAATGGTTCTCACTGGCCATTGCGTTACTGGGAATTTATCTGGTCGTTAACACACACAGAAAACAAAAATAAAAGTAGTTATTCAACATGGATACCAGTACGCAAAGCAACATTACCAACCGCAACCGTAAGACACTTCTCATTGCACTTTCTGTATTCGTTATCCCTTTTTTGGCTGCATTGGTGCTGCATAAAACCGGGCTGTACCAATCTGTTGGCACCAGCAATAAGGGCCAGCTGGTTATGCCGCCTGTGGCCTTTGAATCGCTGTCGCTAAGCGATGAACACGCCACCCTCCTTGACCCATCCGCCCTGAAAAAAACCTGGTGGATGGTTTACGTGGTACCGGAAAGCTGCGATCAATCCTGCAACAACAGCCTGTATCAGATGCGGCAGATACACTTGGCATTGGGGCCGGATCAGAGCCGTGTGGCCACTATGCTTATCAGCGCCCATGAATTGGATGCAGACTATAAAGATTTTATAAAAAAAGAATTCCCGAATCTTACCGTGGCATTTACGAATACTGCCGAGTTGCAAAACTGGTTTGCTGAGACAGATAACAACGCCCTGAAAGCTGATCAAGCTGGGTACATTTATCTGGTGGACACCATGGGAGCTGTTTTCATGTATTACCCAACCTATGCAGACGAACAGCAATCGATACTGAAAGGCAGAGACCTACTGAAAGATCTGCAAAAAGTGCTCAAGCTTTCAAAAATCGGGTAACAATGATGTTGTTGAAAAGACTATCCATCCTCGCCGTTCTGTTGGCCTGTGCTGTCGTGGCGCTGGGTGCTTATACTCGGCTGAAGGATGCTGGGTTGGGGTGTCCTGATTGGCCAGGATGCTATGGGCATTTGGTGATCCCACAATCAACGGATGCCATCAATAACGCCAACAACGCCTATCCGGAACGACCTCTGGAAGCCCATAAAGCCTGGCCAGAGATGATCCACCGATATTTCGCCTCCACCTTGGGCCTGGTAATCCTGATCATACTTTTTTTAAGCATCAAGGCCCGGCGCTTTGATCCCGGCATACCCATTAAATTACCCGCGGCGTTGGCAGCTCTGGTGATATTTCAGGGGCTGTTGGGAATGTGGACTGTAACGCTTGGGCTATTTCCCACCGTTGTGATGGCCCATTTATTGGGTGGCTTTACCACCCTATGCCTGTTGTTTTTATTAGCCAGCAGGTTGCACTGGCCCGCAGCGGGTTCAAAGCAGCCAAGCCCCTCACCCCTTCCTCACGAGCGAGCGGCTCTCCGTTTTGGGTTAGCAGGTGTCGCGATACTCGCGCTGCAGATCGCCCTCGGCGGCTGGACTGCCGCCAATTATGCGGCCACTATATGCAGTGATTTACCCATCTGTCAGCCTGGCTGGCAGCAGCATGTGAATTTCGAGGATGCCTTCAAGTTTTGGGGGCATGGAGTGGAAGATTATGAGTTTGCTACCCACCTGGGTGCAGACGCGAAAATCACCATTCACGTTGCGCACAGAGTGGGTGCCATTATCACCTCACTGTATCTTGGAGCGCTATTTGTCTGGCTAATGATGCAACAACAGATGTCCGCCATTGTTAAAAAGACGGCGGCAGTCGGCCTAGTGATTCTGTTTGCCCAAATAGGCCTTGGAATCAGCAACGTGGCACTCGGCCTACCCCTCATGGTGGCGGTGGCCCACAACGGAGTGGCCGCGATCCTGATGATGTCATTAATTTTTCTCAACCTTAACCTGTATCGTTCAGGGAGGACAACGCAATGAGCAGAGTCATTAGCAACCAATACAGTGAATCCGTAAGTTGGCGTGATTATCTGGAACTGACCAAGCCACGGGTGGTGATGCTATTGATGCTCACAGCCATTGTTGGCATGTTTATGGCGACGCCAGGCATGGTGCCCCTCGACGTGCTGATTCTGGGGTCGCTGGGTATGGCCTTCGCCATGGGGGCCGCCGCTGCAGTCAACCATGTGGTGGATCAGCGCATTGACAGCATCATGGCACGAACAGAGAACCGCCCTATCGCCAAAGGAAAGATCAGCTCTTACAGGGCTATCGCTTTTGCAGCGATCTTGTCCATTGCCTCCATGTTTATTCTTTCCTTTTTTATCAATACACTAACGGCGTTCCTGACCCTATTCGGTATCGTGGGCTATGCCTTTATCTACACCATGTACCTGAAGCGTGCTACGCCTCAGAATATTGTAATTGGAGGGCTCGCAGGTGCTATTCCGCCCCTGCTCGGCTGGACTGCTGTCACCAATAGCGTAGACCCGCACAGCCTGCTGTTGGTTTTGATCGTGTTTGTGTGGACACCGCCACACTTCTGGGCGCTGGCTATTCATCGCCGTGATGACTACGCCAAAGCCGGCATTCCCATGCTGCCGGTAACCCACGGCATTGAGTACACCAAAACATCCGTCCTCCACTACACCGTACTTCTGGCATTGACCACATTATTGCCCTATCTCACCGGTATGAGTGGGTTGATCTACCTGGCTGCTGCGTTGATTCTGAACGGTATCTTCCTGTATTACGCCGTGAAGCTGAAATTTGCGCCCTCCAACGGAATAGCCATGAAAACATTCGGTTACTCGATTGTGTACTTGATGTGCCTATTTATTGCTCTGTTGGTTGATCATTATTTCCTAATTACTTTGATCAGCTAATTCCACGCATTGGGGCCCCTGTTGGTTTCAGGAGCCCCGAATATCCTTAATCCTCCGTAATACACACATTCCAATTGCAGAATCGTTCTCTTTTAGGCTCATCTAAAACCCGATAGAATGCCCCGACCAATAAAACATCACCATCCCTGGGGGGAAGCATGCACTTCAGCCGAACAATTTTAAATCCAGTGGAACTATCAATCATCCTATTGGGCTCACTTTTAAGCCAATTAGCATGGTCAAACCAAAATCAGATTGGATTCGAGAGTGTTATCGACGACGTTTGCCAGGAAATCAGCCAAAGCGAAGGCGGTGATTACGACTTTGAAACTTTCGCCGACGCATGCTTCTCTGAAACCAGTGACGATCCTTCATATCAAGAAGCTCAGGCTCAGATTACTCCCGATGAAGAACCTGCGCTGCACACCTCGCTAGTTCAAATCAGCAGTGACCAGATCAGCAATATCGGCAACCACCTTAGCGGTCGACGTCAGCAGCAACATGCCAATAACGAAAGCACCGCGCTGTTGAGCCCAGAGCTTGAAGCCTATTACGGCGGAATGGCCAGTAGCGAGCTTTTTTCTGCAGGTAAACTAAGTGCCTTTTTAAGCGGCTCTATGGTAGATGGCTCTCAAGACGATACCGATTACGAAATGGGGTATGACCTAACAACAGAACATTACACCGTAGGCTTGGACTGGCAACTCAACGCGCAATGGTTAGTCGGTATCGCGTACGGCCACACTGAAACTGAATTAAAGTACAACACTTACAACGACCAAACCGATAACTCTTCCGATCACATTCTTCTGTACAGCAGCTGGTATCGCGAAAATTTTGCGGTGGATACCACGATCGGTTACTCCACTGGAGAATTTGATAGTGTGCGTCAACTCCCCGGTGGTGAAGCCGTTGGGAATACCGACAACTCCATGTACTACATTAGCGTCGCAGGGTCATTCGATTTCAACCAAGGTGGCTGGAGCTATGGCCCCCTGTCAGGCCTTGACTATCTGGACGGCCAGATCGATGCTTTCAGTGAACAAAGCGACACACCTTGGCACGCATCATTCGACACTCAAGATGTAAAATCGATGATTTTCACCATGGGCGGCCAAACATCCTACGCCAAAAGCTTTAGCTGGGGCGTTCTGGTTCCCCACGCAAAAGCGATCTGGCGAACCGAACTGGAAGACGACAGAGACCTTATCGTCGGTCGATTTGTTGAAAGCCCACAAGATCAGTTCTCTATCACCCCTGATGACCCGGACACCTCCTGGTACGAAGTCAGCGTTGGCCTGTCTGCAGTGATGCCACACGGCATTTCAGCCTTCATCAACTATGAAGAAGTACTTAGCTACGACGACACCGACCTCAGCACTATTTCCGCTGGAGCCCGCCTGGAGTTCTAATTCTTGCCGGTTTTGATCGCCGCTGGTAGTAACAGCGGCGATCAACAGAACCTTCCTGTCTAAGCGCCCTCCGTTTCTTGCCAGATCCCTGTTACACAACTAACAAGAATACTACCCCAACGAATTTTGAGGTTTAGTATGTGGGATTCTGACCCCGACGATATGCGGGAATATCATTACTACAATGAAGAAGGTGTGTTCATTGGGAAAAGTGAAGGCCACTCCCCGCAGCAGGATCTGTTCGAGCAGGCACACTATGTGTTTGATGATCAGAGCGATATAGTTAAAAACCTTGATCTGCTGGCTATCGCCAGGCGCAAACTGGCCAATCTGCGCAAAGAGCTGATTGGGGTTCCGCTGAAGGACATTACCCGTATTATCGAATTGAACAAACAGATTGCTGAGCTGGAAGCGAATATTGAGGCTTTATCCAAGCAGGTTCACGCCCACTCCGCCTAGCACCGTAAAAAAGGCCTGACTACGAAAGTCAGGCCCTAGTATATAATCACGGATATTTACAGCTCAAGCAATGGCGCCATAGCGGGTTAGATGGTAATCCGTGTTCCCCAGTAGCGCGTCTATAGCGGTCAGACGTTTGAAGTAATAGCCAACGTTTAACTCATCGGTCATACCCATACCACCGTGTAGTTGAACTGCTTGCTGACCAATGTAGCGCCCCGCTTTACCTACCTGAACTTTAAATGCTGACGCTGCTTTACGAGCCACATCACCACCTTCAAGATTGCGCAGCCCCGCCATGTACATGGTGGATTGGGTCAGCTCGTGAGCCATAAACATATCCACCATACGATGCTGTAACACCTGAAACTTACCAATAGGCATGCCGAATTGCTTGCGGGTTTTGCAGTACTCCACTGTTGTTTTATAGAGCACTTCCATTGCACCAACAGCTTCGGAGCCAATGGCAATTGTGGCTTCATCCAGTACCGTTTCAACGGCAGCCAACGCCTGACCCTCAACACCCAGCCGCTGGGCAGCAGCAACTTTCACCCCATTTAAAACGACATTAGCTGCGCGCCCGCCTTCCATCGTCGGGTAACCTGTAATGTCGACACCGTCTGCATCAGCATCAATTACAAACAGACTGACGCCTTCGCGCTGCGTCAAGCTGCCCGAGGTGCGAGCGGTTACCAGAAGTTTGTCGGCAGCATGGCCATTCAACACCATAACCTTCTCACCGGTGAGAACATAATCAGCGCCTACTGCCTTAGCCTGAGTCGCCAAGCAGGCAGGGTTGCCGCGGGAGCCAGGTTCTTCATAGGCCAATGCCATTTGCAACTCACCCTGAATAACCGCCGCCAGCAGCGACTGCTTCTGCCCGGCATCACCCAGGGCTTCCACCAGACGTCCGCCCAGAATCACAGTGGGAATAAACGGTTCGGTGATAAGCGCTTTGCCAAAGGCTTCCATCATTAACATCAGATCCACAGCCGTACCGCCAAAGCCACCGTTCTCTTCTGCAAACGGCACGCTGAGCCAGCCCAGCTCTGCAAACATTCTCCAGTTTTCTGCACTGTAACCCAGCTCTGTAGCGGCTATTTTACGGCGGGTATCAAAATCATAATCGTTGT
The DNA here is from genome assembly GCF_002863865.1 of Ketobacter alkanivorans. NCBI lineage: Bacteria > Pseudomonadati > Pseudomonadota > Gammaproteobacteria > Pseudomonadales > Ketobacteraceae > Ketobacter > Ketobacter alkanivorans. Next base: position 3,976,856 of record NZ_CP022684.1, on the reverse strand, counting down.
GCAGAAACTTACTGATGCTGTCCACCAGCATTTGTTGCTCTTCAGATAACTCAAAATTCACAATACGCTTCCTCTCGCTAAACCCTACAAGCCCAATACCATTTTCGCGATAATGCCGCGCTGAATCTCATTGGAACCACCGTAAATAGTGGTGGCCCGCGTATTGAGATAGCGCGGCATGGCTGTAAGAGCATATTCAGGGCCGATAGGCGCGACGCCTGCGCCAGGTTCAAGGGCATCCAACTGCCACGGCAAACCAGCAACACCAACTGCTTCAATCGCAAGCTCGGTGAGCTTCTGACTCAGCTCGGTACCGACAATTTTGGTCATCGAAGCCACGGCCCCAGGGCTTTGCCCACTGCCCAGCGCTGCTTTAATACGGTTTTCGGTAAATTCCAGAGCGCTGATCTGAATTTCCACCTCACTGACACGGCGCATGAAATGCGGATCATCAGCCAGACGCCCGCCAAAGCCATCACCCTCTTGCTCAGCGGCCGCTTTGATGTGGCGGAGATATTGATACAGGCCGGGGGCATACTCCTGGCCACCCCGCTCGAACGTGAGCAGGAACTTGGCCACGGTCCAACCCTGGTTTTCTTCCCCGATGCGATTCTTTTTAGGTACTCGCACATTGTCAAAGTAAACGGTGTTCTGTTCCCGCACCCCATCCAGACCGATGATGGGCTCCACGGTCACGCCCGGTGCATCCATATCCATCAACAAAAAGGTAATGCCCTGCTGCGGCTTGCACTCTTTATCGGTGCGCACCAGACAGAAGATCTTATTGGCGTAATGGGCGTAGGTAGTCCAGATTTTGGCGCCGTTGACAATGTAATCGTCACCGTCAGATACCGCGCTGGTCTGCAGCGCAGCCAGATCAGATCCTGCACCCGGCTCAGAATAACCCTGGCACCAGAAATCCTCGCCAGAAAGGATACGGGGCAGATAGTAGTCTTTCTGCTCCTGTGTGCCGCAACCAATAATGCAAGGGCCACACATTTGCAGCCCCATGGGGATCAGCATAGGGGCGTCGGCCTGGAGGGATTCTTCGGCAAAAATAGAGCGCTGCACTACATCCCACCCTGTCCCGCCATAAGCCACCGGCCAATGGGGAGCGACCCAGCCCTTGGCATGCAGAATCTTCTGCCAGGCCATGGCGCGCTCTTTATCGTGGAAAACACTGGTGCCCAAACGCCCCGCTGCACGGATGTCGTCGGTTAGTGCTTGATTGAGGAATTCACGTACTTCTTCGCGAAATTGCCGGTATTCCGGCTTCACAGACAGATCCATATTCACCTCTGGAAAACAGCAAAAGACTGCTCCTAAATCCAAGTCGATGCTTAGTTAGAAGTTGTTTTGCAGTATTTTCCAATGACGTGAACGATCAGTCGATGGCGAAAACTATCTTTGTAATGCTTTGATTAGGCGAGTCAGTGCAGTGGAAAGCTCTTTGGCTGCGCTTTCATCGGCAGCAATCACAATCCACTCAGCCCCGGTTACAGGGTGCTTGATCTGGCACTGATCCGCTGCACTGCTGCACCGATAAGACACGAATGGATTGACCCCAAACGCATCAATGGTACTGGTGGATATAGAGGACTGGCCACTGTTGGCGGGTTTAACCTGCTTGCGGGCGACTGAGAGCTGTGAGGTGCCCTGTAGCGACACCTGGAACTCGAGCCGCTCAGAGGTTTTTCGGTTTTTGATGCGGCCTTCCATGTACTCATAGGAGCTGAGCAGGCTATTAATATGCAAAACCAGTGAATCTTTCAAACTCGGTGCGATGTAGAGCTTACGGATCTTCTCATCATAAGCCTGACCAGCCGTATCTTCACGTTCAATGCCGCTGGCTGCCTTGATATCCCGCAACTGATCACGAGACTGGGACACCGCCTCCTGAGACTGCATTTGTTCTTCGATCTGAGTAATCTTACGCAGTGCGTCCTCGTAGGCATCGCCTTCGCGCCCGGCCTCCTCCACGTATTGGGACAGCAGCTCGCTGGCCTTGCTCAGCTCACCATAGTGAAAAGCAATTTGACCCGACAGGTAATAAAACTTGGGAACAGGCGTGACTTTCAAGCCATCAACGCGATCCAGATAACCGCGGGCTGCCTCATAATCCTGGGCACCCAGTTTTTCTTCTGCCGCCAGAACCAGGCGATCCGCCTCAATGTCGGCAGGGAGCGCGGAAACCGACGACGCGGCAACCAGCGTCAGGCACGCGGCAAGCATGTGGGGAACAAATCGTTTAATCATATTCGCATCAGTGAGTTAAATATCACCGGATGATTTTGACAGCAACACCGCTGGCGGGCAACTGGCACTGTACGAAAGAACACCGGATCTGTGAATCAATCGAGTTTAAAGCTGAAGTAACTGCTCAAACCCTCAATCAACGACATCAGCTCCTGCGGCGGATCAATCAACTTAAACCCGGTATCAAAACAGTCCGGGCTGACATCCGGCCGACACCAGCAGCTCAACGCATCAAAATCAATATTGCGAGCCCCCTCAATCTCGCGGGGCAGCTTAATGCGAAACTGAAAGACGCTGTGCGTCAGCAGTGGAATATGACTGACCAAGCGCAGGCCTTCGGTAGAAATATTCACAATATAACCGATGGACTTACCGGTCTTGCGATTGTACACGCTCAGGTAGTATTTTAAGTGGTGTCTTTGTATGACACGTTTTTCTCTGATTCTTTTTTCCATAATCCCCGAAATTCGCGCTCAAAAGGCCAATTAAATCCATGACCCAAATAGTGTGTTGGTGATTACTAAGTTTAGCGTTCATTGGCGTGACCACAACACAGGTCTGTGAGAATTTAAACAACGCCTATAGATCAGAAACTTACCAATGCGGACTATATTTGTCCAATTCCAGAAAAGATTTAGGCAAAAAACCTTAACCACCTGAAATTTCTCGCCTTATCTGCTAATGATTATAGAATAGAGCGAACCGTATTGATGGTATATCTCAGTGCAAAAAGCAGCAAATTACGCAAACCAATTTAAACGGCTCCGACCGATGGTGCTTTTTTGGGTGTGCATGGCATCCAGCCTGTGTCACGCCAACTACGCGCTTTCCTTACAGGCCAATCAGGAGGCCGCCTGGGAGGCCCAGCGTCAGCACTACACCAACACCCTCAAACTGCTTACCAAGGGCCAGCGCAAGCGCTTTCAGGAAGAAGCAGAGACTCTACGGGACTACCCACTCTACCCGTATCTCAAATACAAAGAATACAGCCGTTATATCAGCTCCGTGGATAAAGAAGAGCTGGACGAGTTTATTACCGAATTTTCTGACTCTCCCACAGCCAGCTGGCTGCGTAGGCGCTGGGTAAAAAACCTGGCAGATCAGAAAGACTGGGATACGTTTCTGCAGGAATACCGCCTGGGGCAGTATTCGAGCGAGTTCGACTGCTATTACTACTGGGCGCAATATAAGGTCGGCGATCGTCTGGAAGCCTTTGCCGGTGCCCGTCGTCTGTGGTTGGTAGGGGATTCGCAAGACCGCGCCTGCGATCCATTGTTTGAGGTCTGGAAAACCACCGGCGAAATGGACGGTGCGCTGGCCTGGGAGCGCACAGCCATGGCGATGGCCAATCGCAAACTGCAACTGGCGCGCTACCTTGAAAACCACCTGCCCAAGGAATTAAAGCCTCTTTCACGGGAATGGCGTGATCTGTATCGCGATCCTCGCCGACTGAAATACATAAAACGCTATCAGAAATGGGGCGATGACGCGCGGCCGATGCTGGTAACGGCGTTCTCCCGCCTGATTCGAAAAGATGAGGAGCTGGCCCAGAAGCTGTGGCCAACCTACCAAAGCGCATTCAATTTCAGCGCAGCAGAGCGCGCCAAGGTCGCCAACGAATTTGCCAGTGTGTTGGCCATCCGTAAAAAAGACAATGCAGAGTTTTGGCTGAGCCAGGCAGCCCAGTACGGATCAGATGACGAACTGATTCCCCTCGGTATTCGTCATGCTCTGTATGAGCAGGATTGGCCTCGTCTCAAATTATGGCTGGCACTGCTGGGCGAAAAGGAAGCCAACGAAGAAGGCTGGCGTTACTGGCTGTCCCGGGCGGAACAAAAGCTGGGGCCAATCGACGCTGAGCGCCTGCCCAAGATTCGCATTGATCAGTATCATGTGGATATCATCTCGTTCCAGCAGCGATTTTCCCAAGCTCTGTACAATAAGGATCAGTTCCTGGATCTGCTGCCTCCCTCCGTGGTGGCCAGCAAATTTATGCCGCATCAACCGGAACAGCGCCTGCAAGCGCTCTCCAAACACAGAAATTACTACGGCTTCCTGGCCAGTGAACGCCTGAAGCAGCCCCTCGATCTGAATATAAAGCCCACCCAGGTCACTGAAGAAGCATTGAACCAGCTCATCGCTCTACCCGCCGTGCAGCGCGCCCGCGAGCTACACCTGATGAACGAACAGCCGTTGGCTCGTTCTGAATGGGAGCATCTGATACGCCGTTCTGATGAACAACAGCGCAGCGTAATGGCGCATTTGGCATTCATCTGGGGCTGGCACCACCCGGCCATACGCGCAGCCTACGACTCCGACGCCTACAACAATCTTGAAATTCGATTTCCTACTGCCTATGAATCCGTAGTAAACAAATACGCCAGTCAATCGGGGCTGGAACTGGACTGGGTGTTTTCTCTGATCCGCCAGGAGAGCGCCTTCTCGGCGCAAGCCCGCAGCCCGGTGGGGGCCATGGGCATGATGCAGATTATGCCTCGCACGGCACAACAGTTATCCCGCGACTTGGGCATGCCCTCCCCCAGCACACGCGACATGCTGACGCCCGACACCAATGTGCGCCTAGGCACGCACTATATGCGCCAACTGCAGCAACGCTTCAACGGCAATATCATTCTGGCCACTGCAGCCTACAACGCCGGGCCTCATCGTGCCCAAGCCTGGCAACCCGAATTCCTGCCCGTCAGTGGCGACATTTGGGTGGAAACCATTCCGTTCCACGAAACCCGTAACTACGTGAAGAACATCCTCACCTATCAGGCAATTTATCGGCATCACTTGGGCAAAGAAGTGAAACTGTCCAACGCCTTGAAGTTGATACCTGCAAAGAAAATGCAAGCCACCGCCATGCGCTGATACATATGCAGCCGTAGCGGTAAAATACGGTGGCTCTGCGGCTAGCGCTGCAGATTCACCAGCAGATCATTGATGGCGCGGGCGAACGCGACGGGGGAATCTTCCTGTAAAAAATGGCCGCCCACTAAAGTCTGATGAGGCTGCCCTTTAGCGCCGGGGATGCGCTCCTGCATAAACGTATCACCACCACGGGTAATAGGATCACCATTGCTGAACGTAGTCAGAAAGGGTTTCTGCCACTGCTCCAACACGCGCCATGCGGCCTTATTCGCCTGGGTTGCGGGATCATCGGCGGAAACTGGAACCAGACGCGGAAACGCTCGCGCACCGGCCTTATATTTCGCGGAAGGGAATGGTGCATCGTAGGCTTTTCGCTCTTCTGGCCCCAATGTCTTGAAGGTACCGGAATTGATGATGCGGGCAATGGGGAACCACGGGCTATACAGCGCAAAATTCTTCCATAACTGAAACGCCGCTGGCACTTTCTGCTCGCCCGTAGGTAACATGCCATTACCCACCACAATGGCTTTAAAGCGCTGTTGTTGTTCTGCCGCCAGACGCAACCCAATCAGCGACCCCCAATCCTGACACACCAGCGTGATATTGTTCAGATCCAGACTTTCCACAAAGGCCAGCATCCAATCCATGTGAGCCTGATAAGAATAATCTGCCATCGATGTGGGCTTGTCAGACTTACCGAATCCAATCAGATCAGGAGCAATCACCCGGTGACCTGCCGCCGCCACAATGGGAATCATATGGCGATACAGGTAGCTCCAACTGGGCTCACCGTGCAACATTAACACCGGATCAGCATCGGATGGGCCTTCGTCCAGATAATGCATGCGCATTCCATCAGAGGTCAGCTCGCAGTAATGTCCCTCAAAAGGATAATCCGCCAAACGTTCAAAACGACTTTCCGGTGTGCGCACAAATTCCATAACAACCTCTAACGTAACAGACCCTATTGGCGAAACACTTTTTTGCAACGCCGGGAAATGGTGGTGAGCAGCATCACCAGTCGCAGCACATGAGTGCCCACCACAGGGTTACCGGAGGTCAGCAAAGACACTGAGGTCATACGCTCCGGATCAGCCCAGCAGAAATTATTGGTCAGCCCGATATGGCCATAGGCTTTCGGCGCAGCAGGCCCAAACAAGCCTATAGGGTAATTGCCCAGCATCATGCCGGCACTGTAGCGCATCGGCACCAACAGGGTTCGATCCAGCTCGGTCGCGTTCACCTCACGCACCGCACGCTCGATGGTTACCGGTTGAAAGATACGCTTGCCTTCATGCTCTCCACCGCTCAACAAGCACTGAAAAAATCGAGAACACTCTTCGGCCGTTGCGGTGATATTACCGGCAGGAATCACTTGCTGATAGAAGCGAGGATCATTAGACAGCTCTATGGCTGTAGCCAGATCCGCGCCCAATACGCGCTTTATAAATTGTTTTACAGGAAACACTACCGGGAACCCGGTCAGATAATTTGTGGCTATTTCTGGATATCGATCATCCTGCGCACCGTAATTGAAATTGCGCATGCCCATCGGCTCCTGCACATTCTTACGCATGAACTCAGCAATGCTTTCACCGGTGATTCTGTTCACCAGCTCGCCCAGCACATAACCACCGGTAAGCGCATGATAGGCCAACTCGCGACCGTGTACGTCAGTGGGCTCTGCATCATAAATCAGCTGCATGATCTCATCATGATTAAACAACACTTCAGGATTAATATTTTTAAACGAAGCAATGCCTGCACGATGAGACAAAATCTGTTGAACGGTAATGTGCTTTTTACCGTGGGCGGCAAACTCGGGAACGTAAAAGCTCACAGGGTTCATCAAATTGATCTGACTACGCTCCTCCAACAAATGGATCAGCATAGCGGTAATCGCTTTTGATGCGGAGAACAGGCAGAACGGCGTGTCCGGTGTGGCAACGACTTTCTCCAGCCCCACCTCACCCGGCCCATTACCCTTGGCGTGACCGATGGAGCGATTCAGCAGAATTTCGCCATGGCGGCGAATACAAATTGACAGCGCGGGATAAGCGCCAGTGCGGTATAGATCTTTCACCGCTTTCCAGATCACATCACGATCGTGTTCAGTGAGCCCAAGCCACTCTGGATTTATCTCATTGTCCGCAATGCGGGTGATATCCTGCAGGGATTTGGGAACCTGAATATTGTTTTCAATCATCCCTAACGGGTTAGGTAATGCCATCATGATTACTGCGTCCGCCGAAGCGGCCCCCTCTGAACTATTACAACTGAACTAGCCGTTGATACGGTGGAAAAACCCCCGTCAAATCAGCATCTTTTAAACAAATAGGGCGATAAGCCTACGTAAAATTATACACCCTGTCGACCATTTGCACCTGCAACTTCTGATTAAACACTCAATGGCATACCGCCGGGATGACAATGCGTGTAAAATGGTAACGCGCTTCCCAATTAAGTTAGGGAAACTGACGTCCATCAAGGAAGAATTTTAGACTTTTCAAGGTGTTAACCCATGGCAACAAACAAATCCGGAATCAGCAAGCTCAGCGCCGGCATCAAAGGTGCGTTCCGAATCGGTCAGACTGTTCGTATATTGGCACAGACCGGTGCCGACTGGCTGATGGGTGAACGCCCCCCTGCTCCTATATTGCTGCGCCAGACCTTCGAGCGCCTCGGCACCACCTACATAAAATTAGGGCAATTCATCGCCAGCTCACCGTCGGTGTTCCCCGATGACTACGTGGCAGAGTTCCAGTTGTGTCTGGACAAAACCACCCCGGTGCCTTTCTACACCATGAAACGGGTTTTGGAGCAGGAACTGGGTAAGTCACTGGAGACGGTCTTTGCCGAATTTGATCCTGTACCGCTGGCCTCAGCCTCCATCGCACAAGTGTATGCCGCCAAATTAGTCAGCGGTGAAGACGTGGTGGTTAAAGTGCAAAAGCCCGGCGTGGAGAATATCCTGCTGACGGATCTGAACTTCCTCTATGTGGGTGCGCGCATCCTGGAATATTTTGTGCCCAACCTCAGCATGGCATCCCTTTCCGCTATCGTGGATGAAATCCAGAAAGGCATGCTGGCCGAATGCGATTTCTACCAGGAAGCCAAAAATATTGCGGATTTCCACAAGTTTCTGGACGAAACCGGCAACACCCAGGCCACCGCCCCCAAAGTGTACGAACAGGCATCCACCATGCGCGTGCTGACCATGGAGCGTTTCTACGGCGTGCCTTTCACCGATCTGGAAAGCATCCAGCATATTGTGGACGATTCCGAATCGACATTGATCACCGCCATGAACACCTGGTTCTCCAGTCTGCTGTTCTGCGATTCATTCCACGCCGACGTGCATGCAGGCAATCTACTGGTACTGAAAGATGGCCGCGTTGGCTTTATTGATTTCGGCATCGTAGGCCGTATCAAGCCCAGCACCTGGGAGTCCGTCTCCAAGTTCATCTATGCAATTGGCCAAGAAAACTACCGAGAAATGGCCGAGGCCATGCTGGGCATCGGCATGACAGATGAAGAAGTCAACACCGATCGTCTGGCTCAGGACATTGAGGATCTTTACTCAAGAATGGATCGGGTAATGCCCGACGTGGATCTGAGCGCAGGTGACATGGCCTCGGTCAGCGAGCATGAAGTTAACAAAGTGATGATGGACTTAGTGGGAATCGGCAAACGCCATGGCATTCATTTCCCCCGTGAATTTGCGCTACTGCTGAAGCAGCTGCTGTATTTTGATCGCTATGTGCGGTTACTGGCCATGGAATCCAATATCTACATGGATGAGCGCTTGAACATCACGCCAGACATGGACTGGAACATGATTCACTGATCGTTCGCCCCCCCGATAAACGCGATTGGGTGCAACCACTCACCCAATCGCACTCACTGCTCTGCACCAAACGCTCTATAGAATGCCCATTTCCTTTTTCTCCCGATAGTAGGAGAAAATGTCATCCAGGCTGCGATGGGGCTTAAACCCAAAGGTTTTACTAAACAAACTGCCATCAATGATGACGGGGTATTTGTAGTAATTCACCAGGTAAGGCGGCCAGCCTTTCCAGTTCATGCGTTTACTAATCAGGCGCGGCAAACCTTCAGGAATCGAAGGAATGGGCATACGGCGACACCCGCACTGAGTCACCGCCTCCTGATAGCTAACCCAATCGTCGGCGGCCACATTATAGACCCCAGGCTTATTCTGTTTGAACGCCAACACAACGCCGTGCGCCATGTCTTCGACATGAATAAACTGCATCATAGGCGAAAAGCCCATCAACACAGGAGCCATGCTACTGGACAGCAACAGGCTCAATGAATTCAACACTCCGGGGCCGGCGATATTACAGGGCCGCAGAATGGTGATATTCAGCTCTGGATACTTCCACAGATAAATATTGGCCAGGTTTTCCAGCTCAACCGAATCCACCAGGTCCATGGTCAGTTCGGAGGCCTTCAAGGGTGCCTCTTCGGTCAACAACGCCGGGTTGTAGGGGCTGGCGCCATAAACAAAATACGTAGACAGCACCACCACTTTCTTCACTTCATACTTGTGACACAAATCCAGCAGCCGCTGAGTGCCCAATACATTGTGGTTGTAACGATTACGATGGGTGGACTCATAGAGACCCATACGCCCCAGATGAATAACCGCCTCGATTTTATGTTTGCGGAAAATGTCCTCAAAGCCGCGCTTGTTATACTCTACGCGATAACTGGACATGCCCTCTTCCAACTGAACCCTGCGACGAAAATCCACCAATACGATGTGGTAATCTCTTTTCAGCTCATTAATAACGTACTGAGCCAAGGAGCCACCGGCACCGGTCACCAGAATTTCCGGTTTATGTTTGTGAATCATTCGAACCACCCACTCCTTTCCTGCAAGCCTCGCTGGATCAACTTGTTGATTTCATCTTTAACCCGCTCCACTTTAACCGCCACATCATCCTCACTGCTTACCGGCCCTTCAAACATCATCGGTTCACCGAAATACAAGCGCACCTTGGCAGGCAGAGGGATTGGCGTGGTCACCGGCAGGTAAGGCATACCAAACAGCCGGGCCAAGCGTTTCAAATGAAACGGGGTCGGCATGGTTTCCTCACAGCCCACGATTCCCACAGGGATAATGGGCGTATTCTCGGTCATGGCCAAATGCATAAAGCCCAGACCGAAACGCTGCAATTTATAGCGTTTATCCCAGGTTTTGCCCGAACCACGCACCCCCTCAGGGAACACTACAATGGCCTCTTCATTGCGCAACATCTTGCCGCAGTTGATGGGGTCACCCAATACTGCGCCCATCTCATTGAATATGTTGCCAACAAAAGGAATAGTCGGAAACCAGCGCTCCACCATAACACGCACGACCCGTGGAGTGTGTGGGCTGGTGGCCATAGCGTATCCCACCAAACTGCCATCAAAGGGTAACTGGCCGCTGTGATTGGCAATCACCAACAGCCGCCCATTGGCAGGGATATTTTCCAGGCCAAATGCCTCCACCCGGAAATAATCCTCATAAATCGGGCGCATCACACTGAGCGCAATTTTTACTGCGTCAGTGTTGTAACCCCAGGGATCATAACCAAAGGAGCCCACAGGCTTGGGTATCTTATCCACAATTGCTTCTGTCTCCTTAGAAACCAGAAGATTCTTCAGAAAATCTCGGACACTCATGAATTCTCGCCTTAACGTATTCCCAACCAGGCAAACGGGATTTGCCTGAACATTAACCACGCCAATGCAATCAGCCATAACCGACCAACGCTGCATGACGCTATCTGCTCTCCGAATTTTGATGCTCGCACGCATCAGCAATGAAACCAGGACGGAAACTGTTATTGTTTTAGGAGGGTGTTGCCTGAAGGCCTCAACCCATCAATCCCTGATGGATTTATACGCCAGTTTTAAAATTTGGGCCGTCCAATCCGCGCAGTATACCAAAGTTATGATTTTTAACATTAATCCAAGCGCCGCCTGGGCAGGGTCAACAAGCTATTTACATAAGACTCTGCGTACCGTAGAGTCACTCCGTTTAGCCGGTTCCCAAACAGCCAGAACTTTGAACGAAATTCACGCACCCATGCCAATAAACCACTATTATAAAGTCGTGGGGCCATTTCAGGTTTACAGAGGACTACATTCTCGTGGCAAAGGATAAAGAGGACAAGCGCTTCAAAGCAACCACACCGGGCAAACGCTTTTTGAAGCTGGCTGGCATGTCTGCCAGTATCGCAAAAAACGTGGCAAGTCATAAAGTTAAGGGGCTGTTTCGCGATGAGCAAAGCCACGCCCAAAGCCAGGAACAGCTGTACACGGACATCGGCAAACAAATCGCCCAGACACTGGGAGAAATGAAAGGAGCCGTGATGAAAGTGGGGCAGATCGCCTCGCAAGTGAAAGACATGCTGCCGGAGGAAGTCGCCAGCGCCCTGGAGGTGTTGCAAAAAGAGTCCCCTCCGATGCCCTACCCCATGATTCGACGCCAACTGATCAAAGCCCTGGGAGACACCCCAGAGAACCTCTTTGCCCACTTCGATGAAACCCCCTTCGCAGCAGCGTCCATTGGCCAGGTGCACCGAGCGCTCACCAAAGATGGCGAAGAATGTGTGGTTAAAATCCAATACCCCGGCGTAAAGGAATCCTGCGATTCTGATCTGAAGCACCTGAAGCGAGCTCTGAAGCTGGCCGGACTGGTGAAGGTGAACCCAGAGGTGATCGATCAGACCTTCGAAGAAATCCGCCGCATGCTGTACGAAGAACTGGATTACGTACACGAGGCCGAGAACATCAAGCTGTTCCGCGATTACTACCAGGATCACCCCTATATCATTATGCCGGAGCTGATCGAATCATTGTCTTCAGAAACGGTGCTTACCCTTTCCTACGTACCCGGTGACTCGCTCCAGCAGGTTAAACAGCCCCAATACAGTCAAGACACCATTAACCTGATCGGCTATCGAATTTTCGAGACCTTTGGCAAACAGATCTACGATCTGCACGCAGTCCACTCTGACCCTCACCCCGGCAATTTTGCATTCCGCCCGGATGGCAGCATTGTTCTGTATGATTTTGGCGCGGTGAAACGCATTCCGAAAGAAACCATTGAAAAGCTGCGCGGACTGGTGGCCGATGCAATAGAAGGCAAAGTGGACACCCTGGACAAGCATCTACTGGCCATCGGCGTTCGCCAGGAAGGGGGCAAAAAGCCTGACCCTGAGTTCTACGGCGAATGGCTCGACATCTTCATGGCACCGTTCAGAAGTTACGACCCCTTTGATTTCTCAGCATCGAATCTGCATAAACGTGTATTGGGCAAGGTCAAACGGGACGGTTTGAAGTACATTGGCTCCTTCCAGCCCTCACCGGAGACGATGCATGTTGACAGGGTTATCAGCGGCCATTACTGGACCATGGTGGATCTGGGCGTGAACGTATCATTTCGCCCGCTGGTGGATCAGATCGTACTAAGAAAAGCCGCTTAAGGCGGCACGCCAGACTTCACTCTTGATAGGTCACCCGCGCCTCTGGAATGCGCTGACTGCCATACCAGTTCATCGGCCGCAGGGTGACCTTGATATCCTCTTTACCAAGACCGTGAATCGGCAACACCTGGGTCAACTCCACCCGGCTTTTGCCTTCAAACACCGGAAACACCTGACGATTCACCGCCACAAAACCTTCCGATGGCACCTCCACCTGCAGCAACATATCAACATAAAATGTATGAGGCACACTATCCCCAGTGGCTTGTAGGCGGGCACTGCTTTTCAGCAACGGCTGGAACATCTGCTCTTCCAGTTGCACATGGTATTCAGACAGGATAAAAGAAAGCTCGGGCACACTTTCCAATGCTTGAAGACGGGCCTCGAGTGCAGCAACCGCAAGCCGTTGCTGCTCCACAGCGCCACTGACTTCTTCCAGACGCTCGGCACCACAACCGGCCAACACAAGACCCAGCAATGCTGCCCCCGCCTCTCTCACCCTCATAGTGTCGCGTAGTACGCCCGGCGCTTGAGAATTTTCTTCACGTAGTCGCGGGTTTCTTTGTGGGGTGACTTGGTCACCAACCGATCCAGTACTTGATCCGGAGTCATGGTGTTTATGGTATCCACCGCATCCGTAAAGCTGGCTTTTCCGACAAATGCCCGAGCCACATTAGAAGCACCTGCATTGTAGGCGGCCAAGGTGTAATAGAGTCTGCTCTCCGGGTTCTTGATGTCCTTCAGATACTGGTAATAAAGCACGCTCAGATAAGCCGCCCCCACCTCAATATTCTTCTTGGGGTTATACAAGTACTGCGCACTGAGCAGGGTGGGCTTTTTATACAGTTTTTTGGTGGCATCACGACCAGCTGTCGACGGTACGATCTGCATCAAACCAAACGCCGGGATGTGGGAGCGGGCCAGCGGATTGAAATGACTCTCAGTGTGAATAATGGCCATCATGACGTCAGAACTTAATGAGAAACGCTGAGCGTTCTTGCTCACCTCAGGCCGGTATTCCATTACTTTTTTGCGCAGACGGTTATCCGGTAGCGGCACAACATAGGTCAGCTTCCTTCCCGTATTCACCGGCACCGAGGCCAAACTGGCATTGACCGCCTGATAACGTATGGAGGCTTTGCGCATCAAGGTGGCCGCTGCATTACGCACATCCACTGCACTGGGGCGAGCGGCCGTGAACAACTCCTTCAACACCAACTCGTCACCCGCATCATCCGCTACGGGCGCTTTATCCACGCTGGCATACGCCTGGTTGATCGCTTTTTGAATCGGATCCTGCTCCACCGCCGCCTTGATCGAAGTGCCCAGGGTCAACTCCAGTTGTGACCCCACTTTTGACGACATCGCGGTAAAATCCAAACGGCTACCAGTGTAGATTCCATCAATACTGATTTCGATCTGATTGACTTCGAAATCCACAACCCGTTTAGACGAATAATCGTCGGAATACGCCACCCAGCGGGTTTGGCTGCTGACCTCAGGAGAGGCCCAGTGATCCCGGATACGGGCCTGCTCCGCTTCCAATGCCTGGTTATAGGCGGCGGACAATGCCTGCTGTTCACGCTGCTCCGGCGACATAGCTATCGCCTTTCGCTCTTTCAGCAAAGGGCTGTCGCCTCGATCATCGCGCTCGATAACCCAGCCGCCGCTAGCCGAACCGTTACTGGCGAACACCGCCATCACGATCAGCAAAATCAACTTACGGATTACGCTACTGTCAACAAAACGCTCAACTGCCACTTATAGCCTCATCAGTTTAAATTGCTGTTCCGCATACCGCTTTAGTGTAGCTCGACCTTCTGCGGGGCTGGTGCTGGTTTTGCCCAATGGGTCTCACTACGGAATTTACAGTGAAATTTAATCATCCTTTTCAATGTTAGAATTATGACAAATCCCATGAATTTAGATCGACCCTGGTTAGATTTTATCCAGCCAAAGTTGGATCAGCTTATAACTGACCATCCAGCCACAGACGCTCCCAGGTTTGCAAGCACTCACATATACTGTGCTTTTTTGTAACCCGTCAGGAACTTTCCTCCGCCTCATCCAAATACATGAACGATACAAAAGTGGTAAACAGCGACACAAATACGGCGAACGGCAATGCCGGCTCAATCAACACCAGCACCCCCGCTACAACCCAGAAATTTTTTACCTGCTGACGGCGCTGACGATAGGATTTACAGAGCCTGCGGCGAGAGCCATGCCGAGGATCGGGCTTGGCGGAAGAGGTCCATTCTGTGCGCAATACGCCCCAAATTACCTGAACAAGCCACATTTCGCTGTCCTCTTAATTTACTCCGAACATCTGTAAGTATAGGCTGCGTTACAACTCACTCATTGAAACCCGCGCATTATTTTGGAATTATTTAGAAAAAAGATCCGGTATTCAGTAAACCGGCTAATTTGAACCACTTGGGGTTCGCCTTTAAGGCGTTTGCATATGAAAACAATACGAATCAAGACAGGGGTTTGGGGCGCGTTACTCGTATTCTGCATGAACACACAGGCGGAACCGGTTGACCAGCAAAGCTATCTCAACATCACCGAATATCAAACCGAAAGCAAACAACACGTCTGGCCCGATGGCGCCCGTTACGAAGGTGAATGGTTAAAAAGCCAACCCCATGGCTATGGCAGCCTGACATATGCCAATGGTGCCCAATATTGGGGCCGATTCGATCATGGCCGTCGCCAGGGCGAGGGCGTTATGAAATATGCCAACGGTGACGAATTCGAAGGCAGCTGGCACAAGGATGAACCTCAGGGAAAGGGTATCCGCCGCTATGCCGCAGGCTCGATCTACGAAGGTGAATTCAAATCCGGGGTACCTCATGGCCAGGGCCGACAGACCTACATCGATAATACCTATTACGATGGCGGCTGGTACGAAGGCAAACCCCACGGCTACGGCACCCTGACTTTTATATCCGGCGGCACGTACGAAGGATCGTTTGAAGACGGCAAGCCCCATGGCAAGGGACGTTATTTCTATCCCAACGGTGATGTGTATTCAGGTGACTGGCGCAATGGCAATCAAGATGGCAACGGCCGCATTGATTACAACACTGGTGGTTACTACGAAGGCCCCTTTGTAGAAGGCATGCGCCATGGAGAGGGCTTAATGGTGTCCGCTCTGGGCTATCAATATCAAGGCACGTTTGAGCATGACCAAGCCCACGGCGAAGGCAGCTGCACTCGGGCAGGCAAAAGCACTCCCTGCCAATACAAGCGTAACAAGCTGGTGAAAGCACCGGTAGCAGTAGCTAAGGCACCTGCTGCGCCGAAAACAGCCGCCAAAACAGCGACTGTCGCCGTTGCTGCGGTTGCCACAAGCACATTGGCCTCGGCAGCCAGCACAACTACAGCGGCAGCCCCCGCCAGTAAACCGGTTACCACTAAAACCACAACCGCAAAGCCATCCAAGCAAACAGCCAAACCAGATCCCAAACCGGCTGCCAAACCCAAAGTGAAAAAACCTGCAGCGATCGTAACGGCCGCCACAGCCTCCGCTGTAGTCATCCCTGTTGCCAAGCCCTTTGTACCTGAATCACCCGCTGTTGCATCCACCGCTCAGCCAGCCAAGTCGCAACCCACTACCCCTGCAAAGGCGAAATACGCCAGCGCCTCCATGTCTATTCCAAATGCAAACCAGGCATTCACACAAACCCTGGAACAGGAAAAGCAGCAAATAAAGCATCTCACGGTGGCTGAGCTGCGCACCGATCGCAGCGATATTTACTTCAGCGAAAACTGGGCAGAGAAAGACCTGATGGCGATTCCCGAGCGCGCCTGGTGGCGAAAACGGGCGTCATTGTTTTCCGACGCCGTTGACATAGTATCGGTACACGGTGACACCGAAATCCGCATGGTCATAGCTGACTACAAAGGCCCCGGTAACTACACACTGAAAGACGTCATGGTAAAAAGTAAAAGCGCCAACCTCAGCGCCGATCACTTACAATCGGGCAAAGTCGTTGTGGAATCGGATAATGGCGAATGGATCAGTGGCTCGTTTCAATTCCAAGTCAGTGATGATGAGGGGCAACTGCTGGCCTTTGATCACGGCGCATTCCGTCTCAGCACCAAAAACAACCTGCCCGGCATCCAACGCTAAAAAAAGGCCGCGTTCTGGATGAGCGCGGCCTTCTTCTCAATCAGCTCCCGATTACCAATGCACGCCTCGCATCAGATAAGCAAACGCCATCTGCTCTGGGGACACCACTGGCGCCGGAGCCGACTCATCGCTATTACCCTTCGCCGCTGCAGAATCAGGGAACATACGGAAGCCGGTATTAATAATAATTTCGGCAAACTTCGGCGCTACCGCATGCACCACCTGCCCAAACACACCCAGCTTGGTCGCAATACGCTTACTGCGATATATGATCGCCTCACCCACCATATCCGCCGCTTCTTCGGGGCTGATAGTAGGCACGTTCTCGTAAATCTTGGTAGGTGCAATCATGGGTGTACGCACCAGGGGCATATTGATGGTAGAAAAATGCACATTGCAATCCGAAAACTCTGACGCAGCACAGCGAGAAAACGCGTCCAGAGCCGACTTGGAGGCCACATACGCACTAAAACGTGCGGGCATCGTCAACGTACCTATGGATGAAATATTGATGACATGACCGCTGCGATTGCGCTCCATCACCGGCAAGAAATTCATGATCAGGCGCAAAGAACCGAAATAATTCAGCTGCATGGTGCGCTCAAAATCGTGGAAACGATCATAGGATAGATTAATAGAACGACGAATAGATCGCCCTGCATTATTAATCAACACATCCACGCGCCCAAAATCTTCCAGCACCTGCTTGGCGAAACGGTCACAATCTTCCATATCCGCGATGTCCACGCTATAGGAATAGACCTTACCGCCCTTCTCTTCTATTTCCTGTTTGGCTTTTTCCAGCTTAGTGGGCTTACGAGCAGCCATAATCACAATTGCACCGGCTTCTGCCAGCTTTATCGCCGTTGCCTTACCAATACCAGAGGACGCTCCTGTCACCACGACCACCTTATCTGCAACTCGACCTTCCAGCGAACGATCAATAAACAGATCAGGATCAAGGTTGCGCTCCCAGAAATCCCACAAGCGCCACGCATACGTGTCCAACTTGGGACAGCTGATACCGGAGCCTTCCAGCGCAGCCCGAGCCTCGCGGTTGTCAAATTTGGTGTAGTAATCTGTAAACTTCATT
Source organism: Ketobacter alkanivorans (assembly GCF_002863865.1). Taxonomy (NCBI): domain Bacteria; kingdom Pseudomonadati; phylum Pseudomonadota; class Gammaproteobacteria; order Pseudomonadales; family Ketobacteraceae; genus Ketobacter; species Ketobacter alkanivorans. Next base: position 3,958,996 of record NZ_CP022684.1, on the reverse strand, counting down.
ACTGAGCGAGGAATACCTAGATCTTCCAGGATCGTACTGGTAATACGCCGCACCGGTGGCAAGGTGCTCAGTGTTTTACGCAGAAACGGCGGCAAAAAGCCGAACATACGCGTATCAACCCGCATGGTCATTTGCGGAGCGTGACCGGCACGGGCGAAAATATTGATCACTTCGCCAATCTTGTAATGAGTCTCATCGGTCAGGTGAAAACACTTACCATTCAATCCATCCTGATGAGCAAGATGATCCATCGCATCTGCCACATAATCCACGGGAACCAGGTTAAAGCGGCCGCCCTCAATACCCACCACAGGCATCCACGGTGGCAGTAGCTGTCGTAACTTTTTAATCAGGGTAAAGAAATAATAGGGGCCATCGATCTTATCGATTTCACCGGTTTTGGAATGCCCAACGACCATCGCGGGTCGATAAATACGGAATGGTACCTTGCATAGTTTGCGCACCAACCCCTCGGACTCGTGCTTAGTGCGAAGATAGGCATCGTTAAGCTTTTCGGCCTCTTCAAACATATCCTCACGGAATATGCCTGGGTACATGCCCGCTGCCGCAATGGAGCTAGTGTGGTGGAAGCAACCCGCTCCGATGGCCTCTGCAGCATTCATGGCATTGCGCGTGCCCTCGATATTGGTAAGCACCTGCTCGGTTTCACCGGCTGCTAAATCATAGATTGCTGCCAGATGAAAGAAATGCTTTATGTTGCCTTCCAACTTGGCCAGGTCCGCATCGCTCAAGCCCAATCGAGGCTGAGTCAAATCACCTGTTACCGGTACAACACGGCCATCCAGATCACCCACCTTCTTGCGCAGCGCCTCTACCTTTTCCAGCGACGATTCACGACACAGCACATAGATTGTACCTTCCCGCTTAAGTAGATTTTCCACTAAATAGCGGCCAATAAAGCCCGTTGCGCCTGTTACAAAATATGCCATAACCAATACCTCATAATATTCCCTTAGCCCAACCGACTAAGCCATTCCCAAAGTTAATAAAACCGACCCAGGTGTTACGCCTGAGAAAGCTGCCCTTCGAACGAAAGCGCTCCCAACACTTCCGCTTGAATGGACTTAAATTCATCAACAAAATCATCAATCATAGCCTGCGGATCTGGCACCAATGCCGCATCCGCCACAAACCCAAACTCAACCTTATTGTCATAACTTAAAATACTGACGCCGATACCAATCCCACCTGACTGCGGCACCCAAAACATGGGCTTGGATAGCTTTCTACCCATCAACACCACCGGTTCCGACGGCCCAGGCACATTGGTCATAACGGCGGAAGCCTTACTGGAGAAAAACTTGAGCGCCCAGCGCTCAATCACACTGGGAAAGTAACCCAGCATCCCCAAAACGTTGTAGCTCATCTGAGCCTGCATACCATTTTTCAGCTTTTTCATGCTGCGCTGAACCGCCTTGATACGATCATGGGGGCTAGCCCCACCTACCGGCAATTCCAGATACACCAAACCAAAGCGATTGCCCAGGTCTAGAGCCTCATCCAACGGGCGCAAATTAACAGGGATTGTGGCGCGCACGCAGACACCCGCCACAGGCTCACCGATGCGCTCAAGGTAGCGCCGCAAACTGCCCGCCACACAACCAAGAATCACATCGTTTATAGTGCAGTCCATGGCCTTGCCCACCTGCTTAACCTGTTCAACCGGCAACGACGGTGCCCAGCCCACTTCTTTATTAGGAGACAACGCACGCTTGTATGCGGTTTTGGTATCCGGCCTACAGAACGTAACCCGCAACATTTCAAACAACCAGGCGCCGGCAAAACCTAGATAGAACAGAACGCTGGTGAACAAAAAAGCCAGCCGATGCAAAACCGCATCGGACTTTGGCTTACGCTCCGGCGTTTTAAAGCGAGCAGCCGGAGAGCTATGGAGCACCGAATGATCGGCAATAGAATCAAGCACTGAAATCAAAGCGATACCGTCGGCATAGCTGTGATGAACCCGCACCAGTACCGCACTGCCGGACTTGAAGCCGGACACAAAATGAAACCGCCACAAGGGCTTTCCGGATTCTAATGGTAGCGGAATCAGCTTACTGACGGTTCGTCGTAACGCTTCATCAGGATCACCCTCTTCATCAACCACCAACGAGGTCAGATGGTAATCCATATCCAGCTCTGGCAACTCCTCCCAATAATAGGCATTGCCTTCACATACAGGGCGCTGACGAAAACGCTTATGCTGGGCGACCAGACGCTCTTCTAACAGAGTTTTAAATTCTTCCTGGCTCATTGGCTCATCAAAAAACAGCAAGCCATTAATCACCATCAAATTCTCGTCCGAATCCATCCGCAACCAAGCCGTGTCGACATTGGTCATTGGCTCACGCGCCAACTGATTGAAAGTCCTCATAATTTATTCCCTTAGCCCACATGGACTGCTGAAACAATCGTAGGGGTATACAAAAAGCGTCGCATATTTCAGCAAACAAGTGTTTGCCAATATACTCCGGTTTTTATAAAACGCAAGAAAATAGCGGCCATATTTGCCACAAAAATGGCTAAATCAGCCGACTTAAATCCAACAATCAGACAATACCAGAGAATGTCATTGCTTTTTCAGCAAACACTTGTACACTTAATCAGCTGAATGTGGACTCCCTTTTTGCGCCCCGAATCCGAGAACTTCCCTTAACGGATCACAATCAGTATGGCGCACCTGAATCAATTTGCTTAGTTATGACCGAACCAAAAACCCGCGCGGAACAGAAACAACAGACCAGAACCAATATTCTGGCGGCCGCCTTAAAAAAAATGAATGAAGATAAAGGGTTCTCCAGCCTGGGGCTGCGTGAAGTGGCAAAGGAAGCGGGCATTGCCCCGGCATCTTTTTACCGTCACTTCGCAAACATGGAAGAATTAGGACTGGCTCTGGTTAAAGAGGCCGAGACCGCACTGCAGGCAATCCTGCAAGACGCGAAGGCATTAGAAGAAAAGGGCGAGGATATAGTGGAAAGCAGCGTTACCGTCTGCATGGAACACTTCAGGGATAATGGCGCCCTGTTCCGGGTATTGGCGCGAGAAGCAACAGGCAACTCCCCGCTGATCCGACGCGCTATACAACGCTGCTTGATCGGGCTGAATCATCAGCTGGCGGAAATCATAGAATTGGAAATGCGGCATCGCAACCGCAAGATCACCAATCCTCTGTTTATCGCCGAGGCCATCTCGACATTGGTGTTCAATCTCGGCATCTCGACCGCCGACCTACCCTACGCAAAACAGAAAGAAGCCGAAAAGCGGCTGGCCCACCATATCCGCGCCATTTACTGGGGAGCGGAAGCCATGGCCAATTCCCAACACCTGTCACGCAACATGATGCTGTCGTAACAACACGCTATTTGACCGCAATTCCCGAGATGATAGGAGCCATCAGAGGCGGCACCTTGGGGTGCTCAAAATCGCTGATCTGCTGATAACTGAACCCGGCCCGCTCGAACAGCTGACGGGTATCACGGGTTATTTCACATCCGCACGCCAGCTTGCGCCACAATGGATTAATGCGCTTTTGCCATGCATGAACCCCAGGCCTCGATGATGCCACATGCTCATAAAACACCACCTTGCCTCCCGGCTTCAGCACACGATGCATTTCTGCAGCGGCCTTTTCCGGTTGCGGAATCGTGCAGAACACCAGGCACGCCACCACACTGTCAAAACTGGCATCATCGAACGGTAAATCGCGGGCATCGCCTACCTGCAGGGTAATCGGAAAATCGTAGCCTGCTCGCGCCACGACACCATGCGCTTTGTCCAGCATGGCAGCAACCGGCTCAATTCCCACAACCTCCGAAACCCCTGCGGAATAAAACCCTAAATTGGCACCGGTTCCCGCCCCTATCTCAAGCACGCGCCCCTCAGCAGAGCCCAATAGATCGGCGATTTCGCGACGAAACGTTTTCGTCGCCAACTCCATAAAGATCGGAAAGATTCTATCTTCGTAAAAACTCATATTGTTCGGGTCTCTTAACTCAGGTTTATTAGCCCACGCCAGTTAAAACAGGTGCATTGATGCAGGATAGCAAACCCATACAACATCAACACACCCATCAGGTCAATTGCCGAAACCGTCAGTTACTGATTCGACCAACTCGCAACCCAATCCGCCCAAGCAAGAGATCGCCCCAATAAAACAACAACAGACACGTACAGATCATTGCCGTTCCAATAATCAGGTTCTCTGTTACCGTCTCACCATTTAACATCACACCCAACGATATCGCTATTACCGGCGTAATCAGCGTAACCAATGCAACCGAGCTGGCCTGCATGTGCTTGAGTATGTAGAAGTAACAGAAAAATCCGATAAATGACCCAAACAACGTCAAATACAGAATTGCAGCAATAGCACGCGGCTGCGGTGAATCCACCTCCAAGCCAAAAACCATACCTGCCAGCAGATACAGCGGCGTCGCCAAGGTCAGCGAACCAACCGTTTGCGCCAACGGATGCAAGGTAGTGGCCTCACGCTTAATCAAGACACCACTCAACGAAAAACAAAGCATGCCCACACCAACAAGGGCAAACCCTGTGTACGCGCGCTCAGTAAACGCCACATCCTGACTGAAAATCACCAGCAACCCAGACACGCCCGTCAATATTGCCATCCATTTGGCCAGAGAAAAGGGCGGCTCCTTCAACAGAAACCGCGCCATCACTGCCGAGGCGATGGGTGACAAGCCAAACAACACAGAAATCATACCGCTGGATATGTATTTGGCACCGATATACACGCTCATTAATCCAAAGAACAAACCAATATTAGAAACCGCATAGGTTTTTATCGCCTGCCGATGCCATGGCACCACCACCTTTAACAGCCGTGCCGCTATCCATCCGATGATAGCAGCCAAAAACATACGGCTTAATGCACCCGCAAGAGGCGATAGCCCCTGGGAGCTCCATTGCACACCCAAAGGCGTAGTTGACCACACTAAAACTACTGCAAGATAAGCAGCTGGCACCGACATGATTGGTTCACTCCTGTTTTCCTCCTCGATGAAATCGCACCACTCTCGGCAACCTGCAGAACTTTCAGAAAACAAAAAGGCCGCAGGTTGCTGGAACGCTGCGGCCTTTTAAAATCAGGTTTAGGGTTTATAGATTAATTCCGCATCCCCTCCGCAGCAATCCCTGCCATACGCCATGCGCGGACGCAGGCAAGCACACAGCGTTTGTATGCTGCGGCTGGGGCGACAAAGTCGAACTTGCTGATTGCGAAGAGATGAATGCTCATTTCGATTACGTAATTAACACTAAAGTTATGACTGATTGCGTTACACTATAGGTGCTGATTCGATTGGCGGTCAACGATTTTTTCAGCGTTTAAGACATTATTCACAAACTGGTTAACAGGCAGATTGGAAAGACTCTTAATGAACGTGTATCTGGTGGGCGGCGCCGTACGAGACAAGCTATTGAATCTTCCAGTAAAAGATCGGGACTGGGTAGTGGTGGGTGCGCTGCCACAAGATCTTCTGGAGCAAGGCTATCAGGCTGTCGGCAAAGATTTCCCCGTATTCCTCCACCCGCAAACACACGAGGAATATGCGCTGGCCCGGACAGAACGCAAAACCGGCGTGGGCTATACCGGCTTTGAATGTTTTTTTGGTAAAGACGTCTCCCTGGAAGAGGACCTATCCCGCCGCGACCTGACCATCAACGCCATGGCCGAGGATGACAGCGGCAACATCATCGACCCGTTCAATGGCCAAACAGATTTACAGACGCGACAGCTGCGCCATGTATCCGATGCTTTTGTTGAAGACCCGCTGCGGGTGTTGCGGGTCGCACGCTTTCTTGCGCGGTTCGACGAGCAGGGCTTTTCCATTGCAGATGAAACCCGAAAGCTGATGCGCCACATTGCCACCAGCGGCGAATTACAACATCTGACACCCGAGCGTGTCTGGACCGAAACCGAAAAGGCACTGCTGGAGCCTTCTCCCTGGCGTTACTTTGAAGCCCTGCAAGAGTGCGGTGCACTGGCGGTTATTTTTCCGGAACTGAGCTCGCTGTTTGGTGTTCCACAACCCCCCAAACACCACCCGGAAGTTGATACCGGCGTTCACGTGATGATGACGCTAAAAGCAGCTAAAGCCCTCATGGCCCAGCCCAAAAACATAGACAAAGAACAGACCGTTGCCATCCTGTTTTCACTTCTGTGCCATGATTTGGGTAAGGGCTTGACGCCACCAGAGCAGCTACCCAGTCATCCAGGGCATGAGGACATCAGCGACCTCCTCAGCAAGAAAGTGTGCCAACGATTGAAAGCACCCAATCCGGTAAAGCGCCTCAGCAGCCTGGTTGCGCGCTTCCACACCCACAGCCACCGAGCGTTCGAATTGCGGCCCAGCACAGTTATGCGCTTGTTTGAAGGGTTAGATATTTTTCGCCGCCCAGAGACCCTGGAACACTTTCTTCTGGCTTGCGAAGCAGATGCCAAAGGCCGCACCGGATTTGAAACCCGAGACTACACTCAGGCAGACTACCTGAGAGATTGCGCCCAGGCAGCGAACGCTGTGCATGCAAAAGTACTGGTCAATCTGGGCTTTCGCGGTGAAACGCTGGGCACAGAATTACGCAAGCGTCGCATAAACGCCATTGGCGACATCAAAAAAAGCTACGTCAGAGAAACACCATGAACGACAAAAAAATTGCCCTTATCACCGGCTCGGCTAAACGCATCGGAGCATACATAGCAGAATATTTACACCAGCAAGGTTACGACATAATTCTGCACTATCGCCATTCAGGTGCTGAAGCCAAAGCCCTGCGAGATAAGCTCAATCACAATCGAGCACACTCCTGCATCGCTCTGCATGCGGATCTGGCGGACCCATCTGCGTGGCAGCAACTGACAGAGCAAACCCGCAGCTGGCAACACAGATTGGACTTGCTGATAAACAACGCCTCGTCGTTCTACCCCACTGCGCTGGGCCAGACCACTCTACAACACTGGAACGATCTGTTTGCCAGCAACGCCCAGGCTCCTTTTTTCCTTACCCAGCAACTCGCTCCTCTACTAAAAGAGAGCAAAGGCTCTGTCGTTAACATCATCGATGCGCTGGCAAGCCAGGCTAACGCAGACTTCATCCCTTACAGCATGGCAAAAACAGCCCTGCAAACGCTGACCCGCTCAATGGCAAAAGCACTGGCTCCCGATGTGCGCGTTAACGCCATCTCACCAGGTGCCATGCTATGGCCTGAGGGAGAGCACAACATCAACGAAGAGCAAAAGCGGAATATTCTGGCGGGGATACCGTTGCAAAGAGAAGGCACAGAACTGGACATCGCCAAAGCCGTTCTTTTTTTGGCAGAAGACGCCCCCTATATTACGGGGCAGGATATTGCTGTTGATGGCGGCCGCAGCCTTTAGTACAACTAACAGGGCACGCCATCAAAACAATGACACTTGCCACAAGGCCTGTTTGGTCTTGTCGTATTCCGCCCATAGCTGGGAGTATGTCACCTGCAACTGCGGATGCAGCTCTTCACCGGCCACATCCACCAGGGGCAACAATACAAACGCATTTTTCACAATCTCAGCTCGAGGCAGCGAGACTCCATCGACATCACCAACGCAGTCGTCATAGGTTAAAATATCAATATCCAGCGTTCGGGCACTGAATTTGGGGCCACTGCGCTCGCGGCCGTTTTCGTCTTCTATTTCTTTGATTAACCGCTGCAATTCGCCAACACTTAAATTCGTATCGACACCCACCACAAGATTATAAAAGTGATCCCCATCAAAGCCCACGGCTTCACTTTCATAGACCGGCGACACCGCCAGCTCACCAAAGGAGTGCGCCAAGGCATCCAAAGCTGCTCGAATATGCCGCTCTCGATCAATATTACTGCCCAGGCTCAAGTACACCCTTGCCATCAGGGCTTTTCTCCCCGCTCAATGATGACTCCCACATCTTGAGACCCGCGCACCGCGCCGGGCTTACTTAAGCGCAAACGCAACCAGGGCACACCAAACTCGTCCCGCACAATGGCCGCTATGGTTTCTGCCATGGTTTCCACCAGCTGGAAATCACTGCCTTCAACAAAGCTGATTATGCGCTTGGCAACGGATTTATAATCCAACGCATCACGAATATGATCGCTGGCAGCAGCCTTGCGAATATCCGTAGCCATCTCAAGATCCAGGCTGACTGTCTGCTTGATGGCTCGCTCCCAGTCAAAAATACCTATAACGGTTTGTATTTTCAGGTCACGTATATAAACAATATCCATTCTTCGGCCTACTTCAGCGTGTTTGAGGGCAATCTATCAAGATGCTCTGAATGTGACAACTTGCGATGTGGCAACTTGAGCACACTCAATATAAGTGAAACAATGTCATTCTCATTTACGGGAGACAAGATTCTGGAAAGCCTGCTCGCCATCGTACTGTGGATTTTTTCTTACCTGCTGGGATCTATCTCGGCAGCGATCCTGGTGTGTCGTATATTTGGCTTTCCCGACCCACGCTCTACCGGCTCCCACAACCCCGGCGCCACCAACGTGCTCAGAGTGGGCAACAAATTCGCTGCCGCGCTCACCTTGATCGGCGATGTTGCCAAAGGCGTGGCCCCCATAATCATTGCCCGCGAACTTGGGTTGCCGGAGTCGATCGCTGCTCTGTGCGGTTTTTGCGCGTTCCTCGGCCACCTTTACCCTGTGTACTTTGATTTTCGCGGTGGCAAAGGCGTGGCCACCGCATTTGGCGTTTTGGCAACCTTGCACTGGCCATCCATGCTGGTGATCGGCGGCCTCTGGCTGCTGGTGTTTGCCAGCACCCGTATCAGCTCACTGGCCTCGATCACATCCTTCTTTCTGGCTCCACTGATTGTACTGCTGTTTAAAGCTGAGTTATTTCATCCGATCTTAGTGCTGTCTTTAATGCTACTGTTTCGCCACCGTCATAACATCACCCAACTGGTCAAAGGCGAGGAGCAAAGCTTTCGCAAAACCAGCCAGCGCGACTGACCAAGCACCTAACTAAGCAACTCCGACAGAGGCCAACGCGCCCGCACCTGCACCTTAAGATCAGACTCTGCCCCTGCCAGCATACGCTGATACCCTGCATAGGCGATCATGGCACCATTGTCGGTGCAATATCGCAACTGAGGATAGAATACTTCGGCCCGCTGCTTAAGCACCATCTCAGCCAGCTTTTGTCGCAGTAAACGGTTCGCACTAACGCCTCCTGCCACCACCAAGCGCTTCGCTCCCGTTTCCTTTAAAGCCCTGCGACACTTCAACATCAAGGTATCCACCACCGCATCCTGAAAAGCCCAGGCGATGTCAGCAACATCCTGCTCAGTAAGGCCACCAGGCGCAGCAGCGCAATCATCACGAGTATTAAGAGTGAAGGTTTTCAGGCCGCTAAAGCTGAAGTCCAGCCCGGGCCTATCCACCATCGGCCGTGGAAACCGAAACCGGTCGGGGTTGCCCCCCTCTGCTGCCACCGCCAATGCCGGCCCGCCTGGATAGCCCAACCCCAGCATCTTGGCCGTTTTATCAAAGGCTTCTCCAGCGGCATCATCCAAGGATTCGCCGAGGATGTCATAGTGGCCAATGGACGTCACGTTCACTAACTGGGTATGACCACCACTGACCAGCAGCGCAATAAAAGGGGCTTCTGGCGACGGATCTTCCAGCAATGGCGCTAACAGATGTCCTTCCATATGATGTACAGGCACCGAGGGCACTCCCCATGCAAACGCCAGGCTTTTCGCCACCGCCGCGCCCACCATCAACGCGCCCACCAAACCGGGGCCAGACGTATAAGCGATGGCATCAATCTCAGCCGAGGTACACTTGGCCTGCGTCATCACCTCCTCAATTAAGGGCAACAGTTTACGCACATGATCACGGGAGGCCAGCTCTGGCACCACACCACCATACTCTGCATGCAGCTCTACCTGACTGTACAAAGCCTCCGCTATAATGCCTTTCTCGCTGTCGTAAAGCGCAACGCCAGTCTCATCACAAGACGTTTCAATGCCTAAAATTCGCACAAACCTACCTAATCAGCTTCATTAAACACGCCTAAGACGTGGAATCTGCGGGAAGTTTACCGCCAGCAGCCCCCTAAATCGACGCCAACCGAAAAAATCTACTTTACTGGAGAAAGGGCCTTTGCATTTACAGATCAATGCCATTAAAATGCGGCACCCCTATGGCCACGGCCGTAAAGCGATGGTTAGTAATTAAACCATCAATAGAATTCATAAGTTCACAAGTAAGGTGATTTGTTAATGCCTAATGTAAAGGTTAAAGAAAACGAGCCATTTGACGTAGCCCTGCGTCGCTTCAAACGTTCCTGCGAAAAAGCGGGTGTCTTGGCAGAAGTTCGCCGTCGCGAGTTCTACGAAAAGCCCACCCAGGTTCGCAAGCGTAAGCAAGCTGCCGCGGTAAAGCGCCACGCCAAAAAAGTGTCTCGCGAACAGATCCGCCGCAAGCGCCTGTTCTAAGCACTTTACGCTGCAAATACCTTACACATAACGCCGGCGGGCTTGACCCGATCCGGCGTATTGTTGTTTTATTTTATTAGACCAAAACGGGAATCATCATGTCTGAGATCAAAGCCAAACTGAACGATGCCGTAAAAGAAGCCATGCGCGCCAAAGACAAATCACGCCTGTCTACCCTGCGACTGGCCACCGCAGCACTCAAGCAGATCGAAGTGGATGAGCGCATTGAGCTGGACGACACCCGCGTGCTCGCCATCCTGGACAAAATGGTCAAGCAGCGCAAAGACTCCGTTGAGCAGTTCACCCAAGGTGGGCGCGACGATTTGGCGCAAATAGAGCTGGCCGAGATCGACGTGCTGAAAGACTTTCTGCCCCAAGCCATGGACGAAGCCGAAATAGCCTCCGTAATTCAAGCCGCTATCGCCGACACCGGCGCCCAGGGCATGAAAGACATGGGCCAGGTGATGGCCATCGTGAAACCCCAAGTTCAAGGCCGCGCAGACATGGGCGCGGTCAGTAAAAAGGTCAAAGAGCTGCTGGGATAAATACCCTACCCCATGGCCGGCCGCATCCCCGAAACGTTCATCGATGATGTTCTATCCAGAACCGATCTGGTAGAACTCATCGACAGCTACGTGCACCTGAAACGCACCGGCAAAAATTATTCGGCCTGCTGCCCGTTCCATCAGGAAAAGACCCCATCGTTCACCGTCAGCCCGGAAAAGCAGTTCTATTACTGCTTTGGCTGCGGTGCCAGCGGCAATGCCGTCGGCTTCCTGATGGATTACACCCGGCTCGGGTTTGTGGAAGCCGTGGAAACCCTGGCTCGAAACCTGGGCATAGAGGTGCCTCGCGAGGAAGGCCAGAACCAACCTCGGGAAGACTACCAACCACTCTATAAAATATTGGAATCCGCCACAGCCTTCTACGAGCAGCAACTGCGCAACCCCAAAACCAAAGATCGACCGATCAGCTATTTCAAAGGCCGCGGACTCAGCGGCCAGACCGCAAAACAGTTTCGCCTGGGGTATGCCCCTCAAGGCTGGGACAACCTGATCAGCGCATTGGGCAACAGCGATGCCGAAGTCAAAAATCTCATTAAAGCCGGCCTACTGATCGAAAACGAGCAGGGCCGCCGCTACGACCGCTTCCGTGATCGGGTCATCTTCCCTATCCGCGACAGTCGCGGCCGAGTCATCGCCTTCGGTGGCCGAGTGATGGGCGACGACAAGCCCAAATACCTGAACTCGCCAGAAACCCCTGTCTTCCATAAAGGCAAAGAGCTCTATGGCCTCTACGAAGCCAAGCTGGCCAGCAACAAGATCCGCCGCTTTGTCATTGTAGAAGGGTACATGGACGTCATCGCCCTGGCCCAATTCGGCATCCCTTACGCCGTGGCAACCCTGGGCACCGCCACCAGCCGTGACCACATCGAAAAACTGTTCCGCAGCAGCGACGAGCTGATCTTCTGCTTTGACGGCGACGAAGCTGGCCGCCGCGCAGCGTGGCGTGCACTGGAAAACGCGCTCCCAACCGCCAAAGATGGGCGTCAGATCAAGTTTCTACTGCTACCGGAAGGAGAAGATCCAGACACCCTGGTGCGTAAAAACGGGACAGACTACTTTGAAGGCCTGCTGAACGAATGCGACACCCTGTCAGAATACTTCTACAAGCACCTTGGCGCTGAAGTAGACACCCGCACCATGGACGGCCGGGCTCGCCTGGCAAGCCTGGCCAAACCTTACCTGGAGCAACTGCCAAGCGGCGTTCTACAGCAACTTATGCTGAAACGGCTCGGAGAAATCACTGAGCTGGCCGACATCCAACTGGACCCTGCCCCGCCCCGTGAACATCCTGAAGCCAGGGGGTTGGAATCCAAGGAACCACCTCCATATTATGAGCAAGACCCCGGATACAATTCAGGTTACGCGGCCGAATCCTTTGAACAGGAGCACTACGGCTATCCGGATGACAGCGAATTTGAGAAAAGCGGCTTTAAAGGCAATGGCAAAAAGGGTAAACGCCCCCCAAAACGGCGCACCCCCATTAAAAGGAACAGCCCCAAAGATGAGCTGTCACTGGTAGACAGCACCATCCGCATGCTGTTGAACGCCCCACGCCAAGCAGCTGCCGTAAGCCTGCCGGACGATCTGCAAAAGCTGAGCCTGCCTCGAATGGATATGCTGCTGGAACTATTTGAATTTATTAAGAAAAAGCCAGATGCCTCCACAGCAGCCATCCTGGGACACTGGCAGAACCGAGAGGACGGCGACACCATATTCAAACTGGCAGCCCGCGAGTTTCTGCTGCCCAACGATGAGCAAAGCCCAGAACTGAGCGACGCTCTGCGACGGCTTTACTTACAAAAAATAGAACAAGATCTGGATCAAATCATCTCTGAAGGCGTCAAAGACAAGACGAGATTCAAAGAGCTACTACACTTACAAAAGGAACTGTCCAAATAACAATCAAAATGCAGATACCAAACAGAGACCAGAAATGTAAGCTTACATTACTTAGTACAAAGTCCAGACAAACTCATTGGGCTGCCAGTAGCAACGGCACCCCTTACCCTGTATAATGCCGCGTTCTTCGCGCACCTGACGGAATGGGCATTTCATGACCTCCAATACCGCACAGCAAAAGTCCCAGCTAAAACAACTAATTACCAAGGGAAAGGAGCAAGGCTTCCTGACCTACGCCGAGGTGAACGATCACCTCCCGGCAGACATCACCGATCCAGATCAGATCGAAGATATCATCGGCATGATCAACGACATGGGTATTCCAGTCCACGAAGTGGCACCGGAAACCGATGAATTGTTGCTCAACGACAACGCCAACAGCACCGACGAGGACGCAGCTGAAGAAGCCGCCGCCGCGCTGGCCTCTGTTGAAAGCGAGCCAGGCAGAACCACTGACCCCGTGCGCATGTACATGCGTGAGATGGGCACAGTCGAACTGCTGACCCGTGAAGGCGAAATCGTGATCGCCAAGCGTATCGAAGAAGGCATTCGAGAAGTCATGCATGCCCTGGCCTACTGGCCCGGCTGTATTGATGCCGTGCTGTCTGAATATCGCCGCGTTACCGAGAACGAAGAAGGCAGACTGTCTGAAGTGCTGTCTGGATTCATCTCTGACGTTGACGACATCGCCGCCCCTACCCCCATCCAGGACAAAAAGCCTGAAGCGGCCAGCGACAGCGATGATGATGACGAAGACGACGATAGCGATGATGATGACGAAGATGAAGTCAGCAACGAGATCGACCCGGAGCTAGCGAAAGAGCAGTTTGGTGAACTGGAGTCCCTTTACAAAAAAGCGGAAGCCGCCATCGCCAAACATGGCCGCGAGTCCAAACGCGCCGAAACCGCCCTGAACAAACTGGCAGACCATTTTGTTACCTTCAAACTGGTACCCCGTCTGTTCGACATGGTTGAAAGTGAAATTCGTGACACTCTGGTCGCCATCCGCGCCTCCGAACGCACTATCATGAACAACTGTATCCGTCTGGCCAAAATGCCACGGAAAGAGTTCATTAAAAGCTTCCCAGGCAATGAAGTTGACCTGGAGTGGATCGACCCTCACATCGCTGCAGGCAAAGCCTACTCCGAAGGGCTCGCCAATGTGCGCCCTGACGTACTGCGGGCGCAACGCCGTATGGTACAGCTTCAAGAGCACATCGGCCTGACCATTCCTGAGATCAAGGAAGTCAATCGCCGCATGTCTATCGGTGAAGCCAAGGCTCGCCGCGCCAAGAAGGAAATGGTAGAGGCCAACCTGCGTCTGGTTATCTCCATAGCCAAAAAATACACCAACCGTGGATTGCAGTTCCTCGATCTGATTCAGGAAGGCAACATCGGCTTGATGAAAGCGGTAGACAAGTTCGAATACCGTCGTGGTTACAAGTTCTCCACCTATGCTACCTGGTGGATTCGTCAGGCCATCACCCGCTCCATTGCGGACCAGGCTCGCACCATTCGTATTCCGGTGCACATGATCGAAACCATCAACAAGCTGAACCGGGTATCCCGCCAGATGCTGCAGGAAATGGGCCGCGAGCCCACCCCTGAAGAATTAGGTGTGCGCCTGGAGATGCCGGAAGACAAGGTACGTAAAGTTCTCAAAATCGCGAAAGAGCCTATCTCCATGGAAACCCCCATCGGTGATGACGAAGACTCGCATTTGGGTGACTTTATCGAGGATGCCACCATTGATTCGCCAGTGGATTCGGCAACTATCGAAGGCCTGCAGGAAGCAACCCGCGAAGTACTGGCCGGCCTCACCGCCCGTGAAGCCAAGGTACTGAGCATGCGCTTCGGCATCGACATGAACACCGACCACACTTTGGAAGAAGTGGGCAAACAGTTTGATGTAACCCGTGAACGGATTCGTCAGATCGAAGCCAAAGCACTGCGTAAACTGCGGCACCCCAGCCGCTCCGAACACTTGCGCAGCTTCCTGGACAGCGAAAACTAAAAGCAAAAATGTGGCGTCATTAAACGTTGATACGTATAATGGCGCCCAGTTTTTCGGGCCTTTAGCTCAGTTGGTTAGAGCATCCGACTCATAATCGGCAGGTCCCCAGTTCAAGTCTGGGAAGGCCCACCAATACCGGCCCCGAGCTGCAAAGCTTCGGGGCTTTTTATTGCGCGTACATTACGGCGTTGCGCCGCCACCAGTAACAGTAGCCCATCTATTTTTTCTTTTTCTTCTTGCCTGCAGCTTTACCGGAGTTCTTCAATTTCTTGGGCCCCGTATATTCTGCCTTCAACTCTTTAACCACGCGGCGCTCCAAGCGGACCTTCAAATAGCGCTCAATGCTGGACATTTTATTCCACTCCAAAGCCGATATCAGCGAAACGGCCTTGCCATTACTGTCTGCCCTGCCAGTACGGCCTATTCGGTGTGCATAATCATCGCCCGACCGGGCCACAGAAAAATTAATCACCAAATCTACCCCGGCGATATCCAGCCCGCGAGCGGCAAGATCCGTTGCCACCAATACCTGAATGCGATCCTGGCGCAACTCTGTCATCACCTTTTTGCGCAGGCTTTGATTTAACTCACCATGGATATAACTTACTTTTAATTTTTTATAGCGCAGAAAACTACTGACTTGTTCGCACTCCACCCGGTTGCTGCAGAACACAAATGCTTTGGCAGGTTGTTCTTCTTCGATCAGGGCGAACGTGAGCTTTTCTTTGTGCTTTCGATCGTCCGCCAACACCATCTGTTGAACAATGTTAGCGTGATCCTGCTTTTGTGAGTGAACTTCAATCGTGACAGGCTCATTAAAACCTTCACTGATACGAACAAGCTTTTCATGATCAAGTGTGGCAGAGAACAGCAGATTCTGACGCTTTGAATTACAGCGTTCAGCGATTAATTTCATGTCATCCGCAAAGCCCATCTGCAACATTCGATCGGCTTCATCAAGTACCAAAATTTCAATACTACTTAAATCATAATCAGACTGAATGTGCTCTACCAATCGACCGGGCGTGGCAATAATCACTTCAGGCTTTTTACCCAGAACGGCAATCTGATCTTTAAAGGACTCCCCACCAATGATTAGGCCAGCCTTGATGTGAGTGAAAGATGCCAGTTGCTGCAGATGCTCCTGGGTTTGCATGGCCAATTCACGAGTCGGCAACAAAATCAGGGCGCGGGAGACCTTATAAGGTGATTGAATGGCCAACAGTCTATGCAGCACAGGCAGCAGGAACGCGGCTGTTTTACCACTACCGGTTTGAGCCGACACCAGCAAATCCTTGCCCTCCAACGCTTGTGGAATGGCGGCCTGCTGCACATCGGTTGCCTGAGTGTATCCTAGCTTGTCTGTGGCACTGAGCAGCAGTGTATTAAGTGGTATGTCGTGTAATGATGTCACGCAGACTCAATTCCTGAATTGGTTATTTGGCGCACATTTTATCAGAAGCCGCGCCACAGGTAAGATTTAATAGCGACCCTAACGGCCCATCATACGCGTTGCATTCAGGCGGCATCCAACCCTAACAACTGCGCGCTCACTTGCCACAGGCGTTCCGCCAGCGCTGCATCGCGGGAACGCTTTGAGCCTGGTTTCACTTTGCAATACTCGTCATAGTAGCTGCCACTGGTGGATTCAATACCGGGCGCGGTCGCCAAGTAGATACTGGTTTTAGCACCACGGGCAGGTGTCAGGTAACCGCCAAGTAGTTTGTACAGGGTCCTGCGCACAAGGCCTCGACCGGCAATATTGGTTCCCACTGCGCCGGGGTGCAAGCTGTAGGCGGTCACACTAGTGCCTTTGCAGCGCTTGGCCAGCTCTCGGGTGAACAACACATTGGCCAACTTTGACTGCCCATAAGCGCCCAAGGGAGAATAACGCGTTTCGCCACGAAAACTGTCGAAATCGATCTTACCCAGGTGATGGATCATAGACGCAACGTTAATCACCCGCGCCTGCTCTGCCTTCTGCAACCGTGGCATGAGTAAGTGTGTCAGCAGAAAGTGCCCCAGATGATTCACGCCAAATTGAGTTTCATAGCCATCTTGGGTTATTTGCTTTTTGAAGGGAAACAGCCCCGCGTTGTTGATCAACAGATCAAGGTGATCGTACTGGCGCCCAAACTCGGCAACAAAATCGCGCACTGATTGCAGCGATGCCAAATCCAACGGGATCACCACCACGTTCGAATTATCGCTTTCAGCCGCGATCTCCTGCCGTGCAGTCTCCGCCCTGTCTGCGTCCCGGCACCCCATCACAACAGCAACCCCCTGTTGCGCCAGGGCCTTTGCCGTCTCTTTTCCGATACCACTGTTAGCCCCGGTGATCACGGCTACCTTGTTGGTCATGATGTAGAATTCCTCTAGTCGCTATGAACGCAGCAAGCATATTGTATGATTTGGCTTCTCATAACCCGTTTGAATCGGTTAGATTAACCTTTCTAATCTATCTGAAAGATAGCGCAATAAAAACAATAAACCGAGTCCAGGAGCATCACTATTGAAGTTCAAACGCATTAAACTGGGCGATGAAGCCCATCTGGCTGTTGAGCACAATCAGCGCTGGTACCGCATAGATCTGCTTCCTGGCCTTTGTTTGGGGCAGGCGACTTTGTTGGATCTGCTCAGAGATTGGCCCGAATGGAGGCCCAAATTTCAATCTGCCCTTGCTTCAGCCGACTTACCAGGTGCCGAAATATCCAGCGACTATCCAGCCTGCTTACCTTTTATCCCACTTTCGCTGCGAGACTTCATGCTGTCAGAAACCCATGCGGTGAATGCCGCACGAGGGTTTGTTAAGCATTTCATGGCCAAAGTACTACCCGTCATAAAAGCCTTTGAAGGCGTAACCAAAGCCCCGTTCCCTGCGCTGAAGCCGAAAGCCATCTGGTATCGTCAACCTATCTATTATTTCAGCAATCATCTAAATATGGCGACCGAAGGCCATCCCATCCATTGGCCCTCTTATACTGGCTATCTGGATTACGAATTGGAGTTGGCGTTCGTACTGGTTAAACCGCTATTTAATGCCACACCCGAGCAAGCTATGGATGCCATTGGCGGCTTTATGGTGCTGAATGATTTCAGTGCGCGAGATGTGCAGTTGGAAGAAATGCGCAGCGGCTTTGGACCGCAAAAATCCAAGCATTTTATCAATGCTATGTCCGATACGGTTGTAACCGCCGATGAAGTCTTGCCTTGCGTAAACAACCTGCAAGCCGAGGTTAGAATCAACGGCCATACCGTTAGCCATTCAACTACGGCGGATTTTCAGCACAGCATTGTCGACATTCTGATACATGCATCCAAAGACGAAAGGCTTCACCCGGGTGAGGTCTTCGCCACAGGCACACTACCCAATGGCTGCGCCATGGAGAATGATCATTGGCTCAAACCTGGCGATACCATTGAACTTTGGATTGAGCGCGTCGGCTCGCTAAGCAATACCATCAACAGCCCCACCAAGGACGGAAAAGCCTAATGAATGAAGCCAAATTACTGATCGATACCGGTCGACAACTCACACGTCACGGTGAACCGGTTCTATTCCGAGAAGGCCTGTATCAAGTAAGCGAAAACTGTTATGGCTGGATGGTACCCAATGGGTCATGGGGTGAAACCAATATTGGGCTGATTGATTGCGGCGGCAAAAGTGTATTGGTGGATACCTGTTGGGATCTTCACTTCACCCGCGAAATGTTAAAAGGCATGCAACCGGTCATTGAATGCTCACCAATCGACACAGTGATCAATACTCACTCTGATGGTGACCACTGCTGGGGCAATCAGTTATTCAGCAATAAAAATATTATCGCGACTCAAGCTTGTATCGACCAGATGCATCACATGAACCCGAGATCCCTGAGCGCACTTAAGCTTGGCTGCAAAGCGATGAAACATATTCCGTTTGCATCCGTAGATTGCTTTTCCCATTACATGGCTGACATGCTGGCCCCGTATGAGTTCGGTGGGGTGCACATAACCGATCCAACCATGGCTTTTCAGCATGAACACACTTTATGCATCAACGGCAAGGATATTGTGTTGTATGAAGTGGGGCCGGGGCACACCAATGGTGATGCCATTGTGTATGTGCCCGACGAAAGCGTTGCATACGCTGGTGATATAGCTTTTATCGGCTCAACACCCGTCATGTGGAGCGGGCCGGTCGAAAACCTAGTGGCCGCTTTAGAGCGCTTACTGGCCTTGAACGCTAGCATCATGGTACCCGGTCATGGGCCGTTGGCCTCGCGCCGCGATATTCAACACATCATTGATTACTGGCATTTTGTCCACGAAAAAATCCACGCGCTCTATCAACAGGACAGGCTTCCTCATGATGCAGCCAACCTGGTTTTAAGCAGCCGTGAATTTTTAGAATCGCCCTACTGCAAATGGAGTTGTGCTGAGCGTTTAGTTACCAATGCTTACGCACTCTACCGACAGTGGGGAGCCAAACTGGCCACCTTACCGGACCCACTTGGCACGTTAGACATCCTGCGAAAGCAGGCAGTGGTTGCGCAGTCCACTTTAGGCTGGTAGCGCGGCCAACCCCTCTCTTTAACCACATTACCCCATAGACCACTAAGTCGATCTGAGCTTATTCTGCATCCCGCTCGTGCGCGGGCCCTATCGTGCCAGCAACTACAACATCTCAAGCTTCGGAGCGGCAATTGACAGCGATTCCAGAAGACATTCCTGACTGCCAACATACCCCAGTAAACACCCCGGCAGGGCTGCCATAGCGGCGGCTCTGCCTTTAAAGCTGATTCATTATGCGGAATCCAAAGAATGGAACATTATAAGAACAACCTCGCAAACTGGATGATCGCAGGATGCCTGATCGTGGTGGCAGCAGGAATCGGCTACGGAACCTTTTTTTCCTCAATTTTCAATATCTTAACTGAGCAACTTGAACGACTGGAATCCCCCGAAGGCGCAGTGGCTACAAGTTCTGTAACACAGAAGTCGTTGACGACATCATATCTAACGTTATATTTTGTATTACATTAATTGATTTTGGCTCTGGAGCCGCTTTTGCCTGCAAAACCACCTGAAAAACCAGACAATTCCAACCGCAAGCTTGGCGGTCGTCGTGGCCGTAAACCGGCTGCGGCCGAAGAACGTAAAGACCGCGTGGTCCAGGCGCGAGTCCCTGAGGATCTGGAGACCACACTGAAAGAGGCGGCAGAAAAGCGTCGCATGTCTGTGTCACACCTGATCCGTAATGTGCTGGAAGACACCTTCACATTGGTTGACCATATTGTCGCGGATTCCAGTGCCCTGGTAGGGCAGGTGAGCCGGGATGCCCGGCGCGTTGCAGCCAGTGTCCGGGGTGAAGGCGACCCCAAAAAAGCCTCTGCTGAGGAACTGCTGGAAAGCGTGGATGCCTGGCAGGATGTGGTCGTGAACAAGGCCTGTCTGTGCGTAGAATGCAATAAAGAATTGAAACGAGGTCAGCGCGCCTATCGGGGTCTGAGCGCCCTGCAGGCCAAGGATATGCCACCTGTGTGGCTATGCCCTGACTGCCTCGAGCAGCTTTAGCAGTAACACTTAATGCCGGCAAAGCCGGCTTTTTTAGAACTTGGTTTGTAATACAAAAAATGACACGTCGGCACACGACTCACGAGGAAGCATATATGGATACATCTACCCCGCTGCAATCAGGCCACCGTAATGAAGGCCTGAAAGCCTGGCTGAACGTAATGAATGCATCCGTTTCCGCATTGGAACAAACCCTTTGGCAGGGGCGTGAATTGGCAGAGCAGGCGCTCTCAACGCTTAAAAAAGTCGGCGTGAGTGCCGAGCAGGCGAAAGAGGATTACGATGCCCTAGCCCTTGAAGCGGCGCAGTGGCCAGCCCGGGTTAAGCGCATGAAGGAGACCGGCTGGATGCTCACCCGCATCACCAGCAGTTACCGCCTGTGGGGTATAAAGTCAGCCTTTATCTCTCGCAAAAACACCCCGGCAGCACTGGCAAAACTACATCGCCGCAACGCCCGATTGTTTCGTGACGTATCCCTGAATCAAGGCGGAGCATTCCTTAAAGTAGGACAACTGTTATCTGCGCGCGCCGATATTTTACCCAAGCCCTGGGTAGAGGAGTTGCGTGTACTGCAAGACCAGGCATCGCCAATTGAATACGATGCCGTGCGCGAAGTGATCGAGAGCGAATTGGGCGATTCGCTGGAAGCTCTGTTTAAGGAGTTTGACCCCACGCCCATTGCCGCAGCCAGCATTGGCCAGGTGCATCGCGCCCGATTGCATAGCGGCCAGGATGTGGCTGTAAAAATTCAACGCCCCGGCCTGGAGCAGGTAATTGATCTGGATATGACCTTGATGAAGCTGTTCACCAACAGCATCGCATCCATGCTCCCGCCCACCGATCTGGATACTATTACCAACGAAATCGAACGAACTATTCGTGAAGAACTGGATTATCGCTTTGAAGCCAACTCCATGGCGACCGTCGGTGAGTTTTTGCTGGATGTGAGCCAGGTTCAGGTGCCGCGCCCTGTGCACAGCCACTGCAGCAAGCGTGTGTTGGTGAGCAACTTCGTAATCGGCACGCCACTGATGGCAGAACTGGATAAACGCCAACAGGAAGGTGACGATAAGGGCGTTGCCGACTTGCTGGGCAGACTTCTGGACTTGTATCTGCGTCAGGTACTGCAAGCAGGAATATTTCAGGCAGACCCACACCCCGGCAACTTGCTGGTCACCCCTGAAAACGATCTGGTACTGCTGGATTTTGGCTGCACCATGGTGCTCTCCGAGACCTTCCGCGATGGTTATTCCAAGGTATTGGGCGCAGCTCTGATGGGTGAGCGCAAAACCATGGCCACCGAACTGAAAGGCATGGGGTTTGAAACTCGTAGTGGCAAGCCCGATACCTTGCTGGCCTTTGCTGATGCTCTGCTGTCACAGATCCAGCGCACCGCTTTTGAAATGAGCAGCGATAAGCCGGAGTGGCCAAGCTCCAGCGATATTCTGGCTCAGGCAAAAGGCCTGCTTGAGCAAGCCGAGTCGGATCCGGTGGACAAACTTCCTGCAGAGTTTATTATGTTGGCCAGAGTTTTCACCACGCTGGGTGGACTTTTTGTTCACTACAAACCCAGAATTGATGTGAATGCCTACTTGTTTCCCCATTTAGTGGGGCCGGCTCTCAGCCAGGTATTCTGAACAGGTAAGCCATACAACGGATAAACAACGTGTTACAGGGCTATCTGTTTGCAGTCGTAGCGGTGCTGATTTGGAGCGGATTCATTTTAGTATCCCGCTTTGGTGGAATTGGACCACTGCTGCCTGCCGACGTGATAGCCATCCGTTACTTTACCTGTTCTGTGCTGCTGCTTCCCTTTTGGTTGTTCCTCTATCCATTTAACTTACTCAACTACCGATTGATCGCTGCCGCGTTAATTGGTGGCCTTGGCTACGCACTTTGCGCATTCCAGGGGTTTCAAACGGCACCCGCCTCCCACGCTGCCATTTTACTGCCTGGTTTGCTGCCGCTATTTATTTCTCTGATCAGTTATTTTTCCAAAAGTGAATCCTTCACCCCTATAAAGTGGATTGGCATCAGCCTGATCAGTGTCGGTATTTTCTGTTTGTTCTGGTATGACATACTGACTGAGGATGGAGTGAAAGGAGGGCAACTCTGGTTTGTGGGCGCAGCTCTATGCTGGGGAACCTTTTCAGTACTGATAAAATATTGGCAAATCTCTCCTTGGCAGGCCACCGTTAGCCTGGCGATGGTGACTGCGTGCGTCTACTTGCCAATTTATATTTTCAGCATGGAGAAAAACATCAGCATACAACACTGGCAGCACATTGCCCTGCAAGGCTTTTATCAAGGGTTTCTTGCCACCATCGTACAAATGATGTGTTACGTACAAGCGGTGCGCCGGATTGGGCCTGCAACCATGGGATCAATGATGGCACTGGTTCCACTGATCGCAGGGTTCTCTTCCATAGCGCTCTATAACGAGCTCATGAGCACCCCATTATTGGTGTGTCTGGTACTGGTGAGCGGTGGGGTGTGGGCAGCCAATTTGCAGCGCACACCCCGACAGAACTCAGCTGCCCACAGCTAAACGGTGATTATTAAGCCGACTGGCAGCCCAGAATAGCCTTCACCTCAAGATACTCATCGAAGCCTTCTTTGCCCCATTCACGACCATTCCCACTTTGCTTATAGCCCCCGAATGGACAGGAGAAATCCACCCCGGCACCGTTGATGTGGACGTTACCCGCCCGCAGCAAATTTGCCACTCGCACCGCCCGATCCTGACTGCCGGACACATAAGCAGAAAGCCCATAGGGGGTATCATTGGCAATAGCAATAGCGTCATCCTCATCAGCGTACGGAAGAATACACAACACCGGACCAAAGATTTCTTCACGGGCAATGGTCATCTGATTATTCACATGACTGAAAATAGTGGGTTTCACAAAGTAACCTGTTTCCAAACCAGCGGGTTTGCCGGTGCCGCCTACCACCAACTCTGCGCCTTCATCAATACCTTGCTGGATCAACGCCTGAATTTTATTGAACTGAACCTCGCTCACAACCGGGCCGATATTGGTGCCCTCTGCTTCCGGCATACCGGCTACAACAGCCTCCCCTGCCGCCTTAGCAATGGCAGTGGCCTCAGCAAGCTTACTGGCTGGCACCAGCATTCGAGTGGGCGCATTACAGCTTTGGCCACTATTCATGAAGCAGCTGTTAACACCACCCACAATGGCACTCTCCAAATTGGCATCATCCAAAATAATATTGGCGGATTTTCCCCCCAGCTCCTGCGCCACACGTTTAACGGTGTCCGCTGCATTTTTTGCGATCGCCACGCCCGCGCGGGTGCTACCGGTGAACGACACCATATCCACATCGGGATGCCCTGTCAGCGCCGCCCCCACACCTGTACCATCACCATTCACCAAGTTGAATACCCCGGCAGGCAGACCCGCTTGGTGGATAATTTCCGCAAAGATCATCGCATCTATTGGCGCAACTTCACTGGGCTTTAGCACCATTGTGCAGCCCGCCGCAATCGCCGGAGCAACTTTGCATGCGATCTGGTTGATAGGCCAGTTCCAAGGCGTGATAAGGCCACACACACCGATAGGTTCTTTGCGCAAACGATGCTGGCCACGCACCGCCTCAAACTCGTACTGCTGCAACACCTCCAACGCCTGCACAAAATGTCCGAGCCCCGTAGGAGCATGGGCAGCCGTCGCCAACCACATAGGGGCGCCCATCTCCTGCGAAATGGCGGCAGCGATATCATCCAAGCGAAGTTGGTAGGCCTGAATAATCGCTTCCAGGTAGCTTATGCGCTGCGCCCGTGACGTTTGCGACCACGCGGGGAAAGCCGCTTTAGCGGCGGCAACCGCCTTATCCACATCCGCTTTAGTACCCATGGAGACCACACCCATGGGCTGCTCGGTAGCAGGGTTCAAAACTTCCAGCGTTTGCTCCTGCTCCGGTAAAACCCACTGACCATTGATATAGAAGTTTGTGTATTCGTACATAGCCCTTCCCTTCTGGGTATTATCGTTATTATGATTTACTGAGTTGTGTGATACATATTACCGATTTTGTATCCACTCCTCACCTGTTAATTACACCCTTGCCCGCTCGCACACTTATAACCCGCTACAAATCATTACTAAAGCAACAATCGACATCCGTTGCTCGGAGTTGAGATCAGGTCTATATTTGGAGCGATATTATGGTTTAACCATCATGGATTCATAAGAACAATGATGCTGCGCGGCCTCTTAATTCTAGTTTCAGTTTTCATGCTTTCCACCGCTCTGGCGGGCAAGGCATCTGCTGGCCTGAATGCAGAAAAGAGCCTGCAAACGGCCATAACAGATTACGATCCGATCTCCACCTTCAGAACCGGCGACAATGATGATTCTGACGGCGTTTCATCCCATCAATTCCAATTCTGCAACGACTTATTAAACCTCAAGCAACATCAGGGGTTTACCCATAGCACCAAAACCAGCCCGGTATACGCGTTTCCTATCCGCGGGCCACCGCAGCCTCACCTTTAATTCGTTACACCAACGTTCAATTATTCTGAGTAGATATCACATCCTTGAGTGGTGGCATGCTGTTGCGTCACTGTTCGGTGTGCTGCCTGCTCAAACCGAATTAGTGAGGCAACACCAATGAAACATCTGCAATTATTTCGTGCTAACAATGCCAATCACCTTGCACGCCCGGTAGCAATGGGCGCACTTTCTACCCGTGATTCCGCGTTGGAAGTTTTTACCGATTTCCATACATCGCCTGCTCTTATTGTAAACGCAAGCCTATCGGCACTACAGGCCGAATCGATGATGAAAACAGCCCATGTACGTTTGAAAATCGTGGTGGACAAAGGCGAACGGGTGGTAGGCGTCGTAAGTCTGGATGACCTTAGCAATCAGGAGGTGATCAAGCGAATTTCTCAGGGGTTCGATCGGTCAGAACTCAAAGTAGCTGACTTTATGCGACCGCTGTCTGCGCTGAAGGCGTTCTCTTGGTCGGAACTGCAAGACGCATCCATTCAAGATGTAATTGATTCGTTAGAACACAGCGGCCAGCAACACTGTCTGGTAGTAGATCGAAAGGAACAGGAAATACGCGGCATAATTTCTGCCAGTGATATCGCACGCAAGCTCAAGTTGCCAATCGATATTCACAGCGAATCCAATTTCGCTCGTATCTCCCACGTAATCTATCAACAGATCAACCCGCAACGCTCTCTAGTGAATAGTGCCTGAGAACGTAAAAGAAAAGCTTAGCAGGCATCCTCCTCAAAACCCCGGTGGCGCTTTGAAGCCACCGGTTATCTCTGCCAAAAGCTCTGCAAACCTGATGGTGAGCTTATCCTGAAACGGTGCCCCCACTATCTGCAGGTTGGCAGGCAAATTATTGGACGTCATCCCTACGGGTGCACTGGTGGCAGGCAATCCCAATAGAGATACTGGAGATATCCACATAAACAGATCCGTATAACTTCGCTGCTCATGACCTACGGCTATCTTGCGCTTGGACATATTTGCAAGCTGCTCATGACGATGCGCTGTTGTGGGCGTTGGGGGCATCAAAATCACATCATACTCTGCAAACGTCTGCAGGAATTTCTTTCTGATTCGAGCAATACGTTCCTCACGCTGCTGATGGATCGCATAACTCATGTTGGCCCCAAGTAAAAAGTGGGAGAAATGCCTGGGCACATTAATAAACGATTCAACCAGTCTGGCCAAGAAGCCCAACAACGCCATGCCCCGACGTAACAGCAATGGTTGAGGAACCCCGATCATCGCCCCCAGCTGCCCCAAATAATGGGGATAAAGATCTTCAAGGCAGAACTCAGGTGGGTTACTGCGCTCGACCACAACCCCCTTTGCTTCCAACTTATCGGCTACATCCAAATACAGTGCCTGCAGCGCTGGATCGATGGGACACAGCTCATCATCCATCCATAGAAGCACTTTAAAATCGGACAAATTTTGCTTGGAGCATTCAGGCAAACTGACCCTCCAGCCTGCTTCCATATCCGGGGAAGGCCCAAGCAAAACATCCAGCATTAACTCGAGATCTGACGCACTGCGCGCCATGGGGCCGGCCACAGCCAGAGCAGAAGGCTCCCGTTGAGAGCCCGGAGGACCAGGCACGTGCCCTTGCAAAGAAATAATGTTTTGAGTGGGCTTGTGGCCGTAAACTCCACAGTAGTGGGCAGGAATTCGAATTGACCCTGCCAGATCGCTGCCCAGCTCCAAAGCGGTAAAACCGGAAGCCAAAGCGGCTGCCGCGCCCCCGGAGGAACCACCTGGCGTTAGATCAATGTTCCAGGGGTTGTTGGTGGTTCCAAACACTTTATTGAAACTCTGCAGATCTGAGGCCATGTAAGGGACATTCGTTTTACCATAGATAATGGCTCCGGCATCCTGTAAACGCTTAACAGTAATAGCGGGAGCAGTGGGTCGGTGATAACGATATTCCGGAGCACCAGCAACACAGGTCATGCCCGGCACTTCATAGGTGTCTTTCACCGTGATGGGCAAGCCATGGAGAGGGCCCAGATCAACGCCCTGCTGCGCTTTTTCATCGGCTTCGTCTGCAAGCTTGCGAGCCGCTACCAGATCGGTACTGACAATGGCATTGATGCTTTTATTCTTTTCCTCCATGCGCGCAATACTGTGCTCCAGCAACGCTCGGCTGCTTATAGATCCGCTTTTAATACCCTGCACCAAGTCGGCTGCAGTCATGTATGTCCACTCTGTATTCAAAATACACCTCAATTAGCGGTAGGCAATCGCTCATTATGCGTTGCCGTATCAACATTGGTAACGGGTAAACAGGACAAATTTACTGTCATTGCAGGCCAGACTATGACTGCCGCTTTATCAGCAGCAGTTTGTCTTCACGCGATAATTTTTTGATTTGGGCCTCTCTGCTGGAGGCCTCCGAACGGCCTTCTGCCGATTCAGAATATATCAGTTCAACCGGGCGGCGAGCCTTAGTGTATTTTGCACCGGCCTTTCCTTGATTATGTTCGCGGGTGCGACGCTCTAAGTCGGTTGTAATACCGGTATACAAGGTACGATCGGCGCACTGAAGTATGTAAACAAACCAGGATGAAGCCATGCCTTATCGCAACCACCGCAACCAACGAAATGCAATCAATACGCTGGCCAAGGACGCGCTGACGTAGGTTAATGCGCAGGCCCTTAAAATGTGGCGTGCCGCCAGCATATCCTGCTGAGAAAGATAATTGCCCTTCTGCAATATGGGCAAGGCTTTATTAAAACTCGCATCCCACTCCACCGGCAAGGTAATCAAATGCACCAATGTCGACATTAAAACACCCAACACCATTATCACCAGCGCTACGCGCATCAAGCCCGGACTAACGCCGGCTAACAGCGGTAACGCTATCAACGCAATCTGCGCAGCTTTTGATGCAACGCCTGCCAGAACAGCCAGGCGGTATCGGGCCACCAAGCCACCGGAGCCCTGGTGGTGTTGTATTGCATGCCCCACTTCATGGGCTGCCACCACAACAGCAGTTAAAGATTTACCATCATAGTATTCAGGGGTTAAGCGTACCATGCGTTCAGTCGGGTCATAGTGATCACCCTGATTCGTTGTTTCAACCCCAACCCCATGGACAGAAAACCGATCCAGCAAATGACGGGCAAACTCGCCTCCCGTGCCAGGAAAATCATCACGATTTTGGCTGTGTTTACGCAAAATTCTACGCGTCGCATATTGGGGATAAAACATTACCCCCAGCAACAGCAGCACCAACACCACATAAATCATTTGCGCACCTCAATGCGATAACCATACGACGCAATCACCTGTTGAGCGCTTTTGCTGTGTAAAAATGCCAGCAACTCCTTGGCCGCCTGACTATTCTGGCCCAGCGTCAGCAACACTGCATCCTGATGAATCGGGCTATGCAGGTTGGATGGCACTATCCAGTAGCGGCCGATTATGGGTTTGCCAGGCTGCTTGATCTGGGAGAGCGCAACGAACCCATACTCGGCATTGCCACTGCTTACAAACTGATGGGTTTGGGCAATATTCTCTCCCACAACCCAAAACTGTTTTGTTGTTTGATCTAACTGCAATGCTTGCAAGGTTTGCACAGCCGCGAGGCCATAAGGTGCCAGCTTTGGGTTGGCCAGGGCCACATGGTCCAGATCAGCGCGGCGCAAAACATCAATATCAAAAGGTTCACCTCCCTCGGCAGCAGACCATAAAGCCAAAGCGCCTGTAGCATAGGTAAAGTCACTTCCTACAACAGCTCGACCTGACTCCAGCAGTGTTTCAGGCTTGTCTTGATCAGCGGATAAGAACACCTGGAATGGAGCACCATGCTGAATCTGAGCAAAGAGCTTACCTGAGGAGCCAAATGAAAGTTTGAGTCGGTGACCGGTATCGTACTCAAAACGTGCTTTCAGTACTTTCATTGGCGCACTGAAATTGGACGCCACTGCCACCAGAACTTCATCAGCCCTGACAACAAACGAGCATCCTAACAATAACAGCCCTATATAGAGTTGGAACGACTTTCCGACCTGCATTAAACACCTGACTCCAATTGCAACCCAATACGAACAACATTACCCGCTCTCCACCTAGACATTTATACCATTTATCACGCACATTGGCTTTATCGCTTAATTTAATTGAACGATACGGCAATAGAACCGAATAGAAACATAGCTAGCATAGAGCGCTGCGCTTTGACCTGAATGGACAGCAAAGCAATCTACCTATTGACCGTTTGAGATAAAAATGCCCAACAACTCTGTCTTCACCCGTAGGTTCTCTTTGTCAGATCTAGTCTACGCTGCCAGTGGGTATCGCCAACACCACTCCAACCAACCGGTGTCGCAACTGATCGTAGAGGGCTACGGACAGATCAACCATCAATCTCTGCTAGATGCCGTCACCATAGCCTCTGAAACCAGCCCTGTATGTCGGTTACGCCTTTCTGGAAAGTGGGGATTCAAACGCTGGAGTGCCGACGGAGCACTGCCAACCGTGCATTCAATATCACGCGAATGGAATGGCGACTACTCGGAGGATCTGGATTTTATTGACACACCCCTGGATCTTATCGACGGCCCTGTTGCCGAAGTGATTCAGCTGGTAGGAAGCAAAACCTGGTTGATATTCCGCATTCATCATGCAGTGACCGATGGCGTTGGTTTGGTGGAGTTTGTCATGAGTGTTTTTGCAGCCCTGAACGGAAAGCAGCCACCTAACTACCATTCCAGAATCACCCTGGAGAACATGCCAGAAGGCAATCTAGATGCGTTGCCTGCAACTGTACGCAACGCACCGGTTCCATTCCCTATGCCGCCTCAACCAATCAACACAGATCGTTCACGGATCTGGCAACGAATCACTCTTCCTGGCAAGGATAGCCGTATCCTACTGAGAACCATATTGGCCCTGAGCCAACTGAGTGCAACCTCTGATAAAAGAAGCGCGCGTATACAGGTTCCGGTCAACCTGCGTCGCCACCTTCCCGAAGAAATGACATCAGCTAACCTGATCGGCATGATACGCTTGGATGTTGATCATAACGAAACACTACGCAGCCTGGTTAAAAAGTTCAGCCTTCTTATGGAACAAAACCAGGAGCTGCCTGTAGCCGTGAAATCCTTAACATCTCGAGCCATGTTCTGGATACCCTTGCCACTGCTTCGGGCTCTGGAAAAACGCGTAATCAGACAACTCTTACGTCGCCCTGCCTTTCGTTGCAGCGGTACTGTATCGTCCTTGGGAATGATTCAACTGGAGGCACTCTCTACACAAAGCTTCAACGCAATCAGCGCGTTCGGTATACCAATACCCCCTTTGGGCACGCCGCTTATGGCCGTCATCATGAGCAACAACCACCAATCCGAACTAGTGATATCAGCCTGCCGGGCTCTGATCACCCCCATCGAATTCAGCGCTCTGGCTGAGCAGCTCATACAGAAATTAAACAATTCATGTTGAGCGCCCGCCTGGACAAGAGGACTATCAGCCAGCCCCTTCCATCAACGGGAGCGAAGCCTCTGTTACATCCGTAAGCCAGATCACCACACCATAGCGCAACCCTTTGCCGATACCACACAACAGAAGCAAAACCCACAATCGTACCCGCATAATGCCAGCAACAAACGTGAGCGCATCTCCGCCCACTGGTAGCCATGCAAACAACAAGCTCCAACTACCATAGCGTTGAAACCACGCCTGCGATTTACTGAGGCTGCCGGGCTTAAACGGAAACCAGCTGCGATCCTGAAAATGCAGCAGATAACGCCCCATCACCCAATTCACTGCAGCACCCAAGGTATTGCCCGACGTAGCAGCCAGCCACAACGGAAACACCGGTTTACCTTCCAGCAGCAGCGTAATAAGAACCACTTCTGAATAAAAAGGGAGTAGGGTCGCCGCCAGAAAAGCGCTAAGAAACAACAGCCCGTAACTGATCATAGTAACTCGGGCTCATGCAACACTACATGGCTGTCATTCCGACTGACTGCCTTTTCGAATAGGCGAAAGATATGACGTTGCTCCGCCCGATAAGGAAGATACTCGGGGTGCCACTGCAACCCTAACAAAAATCCATATTGCCCTTCTATTGCCTGCACAAAACCATCCCTATCCCGGCCGGCGACAGTAAGCCCATCACCCACCCGCTCAATCGCCTGCTCATGCAGGCTGTTTACTCGCAATGACTTGATACCCAACGAGCAACACAGGCGACCATCAGCATCTAGATCCACCCATTTTATCGGACGGATACTGCGTCGATTTGGGGTAAGCCTCCGCAACGGTCTGATATCCTGGTTCAGCGTTCCGCCGGACACAACGTTAATCAATTGGGCTCCGCGACAGATCCCAATCATTGGAATATTGCTGTCCAATGCCTGCCGAATCATCGCTACTTCGAAACGATCCCGTTCCACATCATAACGCCGCCGTGGATGGTACTCGCCTCCATATTGCTCTGGTTCGATATCATCGCCACCACCAATGATTATGCCGTGTATGACCTGCTTGGGCATGCCGGAATGGGCTGTCACGTAGATGGCCCGCAGCCCCACCAAACGCAACATAAATCGAGTAGCCCACCAGGCAAACGGATAACGTTTGTGAGGGCCGGTTACCGCAATCAGCGGCGAATCCACAGGAGTATGAACATCGGATGTCTGTGCCGGAATAACTAGTGCTCCTGTAACAGTTTGCTGCTTTCTTTTAACCATTCGGTATCAAACGGCGTGATAAATGACTTTAGGTAGCGCCGGTATTGATCACAGAACTGTTTCAGCCAAGCAGGATCATTGGCTAAACGCTCTACTTGCAACCAGTTTTGCCAAGGTTGATCCAAATTCCAATCCAGGTTGTCGATATCACAGTTCGGTAAACGGTAATGCAGAGTGGGTCGTGCCTTGATGCGCGGATCATCCAATCGACTACGGACTCGATCCTCATCCAGGTGTGCAAACAGCGGCAACATATCCATGCTGCGATTGCGGGTTGGATTATCCTCAATATAGTCATCGATAAATTGCGCTAAGGTTGGTTGATAACGGGCATCGATGACTTTCTGAATAAAATCCTTACTAAAGTGCTTGATGTAGTTAGTTAACTTTCGGGTCAGGTCGATCTGATCCTGCTCGGCAATCCATTCGTACAAGCAGAGGAACGCCCGAAAATAGGAAAGAATCGTGTCAATATCCGTCGCGGGCAGCTCAGGATTCAGGTGTAAGCCGAAGGCGTACCTCAGACTGTTGCGCGTACCCAATGCCCCTGCGCTCCGCAAACTGGCAAATAATTGTGAAATCTGCGGCAGATCGGAAAGCAAAACAGGTGGCGTCACCAGCTCCCAGGGCACAAACTGCTCTGCCGCTTTGGTAAGTAACTCAGCGGCCACGGCTTCGATAGAGAACTCGTCCTCCAGATCACCGGATTCCTCGAGTAACGCACCAACCGCCTTGATATAAGAGGCATCCAACTCAATACCAAACTTCCCCAGCGTGGTGTTTTGCAGCGAAAACTCGAAGCTGCTGCGCCGCTCCAACTCTCCGCCAAACTGTTGTTGCACACACCCGATGATCTGCCCCGCATCCAGGCCAGCAAACTCCAACTCAACGCCCACGCGCCGCTCACTGCCTTTATTGGTTAGGGTCACCGGAGGCAACCAAATACTGGAATCTGTCACTATGGGCCTCTATCCTGCTGTAAATTAGTTCCCGCGTTCCTATTGATACCACGTCCATACTGCAGATTTACTGTAACCTAAACGGCCAAGTCACGGAATGCCTGTATAGCGGTCAAAAAAAGTCTAAACTACTAATAAGTCAGTCAGCAGTAGTGGATACCTGATTTATGCAACAACTCGTCGTAACCCGCGACATGTTCGAGTCTCAGCTTGAACTTGCTATCTCCAAAGTCAAAGATCCTCGGATTGGGCTGTTCGGCCCTGATTCCATGATGTGGAAGCTCTCCCGCCATGCGCTGTTTGGTGCCCATGGCTCCGGCCGCGCCCTGCTGCTCCAGATCGCCCACCCCTGGGTAACCCGTGGCGTCGATGAGCATTCCAAAACCCGCTCAGATCCGCTAGGACGAGCAAAGAGAACCTTCACCACCGTACTTTCCATTGTGTACGGTGATTTAGAGCAGGCTACCAAGTACGCCCGTGCTGTGCATAACGTACACAACCGCATTCAAGGCACAATGGATTCCAGTGCCGGAGCCTTTGGCGAAGGCACTCCCTATATGGCCAACGAGGCCAATGCCTTACTGTGGGTTCACGCCACGCTGTGGGATACCACGGTGATGATGTACGAATTGTTCCGCCGCCCTTTGTCAGCGGAGGAAAAAGATCGTTTTTACAACGAGACTAAGCTGTTCGCGTATATGTTTGGTATACCTGATGCAATCTTGCCGCCGGACTGGGAATCCTTCAAAGAGTACAATCGCAGCATTTGGGACTCGGATCAACTGGTGGTGACGGACTCCACCCGTGAATTGGCAGCGTTCTTGTTTGCGCCACTTCATTTCACATTAACACCCGCCATGGCCTGGCTAAAAATCACGACAGCAGCGACGCTGCCAACAAGGCTGCGAGAGGAATTTAACTTACCCTACGGAAGAAAAGAGAGGCTGATCTTTGCCAGTGGCCGGAAGATATTAAGTGTGGCAGAACCCATAACCCCAGGACTCATTCGAAATGGGCCAGCCTACGTAGAGGCCAGTCGACGCATCCGGGGCCTTCCTTCAACCATCATGACCCGCGCCCTCACCCGGGCCATGTTCGGACGACCTGAATTGGTGGCATTGAAGCAACCCACTAAGCCGTAAGTAGATTAAATGGGTTCAATTTTACGAACAATTCTGCGCCCGGTTTCTGGAAAAAACCGTCATAGCAGTGAGGGCGTTTATCCACATCAGTATCCGCCAGCCAGTGCCCGTACTCAAAATCAATAATGCCATCAATGCCATCCAGTTCAATGGCAAAAGTGCGATGACCGGTATTAAGAATGACTACAACCGGTTTTTGCATTTCCCGCAGACGCTCGCTGGCCTGCTCAAACAGATTCATCAACTGTTTTAGCGTCGAGTGCTTTTCCTCTTCTAACATGCGTATGGCAACGTCGACCTGACCCTGCCGTTGCGATACATCCAAGAGCTTCTCAGCAAGCGCATGAATTCGCTTATGGGGTTCATCGAAGAGCATCATTATCTTTTTCAGCTCGTCATCCTCGGGAGCATAATGATCGTACCAAATGCCAAAAGCGCATTTGTGAGGATCCGTTGCTTTGGTAAAATCCACCCCTTCACAAATACTCTCATGGAGAGCATCCATCCAGTCGATATGATCCTGGCGGCGTTGGGCCAACAACGCTATCAGCTGCTGACAGTCCTCCTGTTGAGAGCTCATGCCAACCAAATCACAAAATGGATAAAGCGGGATCTGGGCATCCTGAAACTGAAATACTCGATGGTTCTGATGCTCAGTATCGGGTACCTCACGGGGAGCGATGGCTGCCAGCGAAGTGATATAACGTATATGGCGTACCGCCAACGCATAGCGGGCATCCAGTAGTGCGAAAGTCAGATAGCTTCCGGTAACTGTGTCTTCAA
This sequence comes from Ketobacter alkanivorans, assembly GCF_002863865.1. Lineage (NCBI taxonomy): Bacteria > Pseudomonadati > Pseudomonadota > Gammaproteobacteria > Pseudomonadales > Ketobacteraceae > Ketobacter > Ketobacter alkanivorans. The sequence continues at coordinate 3,924,344 of NZ_CP022684.1, read as the reverse complement.
CAGCGGGGACAACAGAATTCATGATACACCTCCTTTCTAACCAGTGTAGATCAAGATCCCGTTACCTGATGTAAATGGTCAGCGTCCAATTTTGTATCTTTATCCACCAGCAGCAAAAGCACTGGCAAGTAGAAAAAGTCCACCAGTAATGCCATAACAAAGGTGAGCGCAGTGAACATGCCCATTTGGGAATTAAGCACAAACCCAGACATGGAAAGCACAAGAAACCCTGCAATAAGCACTATATTGGTGGCCAACAGCGCCACCCCCACGTTAGAAAAGGAATAACGTACCGCTTGCTCTGGTGTTGCGCCCTGTTCACGTCTAACCCGCAAATACTTGCTTAGAAAATGTACTGTATTGTCCACCACAATACCCAGGGTCATGCCAATGGCGATGGCAATGGAAATACCCACCTCACCCACAAAAATAGCCCATAGGCCAAAGGCCAAGCCCGCCGGGATCAAATTAGGAATGATACTGATCAAACCAATTTTTAACGAACGCAGCGCGACAATTAAAATTATCGATATGATAATCAACGCTAGGATAGACCCTTCAAGCATACTGATCGCATTGCTGATGCCCGCATGAGAAAACAACAGCGTAGTGCTACCGGCATCAAAACGGATATCTGGCGCATGCACACGCAAATAATCGGCGTACTTCTTCTCGTATCTCAGCATTGCAGCAGTATTCTGCTCAACAAGGTTCACCGTAAGGCGCGTGGCGGTTTTCTCAAAATTAATCTGATTATTAAGATCCAAACCAAACGGCAGGCTCATCTCATAAAGCAACAAATACTGCGCTGCCAGCTCGCGCTCCTGAGGCAGCTTCTCCCAGGCTGGATCATTGCCATGCATGTTCCGATTCAAACGCGTAAAGATGTCGGTTATGGACATCACCTGTGCCACTTCTGGCTGCAGTTTCAGCCATTCGCTAAACTGATGAACCTGTTGTAAAAATCTCGGATCATAGACTCCTCCTTCGTAGGGGCTATGCAGTGAATACTCCACACTGTAAAAGCTGCTTAAGTTTTCACTGATGAAATCCGTTGCGTCCCGAGTTGGGTTGCCCTGTTTAATAAATCGCAGAAAGTTGTCGTTGATGTCATTTCGCGGAATGCAAGCAATTAGCGCAATGGTAATGACGCTCACACCCCAAAGCAGGCCAGTGCGGTGGCGCACCACAAAATTGGCAAACGGATCAATGGCATGACTCTGCCTCACTTCACTGTTACCCACTCGCGCAGGCAGCACCAGCATCAGTGCTGGCAGAAAAAAAATCGCGAACAGAAAGGCGGCCACAACCCCTATCGCCACCACATTACCTAACACATTAAAGGGCGGTAAATCACTGAAATTCATACTCAGAAAACCGATCGCAGTGGTAAGACTGGTAATAAACACCGGTTGAAAGTTCAAACGCAAACTGGTGCGCATGGCGCTGAACTTGTCGTGACCCTGACGCAAGTAGAGGTAATAGGTCACCAGGATGTGAACGCAATCGGCAACGGCCATGGTCAACACGATGGTCGGCGCACCAGCAGAACCAGAAGTAAGAGGCCACCCTATCCAGCCCATGGCCCCCATGGCAACCGCGATCGAAAACAGGATAACCACCAGTGTTGCAAATGTGCCCCAGAACGATCGCAACATCAGCACCAACACCAACAGCACCACCAGCAACATAAAGGGCATGAGCGTAACCATCTCATCGCCGATGATCTTTTCAGACGCGTAGTTATATTCAACAATACCCGACAACAGCACTCTCACATCAGGATAGCGATCCGCAAATTCTGCCCGCAGCGCCCTTGCTGCCTCTCCGACCTCGTGCAGCGAATCTCCCTGATGCACCGGTAGATTGATCACCACATTCACGCCAGCAACCTTGCCGTCTGCTGATATCAGTTTTTTCACCAGCTGAGGCTCATTCAACGCAATTTGGCGAATACTATCAGCCTGCTGTGAGGTCAAATTGACTGCGTCCTCCACCAATTCACGCACCACCAACCCATCATCGTCGGCATCCGTGTGCTGAAAGTTCACAACCGAATCAACCCGCTGGGAATACGGCAGCTCCCAAGCTCGACGAGTCAACTCGCTTATAATCAGCAGGGTTTCCGGTGTAAAGACTGTGGCTTCGGTTGCTTGCACAACAAATAGAACTGAATCCGTTTGCGTATAAGCATTACCGATACGATTAAAGGCCATTAATTGCGGGTTGGTTTCCTTGAAAAACGCCTTGTAGTCTGTATCCGGCTGCAGATACTGCGCGCCCCATCCAAACACCACAGCCACTATCAGGGACACGACAATCATGCCATAGCGCCAGCGCACCACCTTCTCTATCAGCCAGTTGGCCATGGATTCATCTCCTGATTATTCACTGGGGAGCAACTTATTGTTTTAGCTTAATATTAAGACAAGCACCACCAGCGTATACATCGTATACCTGATCGCCAACAGCCATGACACTTCCCCCCGCAGAAAAATGCAATTCTATGAACTATAACTAATAGATAGACACCATGGATTGAGGTATTAAGTTCTGAACTTCCAACCCCGACAGTACCTATGGCTGGCGCCGACAATAGCTGCTGTCTGCATGATTGCGACTGGTCTGTTTATTGACCGACTTAACAACCAAACTGAAAACGAACATCTGCGCAACGAAATATTGAGTAAAATCAGCGTATTGCGTGCTCGCTTGGAAGGTGACATCAACAGCAATCTACAGACTGTGCAGGGAATGGTGGCGATAATCAGCGTCGAGCCGGATATCACACAGTCGCGCTTCGGTGCTTATGCCAGCATACTGCTACAAGATCGCCCACTTCTCAAAAACATCGGTGGTGCACCGGATATGGTGATTCGCTATATCTACCCATTGCAGGGAAATGAAGGAGCCCTGGGACTGAATCTGGGTAAAAATCCGGTACAAAGGCAAGCGGCCATGTCTGCACGGGACAGTAAGGATATGGTGATAGCAGGGCCTCTTAAACTTGTGCAGGGCGGCAACGGCATTATTGGGCGTATACCGGTGTTTGTTGAGCAGAACGGTCAGCGCACATTTTGGGGGCTGGTGTCTGCAGTGATTGACGCCGACTTGCTTTTCAAACGCAACGGGCTGCTGGATGCAGAGGTGCCCTATGCCATATCCATTCGTGGCAAGGACGGGCTTGGCGCGAAAGGCGCTGTTTTTTTTGGTGCTGCCGAGCTGTTTGATCAAAACCCGGTACTGGCCACCATCTCGTTACCCGCTGGCCATTGGGAAATAGCCGCTGCGCCTAAAAATGGCTGGCCTGCTCACGCTAAAAACGCAAACGCACTGCGTGCCACGCTGGTAGTCATAGGGAGCTTGATCTGCCTGGTGTTTTTCATCCTGACCTACCTGTACCAACGGCGGCAGATCGACAATAGGCGGTTACGTGCTCTCGTTGAATTATCGCCGATCGGTATCGCGCTGAATGAGTTTTCCACCGGGAAATTTATCGAAATCAATGACGCCCTCAGCAGGCCAACAGGCTACACCAAGAAAGAGCTTCTGGCGCTGGATTATTGGGATATCACGCCCCGTGATTACGAGGAGCAAGAGGCCGCCCAACTGGAGAGCCTTAACAGCACAGGTCGTTATGGCCCCTATGAAAAGGAATACATACGAAAAGACGGCAGCAGATTTCCTGTTGTACTAAACGGCATACTGCTGCGGGAAAGCAATGGCCACGAATACATATGGTCGATTATTGAAGACATCACCGAACGCAAACAGGCTGAGGAGAAACTGGCCAACCAGCAGGAAGTGTTGGAGCAGATGAGCAAGCAAGCGCGCATTGGAGCCTGGGAAGCCAACCTGGAAAAGAACACCCTGTACTGGTCCCCTATGTGCAAACTGATTCAGGGCGTTGCCCCGGAATATGAACCTACACCTGAAGATGGTATACGTTATTTCGAAGAAGGCGCTCATCAGAACGCCATGCAAAAGGCGATCGAACTATGTCGCACCCAGCAACAACCCTGGAAGCTGGAATCCAAAATAATCACCGCTGACGGCAATGAAGTTTGGGTATGTAGCATTGGCCAGGGTGAGTTTAAAAATGGAACCTGCACCCGACTGTTTGGTTCATTACAAGACATCACAGAGCGCAAACTCAACGAGCAACGACTGGCACAGACCCACAATGAACTGGAACATCAAATGTCCCTACTACGGGCAATTGAGCGCGCCCAATCCACCTTCATTGCTAACGAGAACTACCTGCAGACCTTTGACAACCTGCTTAGCAACGTCCTCACCCTTACCGACAGCCAATACGGGTTCGTGGGCGAGATACATTACAATTCAGCAAGCCAACCCTTTTTAAAAATCCGTTCAATCTCAAACGTAGCACTGGATGAAAAGTCTGATGAGTTTTATGAAGGCCTGCTCAAGGATGGCACGGAATTTCGTAATCTAGAACCACTGTTTGAGCGCGCACTGACATCATTGCAACCTGTCATTTCAAATACCCCAAAAGAAGACTCCCCTAACGGTCACCCTGCCCTGCATTCATTTTTGGGCATCCCCATCACACGCAACGGCAAAGGCATCGCTATGGTTGGCCTGGCTAATCGGGGCTCTGGCTACAATCAGAAAATGGTGAAATGGCTGGACCCCCTAATGATGACCATTGGCCAGCTGATTGAAGGCTACAGGAACCAACAGGCAAGAAACCAAGCCGAAAAAGACCTGGTAGCCGCGAAAGATGCTGCAGAGGCGGCAACCCAAGCCAAAAGTGACTTTTTGGCGACAATGAGCCACGAAATACGTACCCCCATGAATGGCGTGCTGGGTATGTTGAATTTGTTACAGCGCACAAAGCTCGATAGCGACCAATTGCGACGATTGCAATTAGCCATGAGTAGCGCCGAGTCATTACTGCTACTTATTAACGACATTCTTGATTTCTCAAAAGTGGATGCAGGTAAACTGGACATTGAAGTACTGGATTTTGATCTACGGGCAATGCTCGGTGACTTCTCCGAATCCATGGCACTGAAGGCCCAGGAAAAGGGGTTGGAATTGATACTGGATCTGAGAGGCATCCAAGTTTCCATGGTTAAAGGCGATCCCGGTCGTGTCCGTCAGATCTTTACCAACTTGGTTGGCAACGCCATAAAATTCACCCCGCAGGGTGAAATCTTAGTACGATGCAATATCACGCAACAGAACGACAAACTCCGCTTTGAATCATCCGTTCAGGATACGGGTATCGGCATTCCAACCAACAAGATATCCAATCTGTTTTCTCCTTTCACCCAAGTGGATGCCAGCACTACTCGCCAGTATGGCGGTACCGGACTGGGCCTGGCTATCTGCAAGCAGTTAGTGAACAAAATGGGGGGCGATATTAGCGCTACCAGCACGCCAAATCAGGGTAGCCGATTTGAGTTTCACATATTGCTTGAGCCCAGCGACATGGCCAAGCAGGTAATACCAGAGCTGGATACCACCTCATTAAAGGTATTGGTGGTAGATGACAACAGCACCAACCGGGAGGTGCTTCACGACCAACTGCAACTGTGGGGGATCACGGTTGCACAAGCCAGCAGCGGAACAGAGGCTCTGGCTTGCTGTGAGGATAGACTGACGCGCACTCCAGAACAGCAGCCTCCCTTTGACATCGCTATTCTGGATATGGGAATGCCAGGGATGAACGGCGCACAATTGGCAGAAAAACTAAAAGCTGATCCACGTCTGGTAAAAATGCAATTGGTGATGATGACCAGCATGGCGCACCGGGGTGATGCCCGCTATTTTGAAAAGCTCGGATTTAGCGCCTATTTTCCCAAACCAGTCACCACCCAAGATCTATTTATCGCGCTTTCAGTGATATCCAAACAGAGCGAAAGTAATGAGCGCAGACCACTACTCACCCGCCACTCCCTCAAAGCACTGCGCGACAATCACCAGCAGGCAATCGTTCCAGATTGGCCACAAAAAGCTCGGATTCTTCTGGTGGAGGACAACTCCATTAATGTAGAAGTCGCGAAAATGATTCTAAATGAACTGGGCTTGAATGCAGATGTAGCAGGAAACGGACTGGAAGCCATTCAAACTCTGGCAACTGCACCACAACCAGAACCCTACACTTTAATACTGATGGACTGCCAAATGCCAGAATTGGATGGCTACGAAACCACCCGTCGCATTCGGGCAGGTTCAGCTGGGGAGCATAATAACAATATTCCTATCATCGCCATGACTGCCAACGCAATGAAAGGTGATCGCGAAAAATGCATCCAAGCAGGCATGAACGACTACCTAAGCAAGCCCATATCATCAGATGCACTGCTGCGAAAGTTAAAGCTATGGATTTTGGATGAAACACAAGACAGCGCCTTTCAATGTGAACAGCCTGACGAATCTGCAAATAGTGACCATCAGCCTAGTGACGAATCCATATGGGATGAAGTGGCTGCTCTATCTATGGTCAAGCAGCGGCAAGATCGGCTGCAACTGCTTCTGGAATCATTCATGAATCATGTGCCACCGCACCTGGACAACTTATCCTGCGCGGTGCAGGAACACAACACCAGCCAAAGCCAGTATCTGGCCCACACGATAAAAGGCAGCGCTGGACAAATGAAAGCCTCTCAACTGGAACAAGCATGCGCGGCTATGGAATACGCCGCCAGCATCGCTGATACCGATAAAATGAAGGCACTGTTGCCTGCTGTATTGGAAAACGCCCAAGTGGTATTGAACCGGTTTAACTCATGGCTGGATTCCCGCGATTGAACACTGTTGGCACCGACTTCTGCCTGAGGTAACCTGAGGTTACTAACAGCACTCAAGTTGC